>NZ_JBGLRL010000002.1:0-382484 GCF_041402505.1 Aeromonas sp. S2(2024)
AGTTTGAATTCAGCAGTAAATGAGCGACGTAATCTTGTCATTGAACACCTCAAGTCATGGTGGCGACTGTACCACCTAAAATGGTGTCCGGGATGATTAGACCACTACAGAGAGAGATACGGATAGACATGAGTTTGCTGGATTTCTTTTCTCTATTTAAGCGGTTTAGTGTAACCCTTTCATCGTCAGGAATTCTCGAAAATAAGTCTTACGTTGGAGAGGAATAACTAGAGATAGCAGGCGACCGCCAAACAAGTCTTAGCTTGAGTTGGGAGCAAGGCACCAGAGTCAATAACTCGACACCGCCTCCCTCTAAATACTCCACCTCGTGAATAGGATTACCCCGAACTCTGGAAGCGGAGGTAAACAGGGCTCATGAAGCACCGTGTAGCGGGCCTACGCCCGGCGCTTGTTCCGTGGGCCCTTCGCTCGGGGCGGTCAGGGCGGTGACACCCTTCCCTTTATATACTATTGGACTATTTTCAATTGAGGCCTGAACCCTAGCAACGCCAAGTCGGTATGCGGAACTTCCCATCGGTCAGTCCCTTTATATACTATTGGACTATTTTCAAACGAGACCATTCGTACTCACTTCGTTAGTCCAGCTGCATGCCTCGCCACTGTCCTGACTGATATACCCATGTCAGCCGCTACCTCTGACCACGACATCCCCTCAGCAAGCCGCTTCTGCACCGCCTCTCGCGTATCCGTAGCCACTGGCCTACCGATGACCTTCCCTTCTGCTCGGGCTCGTGCCTGCCCCTCTACGGTGCGCTCCCTGATGCGTCCCCGCTCGAACTCTGCGAAGGCAGCCATCAGTTGCAGCATGAGCTTCCCGTTCGGACTGGACAGGTCATCGACAGGGATGTCAAGGCAGCGGACATGAATGCCCTTCTGGGTCAGAAGAGCTATGGTCTGCTGTACGTCGATGGAGTCACGGCCTAGACGGTCGAGCTTCAACACAGCCAGCGTGTCCCCTACTTCCAGCTTATCCAGCAGGCGGATGAACTCAGGGCGAGCGGTAGCAGCTGTGGCGCCGCTGATAGTCTCTTCGACCACACGGTCAGGGCGGATGTCTAGGCCAGCAGCACGGAGTGCAAGCAGCTGGTTCTCGGTAGTCTGCTCGGTGGTGGACACCCGGCAGTAAGCAAAGGTACGTGACATGACTCTCTCCGGTAAGCAGTAGGCAGTGACAGCAAGTGATGACATCAATTGCCTGCATCCTATGTCACCATGACATCAATAGTCAATAACCACTTGTTGTCATGGCATGGCACCACCTGTCAGCTGATGACATCAAACGAATGCTTGTTGTCATTACCGTATGCAGCAGGAGAGCCCCTGTGAGCTCCGCTATGATCATCCTAAGCATAGCCAATACAACACAAGCGTGATGGCATACGATGCTGGAGGATTCGATACAGGCAGGATGGCGGCGGGCTGACGAGCTCTTGGGCTCGGCGGGTCTTGGACTGTAGAGTGCCGGACTGAGGGCCTATGGGGGGAAACAGGGGGGGACAGTCCAGCAAGGTGCCCCCAGACAAAATTGTGTTGTAAAAACTCATCCTAATCACCTACCCATCCTATCAACCATTATTGAACTGTGACTCAATAAACACATGCCTTTCAGTACCAGTGATACAGTGTGGTCACTTCCAGCGTTATGGAGAATTCAGTGATGAAAACAGTATTGGCGTTGCTCTTGGTGGGGCTTTGTTTTGGTGGGGCTACAGTTCAGGCGAAAGACTTGCGGGACGCGCCATTTGCTGAAGTTCAACAAGCGGCAGAACAGGGGGATGCCAGCGCACAGTCTCATCTGGGAGCAATGTACCTTTTCGGCGACGGGATAACACAGGATAACCTCAAAGCTGAGACATGGTTCCGCAAGGCAGCAGAGCAGGATGATGAGGAAGCTCAACACAATCTCGGGATGATGTATAAGGAAGGCCGAGGGGTAACGCAAGATTACCGTCTGGCTGTTTCGTTCTTCCGGAAAGCAGCTAGTCAAGGGTCATTTATCTCGCAGTACATGCTCGGAAGGGCGTACTACGAAGGTAAAGGGGTAACACAAGATTACCGTCAAGCTGCGTCGTGGTTTCGCAAGGCAGCTGAACAGGGATTTGGTGAAGCTCAATTCAGTCTCGGGGTGCTCTATTACAATGGCGATGGGTTACCAGAGAACAACAAAATGGCATATGTATGGTTTTCCGTAGCCTCTACCAATGGTTATATTGAAGCGGCCACAATCCGTGACAAAGTCGCCAAAAAGCTAACCCCTGCGGAATTGGCCGATGCTCAAACACTGGCTGGTGAGTATTTTGAAAAGTACCAAACGAAAACACCGTAACCCCTACCACGGAAAATTGTGTCGTAAAAATCGATTTACTCACCCACCTGCTCACGTGTGCATACTCCTCGCACCTGTGACTCCAAGACTTTTCCATCAGGGATAATTGTATGCCTCCCATGAACAGCGCCACCGTCACGCTCTATCGCAGTCACTTGCACTGAACCACCGGGTGTAACCTCTACAAAAGTAACAACACCCCCAACTCCTTCAATAGGGGTCACTTCCGCATGGCCAGAACCTCCTACCAAGACTGCACTGTCACCGTTCCATTGAAAGATTAGAGGGCCATTCATTTTTGGGAAGTCGCATGTGAACCGGGAGGCGGCATGCACTGGGACTGCTCCCGCTGTTACGACGAGAGCAATGAGGGTTGCATTTATCTTGAGGTGAATCTTGTTCATAGACGATTCCTTGGCTGCTGCATTCTGAGTATTACGCACTTGATATTAACGTCCATATCAATGAAGAGACGAAGCAAGCACAACCGAAGTCAAACCTCGCCCAGCCCTAACCTGCCCTTCAACCTTACCGCTATTGTGATAGTTGTTGCACACTTGTAGCACATCACAGGCTCTGTCCAAATACCCCCACATTGTGTATACTGGCAGCCTTCGGACGGTGATAATCGTCCTAACATTTATTCCGATAATCGACCGACGCACTTACGTAAGTCACTGTATTAATTCAGATAAGAGGCTATCTAGTGGACATCAATGCCATCCTGCAAGCGCGTGCGGACGCCAAGTGTGAGCTGTGTGGCGCAGAACATGCGCTGACTGCCTTCCCGGTGCCACACTCCCCCGCCAGTGACGATGACCACAGCGTGGTGCTGTGTTCCACCTGCCGTGGCCAGCTAGAGCAGCCGGACACCACCGAGGTCAACCACTGGCGCTGCCTGGGTGACAGCATGTGGAGCCAGGTGCCAGCGGTGCAAGTGATGGCATGGCGCCAGCTTAAAGCCCTGTCCGCCCAGGGCGAGATCTGGGCCCAGGACATGCTGGACATGATGTACATGGAAGAAGAGACCAAGGCCTGGGCCGAGGCGGGCAGCGCAAGCGACGATGACGACAGCGTGCCCACCGTCGACTCCAACGGCGCCGTGCTGCAGGAGGGGGATTCCGTCACCCTGATCAAGGATCTGGAGGTCAAGGGCGGCGGCTTCACCGCCAAGCGCGGCACCCTGGTCAAGGGCATTCGCCTCACCAACAACCCGCTGCACATCGAAGGCAAGGTCAACGGCGTGCAGATAGTGCTGGTCGCGGCCTACCTGAAGAAGGCCTGATCCCTTAGGCCTGTGGTTTGAATGATGCAAGAAGCGCCCCCGGGGGCGCTTTTTTGTTGCCGGGCCAAAGCCTAAGTCGGCGCGGCCACAGTGGCGCCGCGGGGAAACTGGGCTATCCTGCAAACCAGTCCCGATGAGCTAGCCACCCCTTTGCCGTATTTTCCGTCAGAGGATGATCCACTCCCGGCACCCTGAAGCACTGGCCCGGATGGAATTCATGTGGCACTCTGGGCTCCTCACATGGACAGATCCTGAACATCATGACCCCATGATGTCCGCTTGAAACAAGGAGCACGACCTATGGCCAAAGCCAGCAAGAAAGATATCAAGAAGAAAATCGCCGCCCGCCAGGAGAAGATTGCCAAGCACGAAGGCAAGATCAAGAAGCTGAAGAAAGCCCTGAAATAAGGGTCGGCAGCATAAATAAACCGCCTGAGGGCGGTTTTTTTATTGCGCCAGTCAGGCAACGTCTCCGGACGTCCCTTTTCCCAATGGACTGGCGCTTGGTTAAGCACCTGAAAAACAGCCACATCCTGGCGGCAGCAGCCACTGGACGCGGCCCCTGGGGCGGAGCATGATGTGCTCTTTACGAAGGAGATATCATGAGTTTGGATACATGGATGTTGTTTCTGCTGGCCTATCTGCTGGCAACCCTGACCCCGGGGCCCAATGTGCTGCTGGTGGTAAAAAACGGCCTGCAGCTCGGCTGGCGTCCGGCCCTGCTCACCATAGGCGCGAATCTGTTCTGTCAGGGCATTCTCATCTTTCTGGTTGCCATGGGTGTAGGGGCCCTGCTGCAGACCTTGCCGCCCCTGTTCCTCGCCCTCAAGCTGGCGGGCGGTGGCTACTTGATCTATCTCGGCTACAAGTCGCTGCGGGCGACCGGCTCGGGGAGTCAGAAGGTGCAACGGGTTGGCGTCAGTCTTCCATCACGGAGCAACGGCTCCCTGCTGCGGGAAGCCTTTCTGGTGTCGGCCAGCAACCCCAAGACCATCATCTTCCTCTGCGCGCTGCTGCCCCAGTTTCTCGATCACCAAAGCTCGCTGCCCATCCAGTTCTTCATCATGTACCTGACCATCTGTGCCATCGTCAGCCTGGTGCATCTCTGCTATGTAGCCCTGGCCAGACGCGCCGGCAACTATTTAAAGCCGGGGAACGGCCAGCGCCTGTTCGGCCGCATCACAGGCGGGCTGTTCATCACGCTCGGCGGTGCCATCTTGCTCAGCGGTCGACCCTGAGCCGATACGGGTGCCTGTCTGGATACCATCGGTCGGGAAGTTAACGCAGCACCATGAAAAGAACCGCCTGACGGCGGTTCTTTGTTTCTCGATGACGCCAATATTCACTCCAATGGCCATGACTGCCAGTGCCTGGCGGTCACCAGCACTTCTTGTTCCAGCCAACACTTGTTCAGGGCTAAATAGTTGAGCGCCTCTGTCAATGCGGAGCCGGATACCCTCTCCCAGGCATTGCTCTGCCAAGGGATCTTGCTCTGCGATCCTGCCGACGGGAGGCTTAGGGGGCGGGCATAGTGAGGGAGATAATCGGCCAGATTGCGGGGTAGCCAGAGCGCCAAGGGCCGGCCGGTGGCCTGGGCCAATTCGGCGGCGATCTCCAGCCCCCGCTGATCCAGGTCGCCAAAGTGGGCCCAGGGGATGGCCGCCGGCAACAGGGGCATCACCCGTTTTGCCAATGCGGTGTTGCGGCCCGGTACATAGAGCAGCAGCTCACCTGGCTGTAGCGGATAATCCACGAAGGCCCCCTTGTTCTCCACCGTCACTATCTGCCGCCCCGGCCACTCAATGCCTCGCAACCCGGTCAAGGCTCGCTCTGGCAAGGCGAGCTCCCCGAGCAGGTTGATGACGGGCGTCATGTTGTGGAGTCGTCCCTCTTTATCGATCAGGCTCAGCGAGGTCAGGGTACGCAGCCGGATCGCCTCGTCAGTCAGCACCTGGCTGCCCAGTTCGGCGACTCGCGCCAACTGCGGTGGCGATAGCACGGCCTTGCAGTCACGCAGCCAGAGGCCGCTCAAGGTGGCACCGTTGATGGATGCGGGTAATTGACAACCCAATGCCGCCAACGCGACTTCCCCCGACCAGGGTTGCTCCTCTGCTGCTTGCGCGAGCTGGGTCGTCAAAAACGCCCTGCCTCGCTCGGTGAGCTGGCGGCGCGCACTGCGTCCCACCGGCTGCACACCGCCGACCCGCCACAACATATCGTCCAGCTCCCGCCCCGCGACACTGTTGAGCAGGATCCCCTGCCCCGCCGCCAGTGCCAGCAACTTCTCGCTCAGGGCGCGGATCTCCGCTCGCTCGAACAATCCCATCGACACCCTCCGCCTGCCTCAACTGACCTGGTATTGCCCGTGCTGCCGGCTCAGATCCAGCGCGCCCCGCCGGACACCCGCACAGCACTGCCGGGTTCGGCCGGGATCTCGGCATGCAGCCGCGACGGCATGCCCATGTCTTCCCCCTGCACTATGTCGATGGCACCGCCGTGGGGCCAGTGCAGATCGCGCAGGTAACCGGCGAAGGCTGCGGTCGCAGCGCCTGTGGCCGGATCCTCATAGACGCCGCCATAGGCGAAGGCATTGCGGGTGTGAAACAGCCGATCCCCGGCCACATGCACCAACAGCATGGTCACCAGGCCCTCGCGGCGCATCAGCAGGCGCCCCTGCGCCAGCGAATAGTGCATGGCCGAGAGCGCTGCGCGATCGCTTAGCGCCAGCACCAGATGATCGGCGCCGCCGTGAATGAGCGCTGGGGGGATGCGGGGATCCAGGCTGGCTGCATCATAGCCAAACAGCGCCAGGGCTTCGCGCATCAGATCCGCCGGCGCCGGTTTGCTGTGGGTCGGCGGGGATTGCAACGCCGCCTGCCACTGCCCCTGCTCATCCTGCCAGCCCGAGACCCGGATCTTGGTCTGGTTGAGACAGAGTGCATGATCCCCTGCCCCGAAGCGGCGCGCCAGCGCCACCCCGAGGGCGATGGTGGCATGGCCGCAAAACGGCACCTCCGCCTCGGGAGAGAAGTAGCGCACCCGCCATTGCCGTCCGCAGGCCTCTTGCCCCTCACCGTGCAGCGGGGCGGCGAAGGCCGTCTCCGAGAATCCAACCTCTGCGGCGATGCGCTGCATCTCCTCCGCCGTCGGCAGTTGGGCCCCGATCCAGACGCTGGCGGGATTACCCCCCCGGGATCCGTCGGAAAAGGCGGCGATCCGCACCAACTCAGTGACCAGCTCCGTCATGACAACTCCTTGGCTTCTTGCTTCACGAAAAGTGGCTTTCACAAGCTCATCCCTGCGGTCCCTTCCCGGGCGCCCGCATCAGAGGCCCAGCTTACCCATAAAATTATCGTCCGCACAGGTGCCGCTTGAGCGCCGCGGATCCGGGTACTGACAACTAGAGTTGGGAAGACGTGTCTGTATATGAGCCCGCAGTGGAGTGCCATATGTATTCATACACCCTTACGTTCAGGGAAGAGGTCGACAAGCTGACGGCTCCCGAGCACGAGATCTTGCTGCAAAGCCCGGCCCAGGCCGGGGATTTCGTCATCCTCTCCGACGGCAGCCGCCACCAGGTGATGTTCGTCACCCATCGTGCCCACTACAGCAGCCTCTATCTCGACAAGGGGATCCGGGTGCCCCAGAGCTGAGCCCACAGGTTCACGGACTCCCTCTGAATGGCACAGATTCATCGGCCCTCCTGTGCGACACCTGTTACAGGTGCTAACGTGAGACAGGCTCTCGCCCCCAGGATATTGCCGCAAACACAGGCTGTTGCTCATGGCAGTCAAGGCTGCGATGCACCGGAAAGACTCACACTTTGAGGGATTAACTATGCCTAGAACTGCTGCTTTGCTCGTGACCCTGACCCTGCTTGGCATGGCCCCGGCTCACGCCATCAACGCAAAATATGCCCAGCAGCTGGAACGCTCCGGCTGCACTCAGGTGACCGAGGCCCAGGGCTGCGATATTCACAAGACCAAGGAGGAGAATGCCAAGGCGGGATTCGGTGCTGCCGCCCCGGCCACGGACGGCGGTCTGAACATGAGCTACGCACAGAAGCTGGAGCGCTCCGGCTGCACCCAGGTGAGCGAGCTCAGCGGCTGCGACATCGACAAGACCCAGGCTGAGAACGCGGCCGCCGGATTTGGTGATGCTCCGGCGGCCACCAGCGCCAGCCCCTACGCCGGTAACTGGGTTGCCACCTTCCCCGAGACGGGCGCCACCGTCGCCACCATCCGCATCGATGGCAAGGATCAGGTGTGGGTCAACGACAAGCAGGTCAAGGCCAAAAAATCCGACGGGGCCCTGGTGTTCAAGGAAGGCATGGTCATCTATCGCATACAGGGGGATCGTCGCCTCAAGGGGGAAGATGGCTGGGTCGACAACGATGCGGGCACCAAGGGACCGATCACCGCCAAATAAACAACATCACGGGAATGTGAAGGGGAGCCTGGGCTCCCCTTCTTGCTTGATTACTTGCCCATGGCTTTCCCAGCCCCCGGTGAGCGGCAACCCTGCACTTCCTCTTGCTATTCACTTACCCCTTTTTCGGATAGTCGAGCACGACCGTCACCGGCGTTTGTGATACAGCGGCCGACCAGGAGGGGGCATCAAAGGTGAAGCGGGCGACGGCGCAGGTCGGCATCCGGGTGATCTTGCCGGAAAAGAAGTGGGCAAGATCGGTGAACTCGGGATCGTGACCAACGAGCATCACGCACCTCAGATCGTCCTCAAGCTCATCCATCACCGCAAGCAGGGTCCCGACATCGCTGCCGTAGAGGCGCTCGTCGATGACAATCCCGTTCGCCGGGTAGCCCAGCTCATGGGCGACAAGCCGGGCCGTCGACAAGGCCCGACAGGCGGGGCTCGACAGGATAAGGTCGGGCACCCCTACCGCGTGCGCCAGACGTCTGCCCATCAGGGGGGCGTCGCGCAGACCGCGCTCCGCAAGCGGGCGCACCCGATCAGGCAGTGCCTGTTCCCAGCTGGACTTGCCGTGACGCATCAGGATCAGCGTTCTCTTCATGACTCCTCCTGCAACGACCGCCCATCGGTCCGCCAGTGACGGCCAGGGTTTGCATGCCTGTCACGTCGCCATGTCAATCATAGCGAAGCCACATTGCGCGGAAGTCTCGGACAAGCTGAGCACCGGGTCCGGGTGACCAGGCTCTCGGCACGTGGGCACTGACAGTGCGAGCAACAGGTGGCAGCGGTTAGCCGTCACGGTCTGCACCAGGTCTCGACGCAGAAGTAATAGCTGGTGAAGGAGTGCCCAGAGAGTGTCGTCTTCTTCACCCTGGTGGCGCGCCTGGCGAGGGCTTTGTATGGGGGACGCGTGTCCAGCAGATGAAAGATGACCTCTTGATGGCCCATGCTGCGCGCCCAGCCCATCATCTCATGGAAGATGGCCATGCCCCTTCCCCAACCCGCCCTGGCGATCACGATGGCAATCTCGACCCCCTCGTCATCAGGCTGGAGCCCGCACCACCCCACCAGGACACCATCAATGAGGACGGCGCGCACGCGGCAACCGGGCAGCCCGTCTATTCGCCTCTTCTCATCCATCCAGGCGCGCACTCTGGCGGTATCAAAGGGAGGGTGGTCAATCAGGTGCTTTCGCAGCGTCTCGTCGTTGAGCAGGGGCAGAAGATCCTCTGCGCGTACCTCGTGCAAGGGTATGAATTTCATAGGCTTATCATGCTTTCCCAACAGTGAGGGGCTCCTGATAGGGGGTCCCGTCCTTGTGTCTGGCGATCCAGGCGCCATCGGCGCCCTGCACCAGGGCCAGATCATCATCGGGGTAGTCGACAGTGTCTCCCGCCAGTCGGTCGCCCACTTCGAGATAGACGGCGTCCACCACACCGTAGTTGAGCAACTGGTGGGCCAGGCCGTTGCCGCCCTTGAAGCCAATGCACTCCCCCGGCGACATCGGGTACTCATCCTCTCCATAGCGCAGCGTGGGCGTCCCCGAGAGCACATAGACAAACTCATCCTGCTTGCTGTGGTGATGCTTGAGCGCCGAGATGGCCCCCGGTGCCAGGGTCGTCAGGTTCACCCCGAAATTCGCAAGACCGAAGTGCTCCCCCAGTTTGCGCCTGGTACGGTGTTTGACCAGAGAGGCAAAAGGCTCCGGATAGAGGGACTTTGCCGTACTCTCCGGGATCTGTGTGGCCTGAATGGGCGTGCGGTGCGTCATCTCAACAACCTCTGTATGGGCGCCCTGGCAAGGGGCAGCAAGAGATCAGCCGGGTGCCTGCCTGAAGGCAGTCATGCAATCACACAGATACGGCTGAAGGCTGGAGGCTGTCAACGCCGAGATGCGAAGAGCGGGGTCTTGCCGTTGCCAGCGGTGCGATGGGCGGAGCTTATGGCGCCCCGCGGCATCCCCCTACAATACCTCGACCTTGACCTTGATGAGGCCGGAGCGGGTGTTACCTATGGTGCTGAACGCAGATCTTGAGAGATCGATCACTCGCCCCCTCGGGAAGTTGCCCCTGTCATTGACCCGTACCACCACGCTCTTGCCGTTGGCGATATTGGTCACCCTCACCATGGCGCCGAAGGGCAGCGTCATGTGGGCGGCGGTGTTGGCGCTCTTCTGGTAAGGCTCGCCGCTGGCGGTGCGCTTGTTGTGGTAGCGATCGGCATAGTAGGAAGCCAGCCCCGTCTGGGTATAACCGCGCCAGTTGCCCGCACTGCCCGCATCAGGCTGGCTGCTGCAGGCCGCGAGCAGCAGGCACAGGGAGGCCAGCAGCCCTTTTTGTAGATTCCACGTCATGTTTTATTTCCTCGATGCGATGTCGGGTCGACGTGCCATGGCCGCCCCCTCTTCATCACCAGTCTGGATCCCGCGAACAGGAGCCTACTCTCTCATATTTCCCATGGAAAACGGGAGGCCCAAGCCTCCCGTTTGTGTGTCCACCCGTCAGCCCCTGTCAGGGAAAGAGATCAGGCGATCAGCTTGTCATCGGCGAAACCGAAGCCCCGCAGCCCCACCACGTGCACGTGTTCGTGCTTGCCCTGCACCTTGCGGATGAGCTTGTAGGTGGTGCCCTTCTCCGGGCTGATGTTCTCGGGCGCCGCGATAAGCAGCTGCATGTCCTGGCGCTCGCACAGCTCGAACAGGGTGGCGATGGACTTGCCATCCAGACGGGCCGCCTCGTCCAGGAACAGCAGGCGGCAGGGGGCGATGTCCTTGCCACGCAGACGGCGGGACTCCTCCTCCCAGCTGATCAGCACCATCAAGAGGATGGCCTGACCGGTGCCGATGGCCTCGCCGGTGGAGAGGGCCCCGCTCTCGGCCCGCAGCCAGCCATCGGCACCACGCTGCACCTCGATCTCCAGCTCCAGGTAGTTGCGATAGTCCAGCAGCACATCCCCCATCACCTGATAGTTGCGCTCCCCCTGCTCGATCTGCGGGTTCAGGCGCTGGAACAGCTTGGCCATCGCCTCGGAGAAGCTGAGCTCCTTGTCGGCGAACAGATCGTTGTGCATGGCGCTCTGATCGGCGAGCGCGGTCAAGAGCCGGGTGTGGGCCTCGCGGATGTTGACGTTGAGGCGCACCCCGCGCACCAGGCCGAAGGCGATGTTCTGCAGGCCCTGGTTGAGCACCCGGATGCGGTTCTGCTCGCGGCGGATGATGTTGGTGATCTTGGCCGCCACCTCGTGGGAAGAAAGCGACAGGTGATTCTCCCGCTGCTTGAGCTCGTCGGCGAGGCGCGCCAGCTCGATCTCCATCTCCTCGATGGCCTCCACCGGATCATCCGAGCGGATGATGTCGTTGCGGATGCGATCCTTGAGGTAACGGTAGACCTGCACGTAGAAGGCGACCTTCTGCTCGGTGCCGCGGTTGCCTTCCGACAGTCGCAGCGCATCGCGCAGGGCCTCGTCGTGAGCCACGGCAACCCGCAGGGCGCCGAGCGCCTTGTCCGACATAGAGCGCAGCTCGTCGCTGTCGAGGTACGCCAGCTCGCGCTTGTTGAGGCGCTTCTCGACGTCGGTCTCCCGCGCCAGTCGCACCACTCGCGACCAGCTCGCCTTGTGACCCACCAGGGATTTACGGGCGCTGTAGTAGTCCTTGCCCTCCAGCTTGAGACGACCGCCAAGGGATTCGATCTCTCGCTTGGTCACCTGCAACTGGGCCTCGGCGCTGGTGCGACGGGAACGGGTGCGAATGAGCAGCTCCTCGATCTCTTTCTTGTGAGCGCGGGACTTCTCCTCCATGTCGTCCGACAGGGTGAGCCCCATGGCTGCCAGCTCCTGCTCGAACTCGGTCAGGGTCTGGCGCTTGGCCGAGGCGCTGGAATCGAGCGCGGTGCGCAGCTGCAGCGCCTCGGTGTGGCGCTGGGCAATCTGCTTGTGCTGTTCACCGGCGGTGCGGGCCGCCAGCTCGGCCGCTTTCAGCTTCTCTTTGAGCCGCTCGCTCATCTCGGAGGCTTTGCCGAGCAGATCTTGCGCATCCTGATAGGCAAAGTGCGGCAGGCGGGCCACCAGCTGATCGAGCACGTAGCAACGGCGCTTCTGCTCGGCCAGCAGGTCGCTCACCTCATCATACGCCGCCTGCAGGGCCGCGAGATCCTGCGGATCCTGGCGCAGCACCTGCACCAGGGTCTCGAGCTTCTCCAGCGCCTTGCCGTGCCTGGCGATAAAGGCTTCGGCTGTTTTAAGCGCCTCCACGTCGGCGTGAGCCGCCTCGACACGGGCGGTCAGGTCGGCCTCCGCAAACAGATGGGCAAAGGGCAGCATCCCCTGCACCAGCTGGATATGGCGGGTCAGCTGGGCTGCGGCCGCTTTGGCCTCGGCCAGCTGCTTGTCGCACTCGGCCATGGCCCCTTGCAACTTGCGCAGCTCAGCCTGCTTGGCTTCCACTTCGGCCTCGGGATCCGGGCGGAAGGCGATGTCCAGATGCTGGCCGATAAAGTCGCGAAAATGCCCGTAGAGACGGTGGTACTTCTGCTGCTCGAAGGCGGCCTTGGCGTAGCCCTCGATGAGGCCCTCGCGCTCGAGGTCGAGCTGCTCGATCCGTTTTTCCCGGGCGGCGCGGCCAAACAGCGGCAACTCGGGGTAGCGGGAGAAACGCACCTGACGCTTGCTGGTGCGTACCAGCACGGCGTCGCCGAGCTCGTCAGCCTCCACCAGATCCTCGTCAAAGGAGTCGGGGTTGCCCTGGATGAGGTAGATATCCTCCGGGCAATCTTCGAGCTTTTTCAGCCGCTCGATGGCGCCCTCAAGGTCAAGCACCACCAGGGCGCTGCGGGCCGGGCCGTAGAGCGCGGAGTAGTAAGGAGCATCGTCGATGGAGATGTCGTCATAGACATCGGAGAGCAGCACACCCCCCACCTGCTCGGCGATGCGGGCCAGGCGCGGATCCGCCTCGCCAGCCCCCAGCTGCAGGTTGCGAATTTGCAGCTCCAGCGCCTGTTTCTGCGCCGCGATGCGGTTGCTCTCTTGCTCGAACTCGCGCTCCTTGTCGAGCACGCTCTGCATGCCGGAAGAAAGTTCTTCGGCGGTGGCGAGCGGCAGGCCGCTCTGCTCGCGCAGTTGCTCGAGCTTCTCGAAGGATTTCAGCCAGCGCGGGGCCAGCCTGGTGAGCTCCGCGATATCGCGGCCCAGCTGGGCGCCCTGATGCTCGAGGCTGGCGCGGCGCTGATTCACCTCCGCCTGCTGATCACTCAGCTCTTCCTGACGGGAGCGCTGGGCTTCGAGGAAGATCTCCAGCTCGTCTTGGCTGGCGATCAGCTGGCCAGAGGCCTGCTGTAACTCGTCGCGCAACTTGAAGAGATGCTTCTGGCTTTCACTCTCTTTCTCGAGGCGAGCCAGGGCGGCGCGCAGCCCCTGCCCCTGCGCGATGCGGGCCTTGTCTTCGATATGACGCTTGAGCAGCGCCTGCGCCGTGGGCCAGGCGGCCTCGCGCACTGTCTCGGGGGCGATGCTGAGCAGCAGCGCCAGCGCCGCCTCGTGCTCGGCCACCGCCGCCTTGGCCAGCGCCAGCTGTTGCTCGGCCCCCAGCACCCGGCTGGTGAGGCTCTGCTCGGCGGCGCGGAACTGATGCAGGGTGTCGCTCGCCTGTTCGGCACTCAGCCCCGGCAGCTCGCACTGCTCGCGGGCAGCATCGAGGGCCTGCACCGCCTGACGGTACTGGATGGCGCGGGTCTGCTGAATGTCCAGCGCCTGCTGGTAGTCGGCGAGCTGGGTCTTGAGGCTGTCCACCTCGGCCTGGGCCAGCTCTTTGCGCTCTTCCACCTCCAGCAGCTGACAATGGATCTCTTCAACGATCGCCTGTTGCTGCTCGAGTTTGTCGACCAGCTCCGCCAGATCGGCGCGGTACAGGGCGATCTTCTTTTGCAGGGCCACGGCGGCCATCACCTTGGCCAGGTGCTCGGCGGCGGACTCCAGCTCGTCGGTCAGCAATTTCTCGCGGTTGGTGAGCTGATCCACCTCGTCCGCCAGATAGATGGCGCGCTGCTTCTCCTCGGCCAGCAGGCGGCGCTTGCCCGCAAGCTCGGACCGGGCCTTGAGGGCCAGCTCGGAGAGACGGTTCTTCTCGGCGGCCCCCCGCACATACTCCGCCGCCACGTAGTGGGTGGTCTCGGTGATCAGGTTCTTGAACAGATCCCGTTGACCCTGCGTCTCCTTGATGGCTTCCAGGGTGCGGCGGTTCTCGTAGATGGCCGCCTCCATGTCCTGGAACGCCTTGCGCACGCCGGAGTTCTCCGGCAGCAGGTATTCCCGCAGGGAACGGCTGATGGAGGAGGAGATGCCGCCGTAGAGGGAGGCCTCGATCAGGCGATAGAACTTGCCGCGATCTTTTTGATCACGCAGCTTCTTCGGGGTGATGCCGAACTCGAACATGAAGTTGTGATAGTCGGTCACCGTATTGAATTTGGCGACCTTCATGGCCCCCAGCTCGGCGGCAGCCCCTTTCAGATCGGTGAAGGCGCGCACCCGGCCCTTGCCATCATGGAGTTTTTCCAGCAACAGATCCGTGGGTTGCAGGTTTTCTGGCACGTCCACCAGGGCGAAGGGGGTGATGTTGACCTTGTTGTCCCGGTTGGCCACCTGCTCCAGGTGCACGCCGACCCAGATCCGCTGCTCGCGGCTGTTCATCACTTCCAACAGGGAATAGCAGTGACCGCGCTGCAGCTTGCCGTAGAGCCCCTTGTCGCGGGACGCGCTGCTGGAGCCCGCCTCAGTGGTGTTACGGAAGTGGAGCAGGGACTGATCCGGGATCAGGGCCGCGATAAAGGCCGCCATGGTGGTGGACTTGCCCGCGCCGTTGCCGCCGGACAGAGTGGTGACCAGCTGATCGAGATCGAAGGTCCGGGCGAAGAAGCCGTTCCAATTGACCATGGTCAGGGATTTGAATTTGCCTCTCACGCCGCACTCTCCATCAAACCGGCCGACGCCATCGGTGCCAGAACATTAACGTTGCAGATCATCTTCCACCTCCAGCTCCAGTTGCTCTTCATCCAAATCCCCCTCGATGTCGTCAAACAGCGAATCGCTGCTCGGCATCTCGTCGTCGTGGAAGATGGCCTCCCCTTCCTGGATCATCCGCAGCTGGACGGCGCGGGGATCCTCGTCGGAGCGCACATCGGCGGCGAAGCGGAACACGGACTCGTTGACCCGGAATTTGTCGCTGTTGCCAAGGGCGGTGATCATCCCGAGGCGCTTGAGGCGGCGCATGGAGGTACGGATCTTCTCCAGCAGCTTCTTCTTGTCCAGATCGGTGCCGCCGGAACGGCTGTTGACCATCCTCAGCAGTTGTTTCTCGTCGGCGAGGCCGAGTACCTCCTCCTGCAACTCGCCCATGGTGAACACCCCTTCCGAGGCGAGCCGGTCCGGGCTCAAATAGAGGTAACAGAGCACCTTGCCCACCAGCATATCGAGCTCGGAGAGCACTGTGGTGCCGATGTCGGCGCTGGGGCGCGGGCGCAGATAGAAGAAGCCTTCCGGCGCCTTGATGAGTTCGACCTGATAGCGGCCGTAGAAGATCTCCAGCTCGCCATGAAACTCCACCAGCGCCGAATGTTGTTCGAAATCGTCGGCACTGATGTGGCGCCCCGAGCGCAGGGCGGTGTCGATGCGCGGAAACAAGGGGTTGGCGATGGCCTCTGCGAGCCGCAGGGGCAAGGGAAACTCAGAATTGATCAATGACATAGGCCTGAACCTTGGATCCAGCTTGGTTAATGGGTTTCCATGCGGGTTGGCGGTGGTGCTCGCGCTCACCGCTGGCATGGCCGAGGCGTACGGCCTGGTCTATCAGCAGACGCGCCACGTCGAAGTGGGCGTGGGCCGGGAAATCGAGCAGGTATTCGCGCAGCACGTCGGCGAGATCCAGCTGCTGCCCCTGCTCGGGATAGCGGGCCAGATAGCGTTCGATGCGCTCTGCCAGCGCCTGATTGATGTCCACCATCTCCATGAACTCCATCTCGAGGGGCACCTCGCCGGTCACCTCCTCGTCGTGGATGGCGATGGTTTCGTCCCGCAGCTCCAGCAGGCGCGGCTCCTCGGCCACCCGCAGCAAGAAATTGTGCTGCTCGAAGTTGCGAATGGATTCGCGCAGCCGCTGGCTGAAGGCGCGATTCTTGTCCATGTCGATGGCGTTGCGGATGAACTTGTGGACATGCCTGTCATAACGGGACCAGAGCTCGATGCACTGCTGGCCCCAGGAGGTGATGACGTCCAGACGCCCCTGCAGGGCATGGGTCAGCTCCTCGACATGGAACAGGTCGTCGCGCCCTTGCGCCGCCTCCTGAATGTTGAGCAGCCCCGCCTGCAGGCGGTGACCGGCGGCATCCAGGGTGTCTTGCAGCTCGCGCAGAGTCTGGCCCGTCTCGCGCAGCAGCTTCTCGCAGCTGTGGATGGCGTCGACCCAGTTCTGGGTCAGCAGGGCCGCTATTTCGTTCTTGACCTGATTCTGCTGCTCGTCCATGGCGCGCTGGGTGAGATCGATGCGCCCCAGGGTCTCTTCCAGCGAGAAGGAGAGGCGCGGCAGCACCTCGGCATCCCACTGTTCGCGGGTGTTTGTCTCAAGCGCCGCCTTGCGGGCGGTGTCGAGCTCGGCGGCAAGGTGTTCGAGCAAAATGGAGAGCTTGATGGAGTCCACCTGACGGCTCTCCAGAAAGAAGTCGACGATGCTCATGCCAAGGCGCGACAGGCGATAGAGGCTCTCCCCCGCCACCATGTCGGTGGTGAAGCGCGACAGCAGTTGCTGGCGAATGAGATCGTTGATGGCGTTGTTGGCGCGACCGGAGAGGGTCTCGTCCATCTGGCCGAAGGCGTTGCTCACGTAACCGAAGGCGTCGTGCAGCGCGGCTTCCGACAGATCCGATTCATCCTCGGAGAGTGTCTTGATCGCGATCAGAAAGGCCAGCCTGTCGGTGGGGAGGTTCAGGGACAACCCCTCCTGTCTGACCCATCCCACCGTCTCTGGCAGGGTACGGGATGTACTCATCATGACGTTATCATCTCGTTGTTATAACCGACGGGTCACTCGCCCGCCGTGGTGATATAGGCCGGGGTCGGTGGCACCCCGACGGCTCGATCCCGCATCACATTCACGCCGGTTCGTCTCAACCGGCTGGTTTCTGGGCCATCACATGGATGTAGCGCCCAAGGGACACAAAGGGTTCCTGACGGCAATAGTGCTGCTCCATGGCCAGCAGATCGTCGAATTTCTCGACCTGTTCCTGCTTGTGGCGCATGTAGTCGTGAATGACGCGCACCCCCGTCTTGCCGATGATCTTGAGGCCCCCCCGTCCTATCCAGTCGTAAACCTGTTCCGGCAACTGGGGGTTGGTGGGCGTGAGCGCGGTCTGGCGCTTCTTGTTCAATCCCTGGCGCACATAGTCAAAATTGCCCACTACCAGGCTCTGGAACAAGAGGCCGTGACGGTTGTAAAAAAGCAGCGACAGTATGCCCCCTGCCTTGACGAAAGGGAACAGACCGAGCAGGGTCTGACGGGGCTCGACGAGCCACTCCAGCACCGCGTGACAGAGCACCAGATCGAAGGTGCCGGTCACATGCTGTTTGAGATCCTGAATGGGGCAATGGATGAGACGAATTCTGTCTTCCAGCCCCTTTTCGGCGATCTGCTCCCGGGCCAGATCCAGCATTTCTGCCGACAGATCGCACAGCTCTACCTGGTGGCCCATGGCCGCCAGCTTCTGGGCGAAATAGCCAAAGCCGCCGCCGGCATCCAAAATGCGCAGCGGCCGGTTGCCAAGACGCGTCAGGCAGGCTTCGATGTCGCTCCACACCACGGCGGTGCGGATGCGCCCCTTGGTGGAGTCGTAAATGTTGCGGGCGAACTTGTCGGCGCGCCCGTCAAAACTCTGATCTTGCTTCAAGACAATGCTCATCTTCGGCCGCAGGATTGGGCCAGACCAAAAAGAGGGGTATTCTGTCACATCCGGAATTTGCTGAAAACTCAAGGACGACGCTGCTGTGTTTGAGCTCAACCTGTTTACTGCCAAGAAGTGGCTGGGCCAGCTGCTGATGCCGCTGCCCTTCTCCCTCTCCTTATTGTTGCTGGCGCTCGCGCTACTCTGGTTCACCCGCTTTCAGAAAACCGGCAAACTGCTGGCCACCTTCTCGTTGCTCCTCATTACCCTGATGGGGATGAGGCCCGTCAGCTATGAACTGGCGCGAAGCCTGGAGCAGACCTATCCGCCGTTCGACGTAGGCCAGCATCCCCATATCGACGCCATCGTGGTGCTCGGCAACGGCCATGTGAGCGATCCGGCGGTACCTGAGCGGTCCTGGCAGAACAATATTGCGCTGGCCCGCACCCTGGAAGGGGTGCGCCTGGCCCAGGCCTACCCGCAAGCGGAGCTGGTCTTCTCGGGCTATGTGTCGGGGGATCCCCTCTCCAACGCCGAGGTCAATGCCCGCATGGCGGCGGGCCTCGGCATCCCCCGCTCCCGAATGACGTTGTTTGAAAACAACAAAGACACCCACGACGAGGCGGTCAGCATCAGCGCCCACCTCAAGGGCAAGCGGGTGGCGCTGGTAAGCTCGGCCACCCACCTGCCCCGGGCCATGGCGCTCTATCGCGGTCAGGGACTCGATGCGGTGCCGGCCCCCACCGACTATACCGCCAAGCAGAGTCAGGAGCCGCAACCCCTCTACAGCTACCTGCCCAAGGGGCGTTACCTGATGTATTCCGAGGCTGCCATTCACGAATGGATTGGGGTATGGTGGGCCCGTTTGCGGGGGCAGGTTAACGAATGAGCGATCGGTTCTTGCATTCCTGATTTGGATCAGGAAAGCGAAAAAAAATTACGTCATTTGCCGCCGGGTCAGCTATCTTGGGCTCGGTTCAATTCATATAATGTTGCGCAATCAAATGCCTAGGAGATTGAGAAGATGAGACAGCACCTGGTAATGGGTAACTGGAAACTGAACGGCACCAAAGCTTCTGTCGAAGCTCTGATCAAAGGACTGACCCCGGCTGCTGCCGCTCATCCTTCCGTGCAAGTCGCCGTCTGCCCGCCGGTTATCTTTTTGGGTCTGGTTGAACAGCTGACCGCTGGCAGCAAGATTGCTTACGGTGCCCAGAACGCCGACGTTCACGAGTCCGGCGCCTTCACCGGCGAGAACGCCCCCTCCATGCTCAAAGCTTTCGGTTGCACCTACTCCCTGGTCGGCCACAGCGAGCGTCGCACCCTGCACGCAGAGACCGACGACGTGGTGGCTGCCAAGTACGAAGCCATCCAGAAAGCTGGCCTGGTACCGGTTCTGTGCATCGGTGAGACCCTGGAGCAGTTCGAAGCCGGTGTGACCAAGAACGTGGTTGAGACCCAGCTCAAAGCCGTCATCGACCGTTGCGGCATCGCCTCCTTCGCCAACGCCGTAGTGGCTTACGAGCCGGTATGGGCCATCGGCACCGGCAAGACCGCTACCCCGGAAATCGCTCAGTCCGTGCATGCTCACATCCGTCAGTACCTGGCCGGTTTCGACGTCGCCGTGGCTGCCAAGGTACAGATCCTGTACGGTGGTTCCGTCACTGGCGCGACCGCTGCCGACCTGTTCGGTCAGCCGGACATCGACGGTGGCCTGGTGGGTGGTGCGTCCCTGAAAGTGGACGACTTCTCCCAGATCATCGCTGGCGCCGCCCAGTAAGTGACACAAGAGAGGGGCCTGGCCCCTCTCTTGATATCGCTTTCCTATGGGTCCCCTTCTTCCATAGGAAAGCCGATATAGTAAAAACGGCTGGCCGTATTTTTCAGATATTGATATTCGACAACTCAGATCCAGAGGCACTCATGACCAAACAAATCAAACGTATTGGTGTTTTGACCAGTGGTGGTGACGCACCGGGTATGAACGCAGCCATTCGCGCCGTGGTGCGCGCCGGTCTGCATCATGGCCTGGAAGTCTACGGCATCTATGATGGCTACCTCGGTCTGCATCAGGACAGGATCGTCAAGCTCGAGCGCCACAGCGTCTCCGACGTGGTCAACCGCGGCGGCACCTTCCTGGGCTCCGCCCGTTTCCCCGCCTTCAAAGACCCGAAAGTGCGTGCCGAGGCGATCGAGAACCTTAAAAAACACGGCATCGATGCCCTGGTGGTGATCGGTGGTGACGGCTCCTACATGGGTGCCAAGAAGCTGACCGAAGAGGGTTTCCCCTGCATCGGTCTGCCGGGCACCATCGACAACGATATCGCCGGTACCGACTTCACCATCGGCTTTGACACCGCGCTGAACGTGGTCGTCGACGCCATCGACCGTCTGCGTGACACCTGCAGCTCCCACCACCGCATCTCCGTGGTCGAGATCATGGGCCGCCACTGTGGCGATCTGGCCATGTCCGCCGCCGTTGCCGGTGGCGCCGAGTACGTGATCGTGCCGGAAGTGGCTTTTGACAAAGAGAAGCTGCTGCAACAGATCAAGGAAGGCGAAGCCAAAGGCAAGAAGCACGCCATCATCACCATCTGTGAGCACGTCACCGACGTCAATGCCCTGGCCAAGGACATCGAAGCCATGACAGGCCGCGAAACCCGCGCCACCATACTGGGTCACATCCAGCGTGGCGGCTCGCCGACCGCCCGCGATCGCATCATGTCCAGCCGCATGGGTGCCTTTGCCGTCGAGCAGCTGCTGGCCGGTCAGGGTGGCCGCTGCGTCGGGATCCAGGGCAACGAAATGGTGCACCACGACATCATCGACTGCATCGAGAACCTCAAGCGCCCGTTCGATCAGGAGCTGTACGATCTCTCCACCACCCTGTTCTAAGCCATCGCGCTTCAGACAGGTTGTTGTGACAAAAACCCTCCATCGGAGGGTTTTTTTATGCCTGCATCAGTGCCCCGGCAAACACAGGCAACCGCCCTCCCCGACCTGTAACGAGCCAGCTTGCCCAGTTGTGCTTCTGCCTGATAGACGGCGATACAGGCGTTCTCTTTCGTGTCGCCGCGCTCTACTGAGGTTTCCCTCTCTCCAGCAGACTCTGCCCCCTCGCCCTGCTCCTCTGACAGGGGCCCCTTGCCTGGGTGTCAGTTTCTGCATACTTACCTCTGGGCATCTGTGAATGAAAGCCCACCTCTCCCACCATGATGCCCACTCAAAAAGAGCGGCTCGGCGGGCGGGGCAGCGGGGCTTGTCCCTGCCGAATGCCTGCTGTTTTACCCTGTTTTCCCCGATGAATTGAAATTATGCCGGGAGGTGATGACGATAAAGCGCTGTCCCTACTGAGTTTACCCCATGACGGGCAGATAAAAATGATGGGATAAGGAAAATGACAACACCAGCCAGCCAACCCATCATTGGCGACACTTTCAGGCGCACCACCCTGCCATTTCTCGCCACAAAAGTTGATGACCACCAAAATGGTCTCGTACAAGCCCCATCAAAAAACGCAAACAAAAAACCATAAGTGACTGTATATAAACAACATAGTGATAAATATCATATACTAAAAATCCACCGCCTCATGAATGGGTGATAAAACGCCCACAAAATTACAAAAACACAGCACTACGACACCAGCGACTTAATTTTGCCACATAAATACATTTTTCATTGTTATCCCCTGTCATTGTGGTATCTTGCTCTCATCATCAGTCAGCCAAGGGAGACAAAATAATGAAAGAGTTCGTTGTTACCGCCGTTTTTACCGTGTTTTTCACTCTGGTTGCCGTCTCTCTGCCCTCGCTGGCACAGCTCTAAGGCGGTTAATCGGTCAGGCAGTTGCTTGGCCTGCGTCTTGATAGCGCCACCAGGCCGAAAAAACGCCCGCAAAGGTGGTTTTTTGAAGCCTTGTGCAAGAACAGGATGCCAGTCAGGAGTTATTGTCCATCAGTGAGCATTTAACGACCTGAACGTCATGATCGCCGTTCTTGCAAGGGGAGCCTCAGTGCTCCCCTTGCCGCATCTGTCTCTGCGGGATTTACTCTTGCCCCCCTGCCCGTCACAATGTCCGCTGGATTTGCCATGCAGGAATCACCATGACTCAGGATGCTCTGCGCCACTGGCGCCGTGACCTTCACCGTCTCCCCGAAGCCGCCTGGTGTGAATTTCGCACCAGCGCCCTCATCGCCCACCACCTCTGTGAACTCGGTTTTTCCGTCATGCTGGGGGACAAGCTGCTGGCCAGCAACCTCATCATGGGACGGGAGATAG
Source organism: Aeromonas sp. S2(2024) (assembly GCF_041402505.1). Lineage (NCBI taxonomy): Bacteria > Pseudomonadati > Pseudomonadota > Gammaproteobacteria > Aeromonadales > Aeromonadaceae > Aeromonas > Aeromonas sp. S2(2024). The sequence goes on from NZ_JBGLRL010000002.1 coordinate 22,265, forward strand.
ACGTCGCAGCCCAGAAGGAGCGTGCCCTGCGTCAGGGGGCCCACCCCGACTGGCTGGCCCGCATCGACGAGATCACCGGGGTGATGGGGGTCTGGGACAGCGGCCGCCCCGGCCCTACCCTGGGCTTTCGCTTCGACATCGATGCGGTAGAAGTGGAAGAGAGCCGGGAGCCGGCACACCAACCCTGCCAGGAGGGTTGGCACTCCGCCAACCCGGGCTGGATGCACGCCTGCGCCCACGATGGCCACACCGCAATCGGGCTGGTGCTGGCCGAGCGGATCGCCGCCCTGGCCGATGGTCTGAACGGCCGCATCAAGCTGTTCTTCCAGCCTGCCGAGGAGGGATGCCGCGGCGGCAAGGCGCTGGCGGCGGGCGGTCAGCTCGATGACGTGGATGCCCTGCTGGCGCTTCACATCGGCATTCACGCCAACAGCGGCGAACTGGTGATCAATCCCACCGAGTTTCTCTGTTCAACAAAATTTGACGTGGAATTTATGGGGCGCGCCGCTCACGCGGGACTCGAGCCCAACGCCGGCAGCAATGCCCTGGCGGCGGCCTGCATGGCCACCACCGCCATGCTCGGCATTGCCCGCCACCGGGACGGCATGACCCGCATCAACATTGGCCAGCTCAATGGGGGCAGCGGTCGCAACGTGATCCCGGGTCACGCCCGCCTGCAGGGAGAGACCCGTGGCACGACCCCGGCTCTCAATGACTACATGTTCGGCCAGGTGCAGCAGATAGTGGAAGGGGCCGCCATGATGCAGGGGGCCAGCTACCTCATTCGCAAGCAGGGGGAAGCCATCGGCATAGAGAACAGCCCGGCCCTGCTCAAGGAGATAGTGCCGCTGGCCGAGGCGCTCAAGCTTGAGACCATCCACACCCGCCGCTTCGGCGCCAGCGAGGATGCCGGTTTTCTCATCGAGCGAGTACAGCAAAATGGCGGTGAGGCCGCCTACCTCATTCTGGGGGCCAATCTGGCGGCGCCTCACCACCATCCGGAGTTCGACTTCGACGAGGCCGTGCTGGCTCCCGGCGTCGCCCTGCTCGAGGCCTGGCTGCTCAGCCGCCTCGGCACCTGAGTACGCCAGCGATGAAAAAAGGCAGCCCGAGGGCTGCCTTTCTTGTCTTTGCGAAGTCGCCTAGGGCCTGGCTCAGCGCCCCAGCACTATGTCAGAGAGGTGGGCGAAGTGATGGATCTCGTGGGTCGCCTCGCAGGGCCCCTGCTGGCGGGCGGGGTTGTACCAGCAGGTCGCCAGCCCCTGGGCGGCGGCACCGGCGATGTCGGTCTTGGGGTTGTCCCCCACCATCAGCACCCGCGCCGGGCTCGGTTGTCCCATCAGATCCAGAGCGTGCTGGAAGATGGCGGCGGCCGGTTTGGTCACCTGCACCTCGTCGGAGATAACGAGGGGCTCGAACCACTCATTCCAGCCCAGCTTGTCGAGACGACCGCGCTGGGGCAGGCTGAAACCATTGGTGATGATCCCCATCCTGACCCGGCTCTTCAGGGCCAGCAGGGTCTCCTCCACCCCCTCCAGCGGCACGCTCAGGGCGATGATCTGCTGCAGGAAGGTGTCGTTCATCGCCATGGGCGCCACGTTCACCTGCTCGGCAAACATCGAAAAACGGGTCTGCTGCAGCCGGGTGGCATCTATCTCACCCGAATTGTATTGCTGCCACAGCCTGTGGTTCAGCTCGTGATAGGCCGCCATCCTGGGGGGCGTCGGCGTCACGCCATAGATCTGCAGGGTACGCTCCAGTGCCTGGGCGACCGGGAAATCGAGCAGGGTCTCGTCCAGATCGAACAGCACCCAGTCATAGCTTGCTTGTTTCACGCTTGTCCTTATTGGTTGTACTTGGCAATTCATATCGTTGCCTGAGTGCCAGGCTCGGCCATCCCAAGCGGGCTGGCGAGCAGGGTCAGCGACAGCCTGACACCAAACCCGGTCACTTCGCTGCCGACCACGCCGTTGCCCCCCTTGTTGCGAAAACCGCTCAAGTCGAGGTGCAACCAGGGTGTCTGCCCGGGCACGAAGCGGCTGAGGAAGCGGGCCGCATCGATGTGATCCGGCGAGGTACCCGGCGCGCACTGTAACAGATCGGCCCACTCGCTATCGAGGTTGTCATCGAAATCCTCGTCCAGCGGGAAGGGCCAGATCCGTTCACCGCTCTGCTGCCCCAGGCGTATCAGCTCGGGAAGCCAGTCGGGGCGATTGGTGAAGGCGCCGCTGTAGCGGCTGCCGAGCGCCCGCTTGCAGGCACCGGTCAGGGTTGCGTAGTCGATCAGCAGATCGGGCTCCCCTTGGGCCGCGAGCGCCAGGGCATCCGCCAGCACCATGCGCCCCTCGGCGTCCGTGTCCACCACCTCTATGGTGGTGCCATTGAGGGCGGTCACCACCTCCCCCGGTCGATAGGCTTTGGGGCCTATGTGGTTCTCGGCGATGGCGAGCCAGCAGTGTACCTCAACGGGCAACTTGGCCCGGCTGATGGCATGCAGGGTCCCGAGCGCCACCGCGCTGCCCCCCATGTCCAGGTGCATGCCATACATGCTGCCACTCACTTTCAGGTTATAGCCCCCGGAGTCGTGGCAGATCCCCTTGCCCACCAATGCGATGCGACGCACCGGATTGGCCGGGCAATAGCTGAGCCTGACGATGGCAGCCTGGTTGTCCTCCGAGCCCCTGGCCACCGCCAGGAAGGCGCCGGCACCGAGTTTGGCGAGGGCCGCCTCGTCGAACTCCTGCCACTGCCAACCCTCCTGTTGCGCCAGCTGCCGCGCGAAGGCACGGTAACTGCCGGCATTGAGTTCTGAGGCAGGCAGGACGGCCAGGTGACGGGCCAGCCCGTTGCCCTGCGCCTCGGCCTCGATGCGGGCCAGATCAAGGACGCAGGGGGGAGACAGGGTCAGACTCTGATAGCCGATGGGCGCCTCGTCAGCGCGCTTCTGGGTGGGCAGCGGCACATCGGCCGCCAGCAGGGTGGCGAGCACCAGCTCGGCCAGCAGCGCCCGGGGCGCCTCATCGAAGCCCTCCAGGTGCAGCGCCAGCTGCGCCACCTTGAGGCCCGCGAGGGGGGCTGTCCAGGTGCGGATCTGCTTGTAGAGCCGGTGATCCACAACGGGCGCCGAGTCCACGAAGAGCACCAGTTGCAGACCCTGACCATCCGCCAGCCGGTAAGGGGCCGGCAGACCCAGGGCTATCTGGGACGCCACCCCGGCGAAGGCCGGCTGCGCCAGCAGGGCATCGCGCCCGGTCTCGGCTACCAGCAGCAGTTTGACGGGAATGTTGCTCGCCATCACCTCATTCAGGGTGGTGGTCTGCATGGTTATCTTGGGAGGAAGGTAGTTGAAAGCGTGCATCACAGGGAGAGGCCTCATCCATGAACAGAAGCCAGAATGATACCGAACAAATGGGACAAAGGATCGCCACCACATAAATTAATGTGCTGGATCAGGGTGATATACGAGGGAGTCGAGATGGATATAAAGAGAGGAATAGATGACAAGTTGGTTGCGGGGGCCGGATTTGAACCGACGACCTTCGGGTTATGAGCCCGACGAGCTACCGAGCTGCTCCACCCCGCGTCCGAATTGTGTGTCCGTTACCGGACCTTGCCCGCAAGTTGCCGAGCAGTAGCAGCTTGCGTCTTCGCCTCATCGCTGTGGTACAAAACCTAGCCATGAGAACAAATAGTTGGTTGCGGGGGCCAGATTTGAACTGACGACCTTCGGGTTATGAGCCCGACGAGCTACCGAGCTGCTCCACCCCGCGTCCGAATTCTACTGCCGTTATCACCGCGCACTACCGAGCAGAGGTAGTTTGCTGTCTTTACGTTCACCGCTTGGCATCAGCCTTGCCATGAACACAAATAGTTGGTTGCGGGGGCCAGATTTGAACTGACGACCTTCGGGTTATGAGCCCGACGAGCTACCGAGCTGCTCCACCCCGCGTCCGAATTGTACTGCTTTCATCACCGCGCACTACCGAGCAGAAGTAGTGTGCTGTCTTTACGTTCACCGCTTGGCATCAGCCTTGCCATGAGCACAAATAGTTGGTTGCGGGGGCCAGATTTGAACTGACGACCTTCGGGTTATGAGCCCGACGAGCTACCGAGCTGCTCCACCCCGCGTCCGTATTTTTCCGAAGTGACCGAGCACTAGCCAGTTCGAATCGTCTTCATCAGCTATCACCCTAAGGTTGTCGTCGATGTCGACACTCAGATGGTTGCGGGGGCCGGATTTGAACCGACGACCTTCGGGTTATGAGCCCGACGAGCTACCGAGCTGCTCCACCCCGCGTCTGAGGTCGCCAATAATAGGCTCCAACGCTGAGATTGCAAGTAATTATCCTAAAAAAAGTTTACCAGGGGATTAAACCATCACATGTTGTGTTCTTTTGCAACAAACCGTAGTTTTTTCAGTCAACTAGGTGCCGACCTTGCCACTCAAGGCCCTCGCCTGCCAGGCTGCGCTACCGGCTCCGGCGTGCCACATACCCCTCTCTATGTATGAAAAAGCCCGCGTCTACACAGACGCGGGCTTACTCCCTGGCTTGCCACTGTGCGACTCAGGCCAGCTGGTGCAGCACGCTGGTCGCCGCTATCTGGGCGATGATGAGACCGCACAGGGTCACGGACAACACCACGGGGGCCGTCTCCTGCTGCCGGTAGATAGGGCTGAACCAGAGCAGCAGGGCGGCAATGAGCAAGCCCGCCTGGGTCAGCACCCCGGGGATCAGGGCATCGAGCCCAGCGCCATTGTCCTGCCCGCTCACCAGCACCGCCAGCCAGATCAGGCTCAGCATGGCGGCCAACAGCCCCGCCAGCGGCAGCAGCAGGTTGAATGCCTGCAGGCGGTGGCGGGCACGCAGCAGCATCAGGTGGGCGAAGGCCGAGCCCAGCAGCACAATCTGCAGCACACCATTCAGCCAGCCCTGGATCTGCAGCAGACCCAGGCCATAGAGAGCGAGCGGCATGGCGGGCAGCCACAGCAGGGTGGCGGGAATGGCACGCTTGCCCTCGAGGCGGGACTGGGCCAGGGAAAGCACTATCCCCAGGATCAGGGCGGCGCCCCCGCACCAGGGAAGCCAGCCGGTCACCCCGGCTTCAATTCCCAGCATCAGGGAGAGGCCGGTGATCACCCAGATGGAGAAGAGCTGGTTGGTGATCCGCGAGCGCTGGCCCGGGCAGAGATCCCCACGCCACAAGACGATCCCGAGCGCGATCAAGGCCCCCAGGGCCATCAGGCCGGTCAGGGAAAAGAGCCAAAAAGGAAGTTGGACGAACATAGGGTCTCCGGCAGCAAACAGAGGACAGGACCAAGAGGCCCCGGCAGCAAAAATGAGGGGCGAGTATACCCAAACCCGCCCCTATTCCCAACGCCTGCGAGACTAGCTCTGGCCGCGGGCCAGGGCCACCACCCGTGCAAACATCTGCTTGAGCATGGGGGGAATGTGTTCGCTGCCAAGGCGCTCCGCCTCCTCCACCACGGCCAGCGCCATGCCGGGCTTGCTGCGGTGATGAATGGCCTTGGAGATGATGCGCCCGGCGTTGAGGGTGGAGCGCCCACCGACACCCGCCTCGCGCCGAAACACCGCCTCGAATCCGTTCTGGTAGAGGTAGTGCTCTATGTCCGCCGAGGGCAACTGGGTCAGCCGGTCCCGTTCACGCTCCCCCTTGAGCAGGGAACGAGCCGAGCTCGCGTACTTGGCGCCCGCCTCGTCGCCGTCGGTGAGCAGGTGCCACTCGATGCCGAAGTCACGGGCCACCTTGATGAGAGGGGCCTGACCGCACTGGGCAAACTCGATGATGCGCACCCCCTCCGCCCGCAGGCTGTAGCCACAGATCTGGGCGAGCTCGGAGAGCAGCCAGATCTCTGTCTCCCCCTCCACCAGCAACCAGCAGCGGGCAAACATCGACATGGGTCTGTTGATCCGCACGTGGAAGGCGATTTTGCGCAGGTCATCGCTGCTGTAACGTTCCCCCCCCAACTGGTGGCAGAGGATGTCATGCTGGCGTCGCACCAGGCGGCGCACCTGATTGAGCGGCAGGGAAGAGAGCAGGTCCCCCGAGTTGGTGGTGAGCAGCTTCTGACCGGGCAACTGCTCGAGCAGGCCCCAGGCCAGTGCCAGCATGGTGGGGTGCAGGCGACTCTCGGGATCTTCCAGCATCAGGATGGGCCTGGCCCCCTCCTCCAGCTCGCGGTTGCCGCGGGCATGGAGCAGCATGGCGGCCATGCCCGCCATGGCCAGTTGCAGGGCCCGGTTATCGGCATTGCGCAGCAGCACCTGCAAGTTGCCGGGATTGCGCAGGGTCATGGGGCGATTGACGATCTCCCGCTGGCTGCGGGGCTTGTGTTTGATGGGGGCCAGGGCGCTGAAGTAGTGCTCCATCAACTGCTGTACCGCCTGCAGCGCCTCTTTCAGCTCGGGTTCGCCGATGCGCTGGGGCTCATCGGTCAACTTGCCGGCGAGCTCCCCGAGTCGCTGCTCGGAGAGATCGTCCCAGGGCAGCCGCTCTATGCCGTCGCGGGCGGTACGGGCATCCCGCAGCCGGAACACCGGGTTCATGGTGATGAGCAGCCGCACCAGCTCTTCGTTGTTGTCGATGGCCAGGCTCTTGCCAATGCCATCGAGAAAGTCATGGGTGCTCTGCACGCTGCCGTCGTCCTGCAGTTCGGCGCTGGCGCGATAGTGCACCCGGTGGAACTTGTCCTTGTGGGGGATCCAGGCCGAACCCAGGCGCGCCAATCGGCGGGAGTGCTGGCACATCTGGGGGCGGTACTCGCTGAAGGTGAGCACCAGTTGCAGGGTGCGCGACGGGCTCAGCTCGGGGTCTTCGGGCTGATGGAAATCATCGCGACTGAATTGATAGGGTTCGGCATCCCCCAGCAGGCACCAGAGGGCACGCAGCAGGCTGGACTTGCCCCAGGCGTTCTCACCGATGAGAACCGTGGTGTGATCCAGCCCGAGCGAGAGCCGATTTATCCCGCGAAAACCTTTGACTTCAATGCGTTCCAGAAACATGCGGCCATATCCAGTCCATCCTGATGGCGCAATAGTGGCAAAGTTGCCGGAAAAATCCTATCGGGTCTTGGGGTTTTCAGCGGGAACTGTGAGGCACTGCGGGTTCGGGTGGGGTGGGAACAGAGATGCGGTCTTGCGGAGCATTCCAGTGGCTGAACCAGAGGTGGCGGGTGCGGGTCTGACGTTTGCGATGATTCAATGGGCATTCCTTTTTGTGGGTAAGAGGCAGAGGGTACACCTCTTTTACCCAGAGTCTCAGCGTTATCTGTGACAGGAGAATGACAATTGTGCGCGCCACTGCCCCGGGCTCAGGCCAAAGGCCTCCCGAAAACGATTACCAAAGTGGGCCTGGGAGGAGAAGCCGCACTGGGCTGCGATGCTGGCCAGGGGATCGCTTCCTGCCAGCAGCTGCTTGGCCCGCTGGAGCCTGAGCCCCAGCAGGTAACGATGGGGCGGGCAGCCCAGGCTCTGGCCGAACATACGGGCAAAATGGTATTCGCTCAGGCCAGCCTCCCGGGCAAGATCGCTCAAGGTCACGGAGTCCGCCAGGTGGGACCGCAGATACTCCTGCACCCGCCGGACAACGACGGGCGCCAGGCCGCCCCGCACCTCCGGCAGGCTGGGCGCCTCCCGGGTATGGTGACGGTAGGCGTGCAACATCAGCATCCAGGCACCGTGGGAGAGCGCCATGCGATCGACCCCGTGCTGCCAGTCCAGCTTCATCAGCTGTGCCTGCACCAGGGCCGCGGCCTGGGGATCCTCGATGAAGGTCTTGTCCTGCAACACCAGGTGGCGCCCCTCCTTGTCGCACACCTGCTCGGCGATGCGGGTGAAGTGGGCGGGAGTGAAGTAGAGGTGGAAGAAGCGAAACTCCTCGCGTACCAGCCATTCGGATCTGTGGTGATCGGGCATGATGCACACCTTGCCGGTACCGCCATGGCCGCCGGGACCGTCGAGGCGCTCGGTCTGCTCGCCCCCCTGCAGATAGACGCTGATGGTGTGGTGACCCGGCTTGTGGTAGCGGGTCTGATCGTAGCGGTTGCGCCAGCTGGCCACCCCGAGCCCGGGCTCCAGCCAGCAGGAGTCCTCCAGCCGCGCCCCCGTGCTGACCAGGGCATCAAACACCCCCGCCTGTCGTCTCTGCTGCACCTGTCTGCCCCATCCTTGTTCCCGTGCCGTCATCTTATCGCGGCGGCTCGCCAAGCGCTGCTGCCGGCCACAAAAAACCGCAAGATGGTGCAAGCCAGCTCACGCCGTCCGATCCATGCTGATCCCCATGTCACTCTCCTTTTCATCGGATCCGCTCATGAATCTCCTGCTGTATGTTTCCACCGTCCTCATCTGGGGCAGTACCTGGATCGCCATCGCCTGGCAGCTCGGCCCCATTCCCATCGAGGTCTCGGTGCTCTATCGCTTCGCCCTGGCGGCGCTGGCGCTGTTTGCCCTGCTCACGGTGAGCGGCAGGTTCCCTCGCCTACCCTGGGCGGGTCAGCGTTATGCGGCCCTGCTCGGCGCCCTGCTCTTCTCCACCAACTTTCTCTGCTTCTATCACGCCACCCTCTATATACCGAGCGGTCTGTCGGCGGTGATCTTCGCCAGCGCCAGCATCTTCAACGGCCTCAACCTCTGGCTGTTCGAGGGCAAACGCCCCGGCCTGCGCTGGTTGCAGGGGTCACTGCTGGGCCTATTTGGTACCCTGCTGCTGTTCTGGCCCGTGCTTGCAGATGCGCAACTGGGTGCAAACGGCTGGAAGGGGCTGCTATTCGCCTGCGGCGGCACCCTCTGCTTCTCTCTCGGGAACCTTGTCTCCGCCCGTGGTCAGCGTCAGGGTTACCAGGTGTTGCAGATGGTGCCCTGGGGCATGGTGTACGGGGTGGCGCTGCTGCTGGGCTGGGTCATGGTGCTCGGTCAGTCGCTGACCCTGCCGACCGAGCCCCGCTACCTCGCGGCCATGGTCTATCTGGCCATCTTCGGCTCCGTCATCGCCTTCACCGCCTACCTCACCCTGGTGGGGCGCATCGGCGCCAGCAAGGCCGCCTATGCCACCGTGCTGTTTCCCCTGGTAGCGCTCAGCCTCTCCACCCTGTATGAGGGTTTCGTCTGGCAGACGGTCTCCATCATGGGGGTGGTGGTGAGCCTCATCGGCAACCTGGTGATCTTCGCCCCGCCCGTCAAGACGTGGCGCTGGCCGTTATCGAGGGCTGCAAACGGTACTTGCCCCTGATGCCACCAGCCCCTAAGGTAACGGCTCCCTACAGAGGATGACCGGAGAGACGATGTTACTGGAAGGGCTGGAGACACTCTGCCTGCTGGCGAGCGAGGGCACCATGGCCAAGGTCGCGAGCCGCCTCTATATCAGCCAGTCGGCGGTGAGCAAACGCATCACCCAGCTGGAGCAGCGCCTTGGCAAGCGGCTCATCGAGCCGGATGGCCGCCAGATCCGGCTCACCCCCCAGGCCCGGGAGCTGCTCGCCCGGGTAGCCCCGAGCCTCGCGGAGATGAAGGGGGTGCTGGCGGACAGCCAGACCCTCACCGACAAGACTCCCTTGCCTGTCGCCTGCTCCGAAACCCTGCTGGCGGGCTACCTCGCCCGCTTCATGCACGACTACCTGGGCCGGGATCCCCACCTTGCCCTCTCCACTCACCATACGCCGGTGATCCTGACGCGGGTACGCGGGGGGGACGCCCTGCTCGGCATCTGTGCCGGTCGCCTGCCCCCCGGTCACGGCCTGTGCGCCGAGCTGCTGCTGGAAGAGCCCTTCTATCTGGTGGGGGACGATGGGGATGAGGTGGTGCAGCCGGAGCATCAGATCGCCTTGCAAGCAACATTGACTGGCAAGCTGAGCGAGGCAGAGGTGAATGAGGAATTATTGGCGCAGGAGAAGGTGCGCAAGATACTCACCATGGATCTGGAGAACCCCTCCAATCGCTATCTGCGGGATCCCCTGGCCGCGCTCGGGTTGGTGCCAGCCATGGAGCTCGACTCCTACCTGGCGCTGATCGAGCTGGCCAAGGCCGGCATAGGCCCGGTGCTGTTGCCGGCCGGTCTGCTAGCCCTGGTGGGAGATCAGGGGAAACGGGCGCGCGCCCTGCCGGGGCTGGCGCGCCCACTGCACCTGGTCTATCGCCCAAGCAGCCTGAAACGGGCGCGGATCCAGCGGTTGGTCGAGGAGATCCGGGCCCATTTCGCCCGGGTGAGCCAAAGCTAGCGCTGACTCAGACCAGCCAGCTGAACAGCTCGGGATACTGGCTCCACACCAGCTTGGCGGACATCACCAGGGAGACGGTCACCAGCAGCGGCTTGATGAGCTTGACCCCTTTCTTGAGCACCAGCTTGGAACCGAAGCGGGCCCCGATGAACTGACCCAACGCCATGCAAAAACCGACGCTCCACACCACCTTGCCACCGAGGGCGAAGAACAGCAGGGAGGCGATGTTGGAGGTGAAGTTGAGCAACTTGGTGTGGGCCGTGGCCCGCGCCATGCCAAAGCCCGCCAGCGCCACGAAGCCGATGGCAAAGAAGGACCCGGTGCCGGGACCGAAGAAGCCGTCATAGAAGCCGACCCCGCCCCCCACCAGCAGGGCGAACATCATGGGGGTGAGGCGGCGCTGACTCTCCGCATCGCTCACTCTGGGGGAGAAGTAGAAGTAACAGGCAAACGCCACCAGCAGGAAGGGCAGCAGCCGCTCCAGGATGGCGGCGTCTATGGTCTGCACCGCCAGAGTGCCGAGGGCCGCGCCGATGAAGGTGCAGATGACTGCCGGCCAGATGATGCCCCACTCCAGGAGCCCCTTGCGGGCATAGAACCAGGTGGCGGAGAAGGAGCCGAAACTGCTCTGCAACTTGTTGGTGCCAAGCACCAGGGCGGGCGGCATGCCGGTGGCGAGCAGGGCTGGCACCGTCAGCAGGCCGCCGCCTCCGGCGATGGCGTCGATAAAGCCGGCGATGAGGGCAACCCCGAACAGGGCAACCAGGGTGAGCAGTTCCAGTTCCATCCATAAACCTCGTCTGATGCGGCCACCTGCGGCAATCCCGGGTGTCCTGTTTGAGCACAATGCAGGTCGCTATCCTAACGGGGGCGGGCTCATGAGGCTAACGAAACAATGGCAGCCAATTGATTCCTGATTTTCATCAGTCTGCCCCGGTGGCTCAGGCAGCGTCCGATCCCTGCAGGAGAGGGTCAGCCAGTTCAGCGCCCTCCCCCTTGATCGCCTCAAGAGCCTGCAACAGCGAGCTTTCGCCGGGAGCCCGGCTGACCCGACCGCCATATAGCGGCTGCTGAACAGGGTTAAACCAGCGCTGCCTCGCCCCGCTCAGCGTCAGACTCGGCAACCTCCCCCTTGATCGTCTCCAGGGCCTGCAACAGCGAGGTCTCGTCCTCGCCCGGGGCCCGGCTGACCCGGCCCGCCATATAGCGGCTGCTGAACAGATTGAACCAATGCTGCAACGCCTGCCCTGCCTGCAGCTCGCCGGCCACCTCCAGCACGCAGGCCGCCACCTCGGCGGTGCAGAGGTGCTCATCGCAGTGAGCGACCCGCATGCCATAGGTGGAGAGCGCATCCGGCCGCACCGACAGCACGGGGAAACCATCCAGATAGGGGCTCATGTTGAACATCTTGCGCGCCTCGGGCCAGGTGCCGTCCAGCAGGATGAAGAGCGGCTTCTTGCCGGGGGCCAGGACCACCTGCTCGGTCACCCGGGCCGGGTTCTTCTCGCAGGCGGGGAACACCACATAGGGCTGCCAGGCGGGATCCGCCAGCAGGGCCAGCAACTCGGGATGGGGCTGGGTGCGCTTCCAGAGAAAGGCCCAGGTGGTCTGGGGCAAGACATCGGCGATGAGACGGCCGGTGTTGGACGGCTTCATGGGCTCGCTGTCATACATCAACAGGCAGAAGCCCGCCTCGGCCTTGAGCTCGGGGCGCCACTCGCAGGCACACCAGGCATGGCGCAGCTGGCAGGCCTCGCAGCGGGGCACGCTGCCGCCACGGGCGAGAAAGGGACGGGTTGAGATGCTCTTGCGCCAGATGCGCAGGCGATTGACGGCATGATCGGGAATGGGCTTCATGGGGCGCGGCTCGGCGACAGGGTCTGCGGGAAAAAGGGGGCAGATTGTAGCGAGCGGGTCTGCCGGGAGCAAGGTGCGCGGCATCTGCCCAGCCAGGCGCACAGGCCCGACGCACCGCTCTATACTTGGTCCTCATCCCATCATCCCACGCACGGGAAGGCCGATGGGACAAGGAGGACAAGATGGCAGAACCAGACATGGCCAGGGAGCACGCCCTGGCCGAAGGATCCACCTTTACCTGGCACGAGCTCTATGTGCCGGATGGCGAGGCCGGGATCCGCTTCTACACCGAGGTGCTCGGATGGGAGAGTCAGCTCATGGAGATGGAGGGAGGCAACTACCCCATGCTGGTGGTCAATGGCCGACCGGTGGCCGGAGTACAGTCCACCCGGGACAACCCCCAGATGGCTGGCGTGCCGCCCCACTGGGCGACCTACATAGCGGTGGATGACGTCGATGCCAGGCTGGCCAAAGTGACCCGGCATGGCGGCAGCCTGGTGGTGCCCGCCATGGACATCCCCACCGTCGGGCGCATGGCACTCATCGCCGATCCGCAAGGGGCGCACATCTGGCTGTTCACTCCCTTCCCCGGGGATTGCCAGCAACCCTGAGGGTCATGCAACGCCGCAGAAACGACAGAGGGGCCCTTGGGCCCCTCGCTTGTTGACATGCCTTGTCGGCACCCTCAGACGGGGCGCAGATTCTGCTCGAGGAAGGCCGCGAAGCTGTGGCCGTGATGCTCCAAAAGTTTCGGGAACATGGAGATGGAGGTCATGCCCGGGAAGGTGTTGATCTCGTTGAGCAGTATCTCGCCATCCTCGGTCAGGAAGAAGTCGATTCGTGACAGATGGGTCAACTTCAGCTGGCGGAAAGCCTTGAGGGAGTAGGCATGGATGGCGTCAGACTGAGCCTGGGTCAGGCCTTCGGCCTTGAGCGCGGTCTCGGTGTGGCTGGCGCTGCTGTACTTCTCCTCATAGGTGTAGAACTTGTCCTGAGGCACGCAGATCTCCCCGGGATAGGTGGCCACCAGCTCGTCACCGTACTGGTAGACAGCCACTTCCAGCTCGCGGGGCTTGACCGCCTTCTCGATCAGCACCTGCTCGGAGTAACCGAAGGCGTCCTTGATCCCCTGCACCAGCTCGGCCTCGTTGCAGGCGGAGTAGCAGCCCACGGATGACCCTTGCGAGGCCGCCTTGATAAACACCTTGCCCCACTTGGCCAGCGCGGCTCTCGCCTCGGCGAGCGCCGCGTCGCCCTGCTCGGTCAAAAACAGATAAGGGGTGTTGGGGATGCCGATGGCGGAGAGCCACAGCTTGGTGCTGATCTTGTTGAAGCAGATCTTGCTCGCCTCGGCATCACACCCCAGATAGGGCAGGCCCGCCAGCTCGAGGAAGGATTGCAGATCGCCGGTCTCACCCGGATAGCCGTGGATGCAGGGCACCACGTAGTCCACCGGACGGGCCACGCTGTCAAAGGAGAGCAGCTTGTCCAGCCCCAGCTTGCACTCGCGGCCGTCGGCACTGAGCCAGCGGTCGGCGAACATCTCGACCCGGGTCACTTCGACCCCAGGCAAAAGACCGAGCTGTTGTTCGAGGAAATTGGCACTGCGCAGAGAGACTTCGTGCTCGGCGCCACCGCCGCCGCACAGCAGCAAGACATGCATGTTCTTCATTAGATGTGATCCCTTGGGAGAAGCGGCTTCGTCATGGCCGGGGAAAATCCGGCCGCGCGACCTGCGCACGAAACAACGGGCGAAGCCAGATACGAACATAAGTGCGGCCAGTGTAGCAAGGGAGAGGAAGCCTTGTCAGCCGATGGGGACGCCATCCCCCCATACTGGCCCGTAAAAAGCGGCGCCTGTGTCAAAAACGGGACGAAACGGACTCAGCGAGGGGGATCGACCCGACCGGCGCCATTGCCATTGACCCGAAACCAGCCGGCGATGCTGTAGCGCTCCTCGCTCGCGGGCAGCACCTCGTGGGGAAACTCCTCCGACAGGAAGAGCACCAAGCGCCCCCCCTTGGGGGAGACATCCATCAGAAACTGCTCGTCGTTGTCATAGACCCGCAGCACGCCCCCCGCCTGGGGTTGCCAGCCGTTGTTCAAGTAGAACACCGAGGTGAGACGGCGGTTGGATCGCCCGGCAAAGGCGTCGCGGTGGGTCGCATAGAAGTCGCCGCGGCGATAGCGGGCGAAGTGGGCCTCGTAGTCGAACAGCCCCAGCATCAGGTTGCGATTGGCCGCCAGACGCAGGGACTCCATGCGGGCCAGATAGTCGGCCACGGGGGCGCCCTGATCGGGATCCAGCCAGTGGATCTGATCCCGGCGGATCTCAGGGTTGCCCTGATGCAGCCCCTCCCGCCCTATCCCCGCAGGTTGCCACTCATCGGGCAGGCAGGCCCGCAAGGCATCCACCTCGGCGGCGGTTAAGAAATCATCCACAATCACCCATCCCCGGGTGTAAATGGCATCCATGACGGCTTGATAGTCCAAGATTGACTCGCAGCGAGTGGAGAGAGTGCGCTTTGTAGCGACTTCCCCCCCTTGGCACAAACCGGATTGCTTCTCTTGAGAAGTCCCGCAATCAATAGGATCAGTCGTGGTTTCCCCTTGCCCCGCCGCTCCGGGCCCGTTAACGTGCAAGCAGCGCCCGACACGGGCCTTCCCCTTGCATCCACGGCCCAGGAGAACCCCATGCCCTTGCCCCCAATTCCCCTGCAACGACTCGATGGCAGCGAGTTCCCGAGAGACGCCTTGCAAGGGAAGGTCCTGCTGGTGGTCAACGTGGCCAGCCGCTGCGGCTTCACCCCCCAATACACGGGGCTGGAGGCCCTTCACCGCCAGTTTGGCCCTGCGGGACTGGTGATCCTGGGCTTTCCCTGCGATCAGTTCGGCCACCAGGAGCCCGGCGATGCCGAGGAGATAGCCCGCTTCTGCTCGCTGGATTACCCGGTGAGCTTCCCCCTGATGGCCAAGTGCGAGGTCAACGGCGAGCAGGCCCACCCCTTCTATCGCTGGCTCAAGCAGCAAAAACCCGGGCTGCTCGGGAGCGAGGCCATCAAGTGGAACTTCACCAAGTTCCTGCTCGATCGGGAGGGCCGGGTGGTGGACCGCTTCGCCCCCCAGACCAAACCCGAGGATCTGGCGGGGGCCATCCAGGGGCTGCTGTGAGCCAGGCACCCCGGGCGAAGAACGGCCATGGCCCTCTCCCATCGGACTCGGCGTGCCCCCTTTGTGCTCCGGGTCCTCATTCGTGACGCCGTTACTGCGTGTCCTCGTCACTTCTGCTATATTACGCGCCCATTATCTTTTTCGTGTCGTAGCGCCCGCGGGACGGGCCTGAAGGGATCAGGCCGTGTCCTGACCCGCTACCCACCTTCTTCCATGTCGTGACGGGCCAAGGCTGCCGTCACCCGTTGAGCCCAAGGCTCGGAGTTTCTCTCGAACATGTCATTCAATGAACTGGGTCTGTCACCGCACATCCTGCGGGCCGTCAAGGAGCTGGGTTACGAACAACCCACACCCATCCAGCAGCAAGCCATCCCGGCCATTCTGGCCGGTCAGGACGTGCTGGGCGGTGCCCAGACAGGGACAGGCAAGACGGCCGGTTTCACCCTGCCCATGTTGCACCGTCTGCTGGCCAACCACGGCCGTGGCGGTCGCCGTCAGGTTCGCGCCCTGGTGCTGACCCCGACCCGGGAGCTCGCCGCCCAGGTGGGCGAGAGCATCATCAAGTACGCCCATCATCTGCCGTTCCGTACCCTTATTGCCTACGGCGGCGTCAGCATCAAGCCGAACCTGGACGCCATCAAGCTCGGGGTCGACATCCTGGTCGCCACCCCGGGCCGCCTGCTGGATCTGCTGACCCAGGGGGCACTCACCCTGAGCGCCCTGGAAGTGCTGGTGCTGGATGAAGCGGATCGCATGCTCGACATGGGTTTCATCACCGACATTCGCCGCATCATGAATGCGCTGCCGGAAGAGCGTCAGACGCTGCTGTTCTCCGCCACCTTCTCAAACGACATCAAGGCGCTGGCGGACGATCTGCTCAATGACCCCACCCTGATCGAGGTGGATCCCAGCAACACCGCCGCCGATCAGGTGACCCAGCGCGTCATCCAGGTCGACCGGGAACGCCGTCGCGAGATGCTCTCCCACATGATCGGCCGTGGCAACTGGCAGCGAGTGCTGGTGTTCGTGCGAACCAAGCAGATCGCCGACCGCCTCGCCCAGCAGATGCAAAAGGATGGCCTCAATACGGTCGCCATTCACGGCGACAAGAGCCAGGGTGCCCGCAACCGGGCGCTGGCCGATTTCCGCGAGGGCAAGGTGCGGGTGCTGGTCGCCACCGACATCGCCGCACGCGGCCTGGACATCGATCAGCTGCCCCATGTGATCAACTTCGAGCTGCCCCAGATGGCGGAGGATTACATCCACCGCATCGGCCGCACCGGCCGCGCCGGCCGTGGTGGCGAAGCCATCTCCCTGGTGAGCCAGGACGAGCTGGGCCAGCTCAAGGATATCGAAGCCCTGATCGGCCAATCCCTGACAGTGGAGATCATGGAAGGGTACGAGCCGAGCGGCAAACCGAGCCGCCAGACCCTGCCAGGCAGCAAGCCGGTGCAAAACCCGCCCCGTGCCCGCGGCCATGCCAACGCCAAGAGCAACAATGCCAAGGGCAAGCCTGACGTGGCCAAAGGCAAGGCCAAAGGGGACGGCCCCAAGAAGCCGGCCCCGGCTCGCAAGCGCGAGGTCGTGGGGGAAGACATCGGCTTCACCCCCATGCGCCGCCTGCCCAAGGCCCAACGCGACGACTATCAGGACAACTCCAGCGAGGAGTGAGGCAACCTCCTGCCGACCTGACACAAAAAACCGCCCACTTCGGGCGGTTTTTTTATGCTCTGGCGCCCTTATTCGGCGGCCAGGGCCATGTGCAGCAGGGGATAGGGCTTGCCCTGACCATCCAGGGGGGAGCGCCCCGTCACCCCGAAACCCAGGTGCTGATAGAAGCCGAGGGCCTGGGCATTCTGCTCGTTGACATCCACCCTTCTCGCCCCTTGCCCATTGATGGCGTAAGCCACCAGCAGGCGGCCGACCCCGCTCCCTCTCGCCTCGGGGGCGATGAAGAGCATCTCGATATTGCCATCGTGCACGCCGCAAAAACCGGCTATCTCCTCCTTCTCTCCCTTGGCACAGACCAGATCCACTGCCGCAAAATAGTGCTCCAGGATCAGGGGTTTGAGGGCGATGATATCCGCCTCTTGCAGGAAGTGATGGGTGGCGCGCACCGAGGCCTCCCAAAGAGCGATCAGGGCCTGGTAATCCGCGGCTTGCGCTTGCTCAATCTTCATGATGTTGTGACTCAATCTCTGGTAAAAGTTGGCAATGCGGGGCCCAGCGTCAGGGGGTTGCCCTGGCTTCGGCCTGCTTGATGACAAAGCCCTTCTCGATGCCGGCCTTGAAGCCCAGCTTTTCGTACAGGCGATGGGCCTCTTCGCGCCCCTCCCCCGACAGCAGCATCACCTTGTAGCAATCCAGCTCCCAGGCCAGGGTCAGGGCCTGTGCCAATACCCGCTGGCTCAACCCCTGACGCCGAAACGCAGAAGCCGTCACCACGTGCTCTATGATGGCGAAGGGCCTGCCGCCGTTGGTCAGGGTCGGGATCACCCCGAGCTGGCAGGTGGCGGCCAGTTGACCCTCCACCTCGGCCACCAGGATCCGCACCCCGGGCTCGGCCAGCAGCTGCCTGAGCGCCGCCCTCGCCACCGATGGCGTCAGCACGGGATCCCGGGGCCTGAGCTCGGCGTAAAGGCCGAGCAAACCCGCCAGATCCTGCTCCTTGCACTCTCTGATCACCGCCATGACAACCCTCCTGATCTTCTGTGTTCCCCAGCGCCGCCCTATGCGGATCTGGGGGCAAACATGATGATGGCCATGCCCGTCAGGGCGACCCCGGAGCCGACCCAGTCCCACACAGTGGGTCTGATGCCATCCACCGCCCAGAGCCAGAGGATGGCCACAAAGATATAGACGCCACCATAGGCGGCATAGACACGGCCGGCGGCGGTCGGATGCAGGGAGAGCAGCCAGGCAAACAGGGCAAGACTCAGACCCGCGGGCAGCAGCAACCAGGGGCTCCGCCCCTGGGTCAGCCACAGATAGGGCAGATAGCAGCCGACGATCTCGGCCACCGCGGTGATCAGAAACAGTCCGATCGTTTTGAACTCCAGCATCATGGGTCTCTAGCAGGGGTGCGACAGAGGCTGAATGTTAAAACAACTCATGACGGTATGTCAGCCCGGCGCCGCAGCTGGCGAAGAGGAAGAGGTGGCAAACCTTCCCCCACGGGCGCGGGGGAAGGAAGAGATCAGCGAACCCTGACCGCCTGCAACAGGGCAGAGACATCCGGGCCAAAGGTGCGGCAGCGAATGGCTTCGCGAATATCCGCCTCGCCGTAACGGCTGGCCGGGTAGACCACCACGCAGGAAGTGTCACCAGGCGCGAGGAAGTGG
Organism: Aeromonas sp. S2(2024); assembly: GCF_041402505.1. Lineage (NCBI taxonomy): Bacteria > Pseudomonadati > Pseudomonadota > Gammaproteobacteria > Aeromonadales > Aeromonadaceae > Aeromonas > Aeromonas sp. S2(2024). Next base: position 40,865 of record NZ_JBGLRL010000002.1, read on the forward strand.
GTCTCGCCGAAGGGGGTGTAGCGGGTGGCCCCTATGCTGATGAGCGCATGGGCCGGTTGCCCCGCCTGGGCCAGCAGCCCCTGGATATGCTCGGCCGGGCCCTCATCCTGCTGATGGTTGAACTTGTCGATGGCCCAGTCGAGCAGCTGCCGATGGAAGTAGCTGTAATCCACCGCCGCACTGTCAACCCCATAGGGATGCAGCTCGCCATTCCGTCCCAGGTAGCAGGCGATGCGATAGTCGTCTAGCTCGCACCCGGCGCCGAAGTGGGACAGCGGCAGCAGGCTCGCGGCCAGTCCCTTGCTCTCCTCCCCCCAGTTCTTCTTCTCGCTGATCTTTTTGGCGTTGGGGCGACGGATGGAGCAGTCGTTGTAGGCGCCAAACGCCTTGGGATGGATGGCCACCACCTGCTCCCCTGCGTACTCCAGCTCGCACCAGAGCGCCACCTCGGGTTCGATTTGCACCTTCTCGTCACCGCTCACCGCCGCCTCTGGCAGGAAGATGGCTTCACCGCTCAATGGGAAGACGCCGAGCTGGCCCGGATGATCCGGCACATAGAAGGGGAACAGCGCCTTGGGGGCAACCTTGTCCGCGACCTTGACGGCGACGAAATCTGCCGCCTCCCCTGCCTGCTCCAGATGGCCGGCGAAGTTGCCCGCCACCCCCAATCCGATAAAGCGGTTCAATCTGGTGATCTGCATCTGTGGCTCCATTGGCGCGGCCCGGGCCGCCGCCTCGTTGTCGATGTTCAGGGCGGCAGCACTACCGCCAAAGAGGGAGCTTATTAGAGCACAGCCCCCAGGCGGCGCCCAGTTGCCCGGCCGCAAGCTGTGCACCAGGGCGGATTTTCCCTCACCAGATGGTCATAAAGAGAGCAGTCGGCGCCAGGCTGTGATCCCGGTGCTTGGGCGAGCCCCGCGCTTTTGCTAGTCTGCCCTATTCATTTTCCGTTTGGGTGCCGGTGCCGAGCCATGACCACACATTTTCAGGGTCGCTTCGAGGTGGAGTTCAAATACCGCCTGGCGGATAGCGCGGCCTTCCTCCGTGCCCTCGAGTCCCTCGGCCCCGAGGTGATAGTGGCGGACAATCATGAGCAGGACTGCTACTTCGACACGGCGGACCGCGCCCTGGCGAGGGAGCAGAAAAGCCTGGTGATCCGCACCATGGCCCCCTCCGGCATCCGGCTCTGGATCGTCAAGGGACCGGGGCCCGATCGCTGCGAGGCGGTCAATATCACGGACTCGGACAAGGCCATCAGCATGGTGTGCACCCTGGGCTACCAGCCGGTGCTGACCATCGACAAGCGGCGCAGCATCTACTTCCTTGGCCCCTTCCACGTCACTGTGGATCACCTTGCCGGGATCGGCGATTTTGCCGAGCCCGCCATCATGACCGACGAGGAGACCGCGCTGCCCGTCTACCGGGAGCAACTGCTGGCGCTGGCCACCCGGCTGGGGCTCGGCCCCGAGATGCGGGAGACCCGCTCCTATCGTACCCTGTGCGAGCAGTCAGCCCACCTTCTACAAGAGGAATCAGCCCCATGATCGACAAACTCGCCTGGCTCACCTTCAAGGAGGGGCAACTGCTCTGTGCCCGCTCCCACGGCAAGGCCCTCTACTACATCCCCGGCGGCAAGCGTGAGCCGGGCGAGAGCGACCAGGCGGCCCTGGTGCGCGAGATAGCGGAGGAGCTGGCGGTCAGCCTCAAACCCGAGACCCTGCGCCTCGCCTGCGAGTTCAGCGCCCAGGCCGACGGCAAGCCGCAAGGGGTGAATGTCAATCTGCGTTGCTACACCGGCGAGGCTGACGGCAGCCCCACCGCCTCGGCGGAGATCGCCGAGCTACGCTGGCTGGACAGCCGCCATCTGGATGACATCTCGCCGGTCTCCCGCCTGCTGTTTCAATGGCTGGCAGAGCAGGGCTTGATCCGTTAGGGAGATGACTCGTGGACAGCCTTTTAGCTCCGGCTGACAGAGCAAGATTGAACCGTTAATCCCGAATTGATTGGCAATGGAATACAAGAAGAGGAGTTTCAATGGAGATCCTTGAGGTCGATAGCACCAGAGGCATCAAGCCTGCGCTGATCACCCTGCTGCAAGATTGCGTGGCCAGTGGCGCCTCGGTGGGCTTCTTGCCTCCCCTGCAGGAAGAGCGGGGATTGGAGTACTGGCAAGGTATCGAAGGGGAGCTGGCCGACGGAGTGCGCAAGCTCTGGGTGGCCTTCGATCAGCACCATCTGGTAGGCGCCCTGCAGCTCTCCCTGTGTACCAAGGCCAACGGGGGCCACAGGGCCGAGGTGGAAAAGTTGATGGTACACAGCCAGGCACGCGGCAAGGGGGTGGGCCGCGCCCTCATGAATGCCATGGAGCAAGGAGCCCGCGAGGCCGGGCGCACCCTGCTGGTACTGGATACCCGGGTCGGTGACATCGCCTCCACCCTCTACCGCCAGCTGGGCTACCAAGAGGCAGGCCAGATCCCGAACTTCGCCAAGAGCGCCGACGGCACCCTGGCAGCGACCCAGTTCTTCTACAAGCAGCTCTGACGGGCACGAGCCTTCGGCCCAACGAAACCAGCCCCGGGCCGGTCTCTTGAGCACGACGCGTCGTGGACAAGAGACAAGGCCCACTCTTAGCCTTCAAGGATGGTTTGTAACTTGAACCATCCTTCCCATCACCTTTCGATGGAGGCCTCCCGCTCGTTTCCTGTCTTTCCTGCCGCCCAGGATGGCCAGCATCCTGCAGACCCAATGCATGGCCGGTGTCGCCGCCGGTAATGCTGTTTTCTCCACCTTCAATCACAGCCACTGCCCGCCGTTCGGGCTCAGCCCCTTTTCACCACGCTGCGCGCTCCTGATAACGCACAGTTGTCGCAACCACACCGTGATAAACGCCATGATGACGCACATGTGCTCAATATCGCTCCGGCGCGGCACTCTCGACACATCGACCCGGGTGCCTGCACTTTTCCAGAGCTGGTGACAGCCTTCGACCAGCCAGCGCACCACCCGCAGTCGCGGATGATATCCCTTAATGCATCGGAGAATAGCTGAAATCACCCTTTGCTTTCCCAAGCGGAGATGGTCGATGGCCTCGCTTGCCTGTCAATAGACAGGCCGGCACCATAGGGACAGGGGGACTCTCGGCGTCCTTCGCCACGTCCGGATGCTGGTTTTGCACCATCAAACCAGCGGAGGGATGATACGGGTACAGGGGAGAAACCGGCTATTCTCGCTCATGCGAGCCCGATATCAGGATGTCCCGACCATAACCAGAACGGTGCAGAGGAGGCTATCCATCGTTGAATTCAACCCGGTTACGGCCATTCCTTTTCGCAGCATACAACGCATCATCTGCCCGTTTGAGTATTGAGCTTAATTCTGTATCCTGACGCAGCAGCGATGAAAAACCTATACTGGCGGTTAATTTTATTGGCGCCCCATCATAATAAATGACCTGTGCCTCAATAACTGCCCGGATATTATCAAATAAGTCTGCATGATTGTCAGGAGGGTGACCCGTAATAATCATTGCAAATTCTTCACCACCAATACGGGCAAAGATATCCTCGGCTCTCATGTTTTTCTTGACAACATTAGCGACTTCTTTCAAGGCGTAATCACCGGCATCATGGCCATATTTGTCATTGAGGCTCTTGAAATGATCCAGATCCAGTATACCGATGGCCAGAGGTATATTGGTCGATTTGGATATCATCAGCCTGCGTTCACCCTCACTCATGAAGGCCCTTCGGTTTGCCGTTTCTGTCAGGTAATCTGTCGATGCCTGCAATTCCATCTCGGTAAATTGAAGATGCAACTTTATATTAAGCGCAAGCCAGTTCGCCAAACATTGCAATATTATCGCATGTTCAGAGGTGTAGTAGGCTTTCTCCCGATGCGCTACATTTAGCGTCCCTATGCACCCTAGCCCCTGTATCATTGGCGCATCCATGCAACACCCCATGCCATACCGGGACAATATATTACAATCCAGATCACTGGATTGGCTCAGGTCATCGCATATGGTCAACATGCTGGTTGAAAATACTCGTCCTACCATAGTGCCCTTTATCGGCACCAGAGATTCCATTGGTATGGCATTGCTTCCCATCACGGAATAAAGTTTCAAAGAGGTATCATTTTCCTTGATTGTTATGCTGGCCCGCTCCGCAGAAAAAAGATAGAAAATCCAATTAGCCATGACATTCAATACATCCTGAAGTGACGCAGCCTGGGTAAGATCCTGGATAAAAGAAACGGGGATATTGATATTCTTGTCGGGGCCGATTTCAGATAAGAAATTGGGGTCGAATGTTCGTTCATTATACATGTACACCTCACACTGCTTTTTATTACTATTTGGATTTGCAGCTTTCAGGAGTCCGGATAGCAGTCACTGACATCTCCATATGCTCCTGCTCAAGAGTATAACAACTAACAGTGATCTGAAATGTTTGTTATATGCCTGCCATTTTTGAGCAAATAGCACCCCATTAACTACATCATTGACATTAATGGCAAGGATCAGTTGAGAACGTATCTCATCTTTAGCTAGGGTATTCAGTGAACTGATTGCCGACATGTTCCCGTCGATGGCCATTGATACCAAACAGAAGTCCGCGCATATCGGCGACAACCCGCTCTCCCGCAGCCCCCACCATCGCGCGGATCAAAACCTCGGGATCCTCCAACCGGAAAAAGGACCCATGCCCCTCCCCTCGTGGGGTACTCAAGGATGCGGCGCCTGTCCCGGGCAGGGCAATCAGCTATGCCCCATGGATGATCCCCATGGAAAAGGCGCCCGGAGGCGCCTTGATGATGGATGTCGGGCTCGCCCTCAATAGGCCAGACCGGCACCATAGGGGTAGAGCGGGTTCGCGGAGTCCTTCGCCACGTCCGGGTGCTGGTTTTGCACCGCCTGCCAGCTGGAGGGCAGCTCGAAGGGCAGCTTGCCGCTGGCCTTGACCTTGCCGATGATGACGTCGAACAGCGCCTGATCCAGGGCCCCGAAGTTGGCGAGCAGCACCTGGGCTGCCGGTGCCACCTCGGTCAGGATGGCGGGCCTGTCCAGATAGACGGAGAGCACCATGGGCACCCCGGCCTGCGCGATGTTCTGGATGGCGGCGTACTCGTCCGCCCCGCGGTAGACCCCCTCGTGGGCCGTCTCCTGCACCACCTGATCGGCGCTGGCAAAATCAAGCTGACCGAAGTGGATGCTGCCAAACGGGAAACGGGGATCCTGCTCACCCGGGGCATTGACCCGCACTATGGCGAGATCGGCCTGGGCCAGCTCAGTCACTACGGTGTAACCGTTAGCCGCGGCCACCTCGGCATTGACGTTATGCAGGTAGACCCGCTTGCCGTCCGCCTTGAGCGGCAGCAGGGATCCCTCGTTCTTCAGCAACACGTGGGACGCCGCCTGGGCGGCCTGGGCCTCCTGCTGGAACTCGGCCTTGCCCACCAGGGCCACCGCGGCCTGGGTATCCACATAGGGGTTCTCGAACAGTCCCAGGGCGAACTTCTGTTCCAGGATCCGCTCGGCCGAGGTGGTGATGGCCGCCTCGGTCACCAGGCCGCTCTGCACCGCCGCCAGCAAGGGAGCGGGATCTTCCACGCCGCCGAACTGATCCACCCCGGCGTCGATGGCCTTGGCGTAGCGTTCGGCCTTGGTGAGCTTCTCCACCCCCCAGGACATGCCAAAGGGCACTGTCCAGGGGCTGACGCCCGCCGTCACCTCATCCTGGGTCAGCCCCTGCTCGCAGCGGCTGTCGCAGTCGTTGACGATGCCCCAGTCGCTCAGCACCACGCCGTCGAACTTGAAGTGGCCCCGCAGCAAGTCGGTGAGGATCTGGCGGTTGAAGCCAAAGCCCACCTCCTCGATGGTCTGCCCTTCGTAGGTCAGCCCCTCGGGCAGGGCGTAATAGGGCATCACTGCCCCCACCCTGGCCTCGAAGGCCCCCTCGAAGGGCACCAGGTGATAGGCAAACTGGCCGCCCGGGTAGACCTGCTCCTTGCCCCAGGGGTTGTGGGCATCCAGGCCGTTTTTCTGAGGACCTGCCCCGGCGAAGTGCTTGACCACGGTGACCACGCTCTCCGGGCCTATGCCGTCGCTCCCCTGCTGGAAGCCCTCGATGTAGGCCTTGACCAGGGATTTGGCGAGCAGGTTGTCCTCGCCGAAGGTGCCGTTGATGCGGCCCCAGCGCGGCTCGGTCGCGAGATCCGCCTGGGGAGAGAGGGCCTCGTGAATGCCGACGGCCCTGTACTCCTGACGGGCGATGTCGCCAAATCGCTGCACCAGGGCGGCATCGCCGATGGCGGCGAGCCCCAAGGTCTCGGGCCACTGGGAGAAGGCCCCGGCGCCTATGCTGGTGGCGTTGGGATCATGGGTGAAGTGGTTGCGGGGATCCGTGCTCACCGTCATGGGGATGCCGAGCCCCACCCCTTCCAGCAGGGCCTGCAGCCGGTTGTTGTCGTCGGCGATGGCCGCCGGATCCCCCGCCATGCGAGTGATGTAGGTATTGACGCCATCCTCGCGCAACATCTTGTCCATGGCGGTGAGGTTGACCCGCCCGTCTGCGTCCAGCACCAGGGTGCCGTGCATCATCAGGCCCGCCTTCTGGGCCAGGGAGAGCCTGCCCACCAGATCCCGGGCCCGCTCGGCGGCGCCGAGGCGCCAATCTTCATAAGGTGTCAGGGTGCCGCTGCCATCGAGATCCTTGAATTGCAGACCATCCTGCTCGATCAGGCTGACGGTGCGGTGGCCCAGGGTGGGCTGCGCCGGCTTGGGGGTGGAGTCGTTGTCATTGCACCCTGCCAGCAGCAGGGCCCCTATGCTGAGGGCGACGCGGGTTCGGGAGAGCGAGTGGTGTTTCATTATTGTTATCGTCCTTGTGTGTGTCGGAATGGCCACTGTATGCAAAATCGGCCCGCCTCACTTGCCCTGCGGGTGCAGGGAATTGCCGGTTGGGAGCAAGTTCGAAAAGTGTGAAAAGGGTTGCAGGGTTACCCTTGGTTACATTTCTGAAACATGAAGCCGAACCTGGCTCACGGCAATTCATGGCCGTTGGCGGATGATGGTGGGCCACCGCCGACAAGGATTTTCGCCGTGAAGACAGTCTCCAACCGGATAGCCCTGCACTGCCTCAACCACTGGCAGAGAGAGGGCCGGGATCCGGCCCAGCTCCTGCAAGAAGCCGGTATTGCCAGAGAAGAGCTGCTGCTCCCCCAGGGGCGGATCGATGCCCAGCGCCACTTCCGGCTGCTGACCCGGGTCGCCCCCCATCTGGACATGTCCCACAAGTGGTCGCCCCCCTCGCTCGCGGGGCTCTTTGCCGACTACCTGCCGCTGGCGAGCCTCTGCTGCAACGCCGCCACCCTGCGCCAGGCCCTGCACTTCTTTCTCGCCTACCGCCCCCTCATCGGCGAGTGCGATCGGATAGTGCTGCGGGAGGAAGAGGGAGAGGCAAGGCTCAGTTACCATTCGGAGTCCGATCACCCGGACGTGATCGCCATGAGTAGCCTGGCCAATCTCGGTCACCTCTATGCCCTGCTGCAGTTCTACCACCCCGGCCAGGGCCAGCTGGTGTTGCCCACTCCGGTGCGGCCCAGACTGTGGCGCGAGCTGGGGGCCTGGCTGGGAGAGCGGCTGCAACGGGGAGAGCGCTTTGAGCTGCGTTTCCCCGCGGCCTTGCTCGATCTCGCCCACGGCGGCTGCAACGGCCCCCTGCAACCCCTGCTGCTGGGGGAGCTAGACAGCCAGATGCGGCTGTTGCGTCCGAGCAGCCACTACAGGGAGCGGGTGCTCGGGCTCATCCGTCAGCGGCTCTGGCAGGAGAGCGTCGACTCCCCCACCCTGCTGGCGGGGGTCTGCGAGACTCTCAGGCTGACTCGCTGGACCCTCAACCGCCACCTGCGCGAGGAGGGGTGCCACTTCTCGGCCCTGCTGGAGCAGGTGAGACGTGAGGAGGCCTGCCGGCTGCTGCAAGACCCAGCCCTGCAGGTGCAGGAGGTGGGCGGGCGCCTCGGGTTTGCCAGCCAGAGCAGCTTCACCCGCTTCTTCAAGGAGGCATTCGCCCTCTCCCCCAGCGAATACCGCTCAAGGCGCAGCCGGCTCTGATCCCTCGACCAGGGCCCTGGCGAGCAGCTCCGCCAGCCAGTGGATGAAGAGCTGGACCCTGGGCGCCAGCTGGCGGCGATGGGCATAGAGGGCGTGGATGGGAAGCGGCGGCGCCTGCCACCGGGGCAACAGACTCACCAGCTCGCCGCGCCCAAGCAGCCCCTCCACCCCCACCCTCGGCATCTGTATGATACCAAGCCCCGCCAGCGCCGCCGCCAGGTAGGTCTCGCTGTCGTTGACCATCAGGGCCCCCGCCATCGGCAAGAGGGCGCGGCTGCCATCCTCCAGCTGGTACTCAAACCCCGGCTCGCTGCGTCCCTGCCCCGACCCATAATGGACCAGCCGGTGCCCGGCCAGATCCGCCAGGGTCTGCGGCACCCCGTAACGGGCCAGGTAGGCGGCGCTGGCGCAGTTGATCTGGCGATAGTGGCCAAGCGGCCGCGCCACCAGGCTGGAGGGCTCCAGCGCCCCCACCCGCACCACGCAGTCGAAGCCGTCGCGCACCAGATCCACCCGCCGGTCCGTGCTGCTCAGCATCAGCTGCAAGTCGGGGTGCTGCGCCAGGAAGGCGGGCAGCGCCGGGATCACCAGATGGCGCGCCATCCGGCTCGGCATGTCCACCCGCAACTGCCCCGAGATCTGGCCCCCCTGGCGAAACAGGCCGTTAAACTCCTCCATGTCCGCCAGCAGATCCCGGCACCTGGCGTAGCAGAGCTGGCCATCCGTGGTGAGCTGCACCCGCCGGGTGGTGCGCAGCAGGAGCCGGGTGCCCATGCGCTCCTCCAGCCTGCGGATGGCGGCGGAGAGGGTCGCCTTGGGGATGCCCAGCTGCTCGGCGCAGCGGGTGAAACTCTCGAGTTCGGCGACCCGCACGAACAATTTCATCGCATCCAGTTGATCCATGGCCTGATTGTCTCTTCAAACGGAACAGTGATTTCATTATCGCGCTATTTATCCGGCAATAAAGGAACAATACAGTGATCCGGTCGGCTCGTACCGAGCCCTTGTCACCCACAGGAGTCACACCATGACCAGACCCATCGCCCTCATCACCGGCGCCAGTCGTGGCCTCGGCAAACACAGCGCCCTCGCCCTCGCGGCCAAGGGGGTGGATCTCATCATCACCTACCGCAGCCAGGCCGACGAGGCGGCGGCCGTCGTGGCCGAGGCCAGGGCGCTCGGGGTTCAGGCCCATGCCCTGGCGCTGGATGTGGGGGTAAGCGCCTCCTTTGTCGCCTTCGCAGAGGAGGTGAAACAACTGCTCACTCGGGAGTGGCAACGTCCTCAGTTCGACTATCTGGTCAACAACGCCGGGATCGGCATTCGTGCCAGCTTCGAGAAGACCACGGAGGAGCAGTTCGATACCCTGCTCAACATCCACCTCAAGGGGACCTTCTTCCTGACCCAGAAGCTGCTACCGCTGCTTCGTGATGGCGGGCGCATCATCAACCTCTCCACCGGCCTCACCCGCTTCGCCATGCCGGGTTATGCCGCCTATGCCGCCATGAAGGGGGGCGTCGAGGTGCTGACCCACTATCTGGCCAAGGAGCTGGGCCCCCGCGGCATCGCCGTCAACGTGCTGGCCCCCGGCGCCATCGAGACCGACTTTGGCGGCGGCGTGGTGCGCGACGACAAGGGAGTCAACGCCTTTATCGCGAGCCAGACGGCGCTCGGCCGGGTCGGCCAGCCCGACGACATCGGCGGTGCCATCGCCGCCCTGCTCTCCGATGACTGCCGCTGGCTCACCGCCCAGCGCATCGAGGCCTCGGGAGGCATGTTTATCTAGGCCGCCTTGCGCCAACAACACAAAAACAGAAGGCCCCCTCAGTTGAGGGGGCCTTCTGGCATTTGGCAGAACATGCGCTGCGCACTGGGCGCCTTACAAGGTTTTGCCACCGGAGGCGATCACCTGGCTGTACCAGTGGAAACTCTCCTTCTTGATGCGGCGCAGCGATCCCCCCTGCTCGTCGCGCTCCACATAGACGAAGCCGTAGCGCTTCTGATAGCCGTTGAGCCAGCTCAGGATGTCGGTGAAGGACCAGGCGCAGTAGCCGATGAGCGCTACCCCGTCCTGCATCGCCTCCTGGCAGGCCTTGAGGTGGCTTTGCAGATAGGCGATGCGGTAGTCATCCTGCACCCGGCCGTCCGCGGTCAGCTTGTCGAACTCGCCGAGGCCGTTCTCGGTGATCATCAGCGGCAGGCCGTAGCGGGACGAGAGGCGACGCAGGGCGATGCGCATCCCGGTGGGATCAATGGCCCAGTCCCAGTTGCTGGTCTCCAGGTGCGGGTTGGGGGTGGTCCTGTAGAGACCGGGAACGCCGCTCGACGGCGTGGTGCCCTTCTGCCCCGTGGTGTTGATGCGCTGCATGGTCTGACCGCCGAGGGGATTGTCGGTGAAGGTCAGGGTGTAGTAGTAGTTGACGCCTATGTAGTCGGGGGTGCCTTCGCGCAGCAGTTCGAGATCCCCTGGCAGTATCTCGGGTGCCTCACCGGTTTCTCTCAGGTAGGCGAGCGCCGCCTGGGGGTAGCGACCGAAGCAGTAGGCATCCAGCCACCAGAGGTTGGTGAACTCCTCGGCATTCTCGAACGCCAGCATGTCGCTCGGGGCGCAGGAGGCCGGATAGGCGGGGGAATACGCGAAGCTCGGGCCGATGAGGCCGTTTGGCACATGCTGGCGGAACGCCTTGATGACCCGGGCGTTGGCGAGAAACGCGATGTGGTTGGCGGCGAAGAAGCGCTTCCTGTCCTGCACTGCGGGCGGATGGGTGCCGAGCTGGTAGGCGTTGGTCAGGTTGTAGTTCTGCTCGTTGAGGGACACCCAGTACTTCACCTTACCAGCGAAGCGCTGATAGAGAGTCACGCAGTAGCGCTCGAAGTCGTCGATGATGCGCCTGTCTTCCCAGCCGCCGTACTCGTCCTGCAGCGCCTGGGGCAGATCCCAGTGATAGAGGGTCAGCACAGGCTCGATGCCGTGGGCCAGCAGGGCGTCGATGAGCCGTTCGTAGAAGGCGATCCCCGCCTCGTTCACCTCACCGCGCCCATTGGGGAAGATGCGCGGCCAGCTCACCGAGAAGCGGTAGGCCTTGAGCCCCATCTCGGCCATCAGCGCCACGTCCTCCTCCACCCTGTGGTAGTGATCTACCGCCACGTCCCCGTTGCTGCCCTCGAAGGTCTTGCCCGGCAACTTGGTGAAAAGATCCCACACCGAGGGGCCCTTGCCGTCTTCGTTCCAGGCCCCTTCCACCTGATAGGCGGCTGAGGCGGCCCCCCAGAGGAAATCCGCGGGGAAGTCGTTGAACTTGGGATGGTGCATCTGGCTTGTCTCCTGCTGCTTGAGGATGGTGCCGCCTCTCCCCCTGGGGGCACTGGCGAGCGTCAAAACGAATTGGCATCAGCATCGAACAGTTCTAGAATTCCGTCCAATGACAATTTTTGCCATTCAATATTCCAAGCAGGAATGAAGGAGTCGTGATGGAGTTGCGGGATCTGAAGGCCTTCGTCACCCTGGGGGAGGTCTTGCACTTCGGTCAGGCGGCGGCGCGCCAGCACATCACCCAGTCGGCCCTGAGCAAACAGATCCGGCGACTGGAGGTGGCGTTTGGCGGCGAGCTGTTCGAGCGCAACGCCAGCAGTACCCGGCTCACCCCCCTCGGACGCGCCCTCTACGGGGATGCCTGCGCCCTAGTGGCCCAGAGCGAGCAGCTCGGTCGCACCGCCCGCGATGTGCTGGCGGGCAATGGTGGCACCCTGCGCATCGGCTTCGGGGTCGCCACCAAGCTGCTGGTGCCCGCCGCCATCGCCCGTTTTCGGGCCAGCCGCCCCGGGGTCGGCATCGAGCTCAACGATCTCTCCACCCATCACCAGTTGCTGGCGCTCAGTGAAGGCAGGCTGGATCTCGGCTTCTGCCGCTTGCCCGCCCCCAGGGGCTGGCCAGTACTGCACGTGGTGCGCGCCCATTTCGTCGCCGTGCTGCCCGCCAGCTACCAGGAGGTGACGGGACTCGCGGATCTGCTGGACAAGCCGCTCGCCATCCTGCGCCGGGACAAGGCCCCCTCCTTCCACGATCAGTTCGTGCACTACCTGGCACAGAGCGGACTGAGGTTTCAGGAGATCCAGTACGTCAACGACTTCGCCGCCGGCATCGCCACCGCGGCGGCGGGCATCGCCTGGACCCTGGTGCCCTCCTCCACCACCATAGAGCACCCGGACGTGATCACCCTGCCCTTAGGGGAGGCCGAGGCGAGCTGGATCATCGGCCTCATTCGCCCGCCGGGAGGGGATAACCCCCTCATCGCCCCCTTCTGGCAGACGGTGGCCGAGCTCGGTGATCCCGCTCTCACCGCCCTGGGTGATCAGGGCGGTGCAGGATCATGACGCAGCCATGGCCGTCATTCACGACATGGAATCGTTCGAGAACCACATTAACGGTAGCTTTTGAGCGGGCAGCCCCCGTAAAATTGCACCATGGCCCCGGCGTTCGGCGCCAACCGACAAGGACTCGTTTCTCCAATGCTATCCCACTGGCTGCTGAGGTTTGATCTCCATCGCCTCATCCTGGCCCTGGCCGTGCTCGGCGTGCTGGCCACCTTCGGCAACAGCTTCTACGCCATCCATCAGGCACAAAGGCAACTGCTGATCGACAGTACCCTGGAGGCCAACCGGGTCTATGCTGCCAAGCTCGCCGCCTCCGCCGACACCATGCTGAGCGCGGCCCAGGGGCAGCTTGCCTACAGCGCCACTCAGCTGGCGCCGCTGCTGCAGGCCAACAACGTCAAGGGATTGGAACAGGAGGTGACCCAGCTGCGCGAGCGCACCAACACCTTCAACTCGGTAGCCGTCGTGAATACCGAGTCCGTCGTCGTCGCCGTCTCCCCCGAGACCTTGAAGATCAAGGGGGCCAAGCTCACCTCCCGCAGCGCCCGCCAGAGTCTCGCCAGCCAGCAGCCACTCATCTCGGACCCTCTCGTTTCCCTCTCGGGCAACTACCTCATCAGCCTCTCCTACCCGGTGTTTTCGGCGGACAGGCGCTTTCTCGGCTTTGTCGCCGGCAGCATCTACCTGCAGTCCGCCAGCGTGCTTTCCAGCTTGCTGGGCCAGCACTACTACCAGGATGGCTCCTACCTCTACGTGGTCGACCGGCAGAAGACCCTGATCTATCACCCGGACCCCAAACGCATCGGCCAGAAGATAAGTGACAATGCGGTGGTGGACGAGGTGTTGCAAGGGAAGCAAGGGGCACAAGCCGTGCTCAACACACGGGGAACAGAGATGCTGGCGGGCTTCGCCCCCGTGACCGGGGCTGGCTGGGGGGTGGTGGCCCAGCGCCCCCGCAACGCCACCCTGGCCGGGCTGGATCAGCAGATGCTCGACATCCTGAAGGGGATGATCCCGGTCACCCTCTTCATCCTCTTCATCATCTGGCTCTCGGCCACCGTCATCTCCCGGCCCCTGCGGCAACTGGCCAACCGGGCCAGGTTGATGGATCAGCAGGAGGCGGCCTCCAACATTTCCAGCATCCGCGCCTGGTACTTCGAGGCGGCCCAGCTCAAGCAGGCCATCCTCAAGGGGCTGGGGCTGCTCAACACCAAGATCGACAAGCTGCACAACGACAGTCACACCGACCCCATGACGGGCCTCTTCAACCGGCGGGCGATGCAGCAGATGCTGGATGACTATCAGGCGCAGTCCCTGCCATTGGCGGTCATCGCCCTCGATATCGATCACTTCAAGACCATCAATGACCACTTCGGCCACGACGTCGGGGACGCCGTCATCGTCTCCCTGGCGACCCTGATGCAGCAGGACCTGCGTGCCGATGCCGCCCTGTGCCGCAGCGGTGGCGAGGAGTTCCTGTTGCTGCTGCCCGGGGTCTCCGGGGTACAGGCAGAGCGGATCGCCGAGCGGCTGCGGATGACGGTGGCGGGCCACGAGATGGGGCAGGCCGGGTGCATCACCATCTCCCTCGGGGTCGCCCACTGGCCGGGAGATGCCAGCGATCTCGGTGCCGTGCTCAAGCAGGCGGACAAGGCGCTCTATCAGGCCAAGCACAGAGGCCGCAACTGCGTGGTGGTGGCCGGCGCCTGACACAGCCCCACGTCAGAAGCTGTAGCCCATCTTCAGATAGATGCCGGCGTTGTCGTCCTTGCCCATGGCATACTCGAGGTTGGCGACTATGCCCGCCTCCGGCTTGAGCAGGTACTGGATCCCAGTCCCCCAAGCGGGGTAGACGTTGTCGCGGTCGCCACAGTCGAGGGACTCCCCGTTCACGGCATCGCCGTACAGGCAGGCTACCCCGGCGAAGGCGGTGAGGGTCCAGCGTTCGGCAAGCTTGTAGCGCTCCTCCACCTCCACCGCCGACATGTGCTGGCCCAGATACTCCCCCGGGGTGTAGCCACGCAGGTAGATGGGGGAATAGGAGCCGCTCGGTGCGTTGTGGGAGAACTGGTTGCGATTGCGCCAGGCGAGCACATGACCATCCCCGTGACTCCAGTAGCCCCGGTAGTCGACCCGGTAGATGTCAAAATCCGCTTCTCCCCCCAGTCCTTCCCGGTAGGCCAGGTTGTTGACGTTGAGGTACCAGCCCCGGGTCGCACTGAAGTCGCTGTCCCGGGAGTCGTGCTGTACCACCAGTCCCAACCCCCCCGAGGTGAAGCCCTCCAGCCCCAGCTCATCGAGGATCTGATCCGATTGCAGATCCTGTCCCTGTATCTCGTAGTTGGAGTACGCCGCCATGCCGCCGACGAACCAGTCCCCCTCCACCCGATAGAGGTAACGCAGGAAGGCGGAGCGGAAGTTGTCGTTGGTCTCGAGGGCACGGCCGGTGCCGAGGTAATCCTCGTAGCTGTTGTTGATGTCACCAAGAATGACGCCACCGACGATGCGGTGGTGATCCGCTCCGAACGACGTCTTGGCAAAGGCGCTGGTGATGAGGGATTCCGAGGTGGTGTACTTGCCTGACAGGGTAAACAGCGACGGGCGCGAGCCTTCATCGAACTGGTGCAGGTAACCCACCATCATGCCTGCCGCCGTGTCCAGCTTGGGACTGGAGCTCAACAAGGGCACGAACAGCCAGGGAGAACGCTCGCCCTGCTTGGCCGCTCCCTGCGCCTCGCTGTCGTCCTGACGCGTTTGTGTCTCTACACCGGCGGGATCCGCCGCCATCGCGGGGCTGGCCGCCAGGGTGAGGACCAGGCCGGCCATCAGGGGGGAAATTGCATTGCGCATGTGTGATATCCGCACAGGATCGCGCACGGCAAACCGGCGGCGCGAGGCCACCCTGCCCGGCAGGCGCGTCGAGGTTCAGGTTGCCGGCCGCCACCTTGCATCGCGGGGCCAGGAGAGGGCCGCAGCATAGCGGCATCCCCCGCCCCCAGCCACCGCAAGATGGTGCGCCATACAATCGCCGTACAGCTTCGCCAAAGGATGGCGCCGGGCGAATACCGGACATGAAAACCCCCCTGCCTGGGCAGGGGGTCGGGCGTGGTCGCTTACAGATTGGCGGCGAGGCTGGCGGCCTGTGGCTGGCTTGGAGTCACCAGCACCGGCACCGACTTGGAGGTGGGGGTGAAGGAGCCCTCCCCTATGCTCTCTATGGCCACAAGGGGGTTGGTCTCCGGGTAGTAGGCGGCGATGTTGCCCCTGGGGATCTCGTAGAAGATGACGCTAAAGCCGCGCACCACCCGCTCGCGCCCGTCGTTGCAGATGGCGGTCATGTCCACCTGCTGTTCCTCGGCGAGCCCCAGGCGACGGGCATCCTCCTCGTTCATGAAGACCACGTTGCGCCGCCCCTTGATGCCGCGGTAGCGGTCGTCCATGCCGTAGATGGTGGTGTTGTACTGATCGTGGGAGCGCAGGCTCTGCAGCAGCAGCACGGGCTGATCCTGCATCTGCTCCGCGTGGCTGGTGCACTCGGGCAGGATGGAATCCGGCAACCGGCTCGCCCGAAACTCGGCGCGCCCGCTCGCGGTATTCCAGCGCAGCAGGGCGGCACTGTTCTCCAGGTGGAAGCCGCAAGGCTCCTCGATGCGGCGGTTGAAGTCGTCAAAGCCGGCGATGGTCTCGGCGATGAGGTTGCGCAGCAGGGCGTAATCGTCCCGCAGAGCAAACCAGTCCACCCGATCGCTGCCGAGGGTCGCCTCGGCCATGCGCGCGACTATGTCGATTTCAGACAGGCAGAGCGGCGAGACCGGCTCGTTCATGCCGGTGGAGGCGTGCACCATGCTGAAGGTGTCTTCCACGGTGATCTTCTGCACCCCGGCGCGCTGGGTGTCGAGCTCGGTGCGGCCGAGGCAGGGCAGGATCAGGGCATCCTTGGAGACCATGAGGTGGCTGCGGTTGAGCTTGGTGCTGATCTGCACGTTGAGCTCGCTCTTGCGCATCGCCTCATAGGTGAAGTCGGTGTCCGGCGCCGCGGCCGCCAGGTTGCCCCCAAGGCAGATGAGCACCTTGCTCTTGCCGCCATGGAGGGCCTTGAGGGCCTCGTAGACGTTGTGCCCCGGCGTGCGCTTGAGGCCCACCGGGAAGCGGCGCTCCAGCCGGTCGATAAAGGCGGCGCTGGGTTTTTCGTTGATCCCCATGGTGCGGTTGCCCTGCACGTTGCTGTGGCCGCGCACCGGGCAGAGGCCGGCACCCGGCTTGCCAATCTGGCCGCACATCAGGTGCAGGTTGACGATTTCGCGAATGGTGTCGACCGAGTGCTTGTGCTGGGTGATCCCCATGGCCCAGCAGCTGATCACACTCTCGCTCTGTGCGAAGATCTGCGCCGCCCGGATGATCGCCTCCCTGCCAAGCCCGGATTGCGCCTCGATCTGCGCCCACTCCGTGGCCTTCACCTGCGCCAGGTAGTCGTCAAAGTGCGCCGTGTGCTGCTCGATAAAAGCGAGATCGATGCGATCCCCCTGCTCTTCCAGGATGTATTTCGCCATGCCGCGAATGGCCGCCATGTCACCGCCAAGCTTTGGCGTGAGGTACTGGTGACTGATGCGGGTGGCCGCCGGGGTCAACAGCTCCGCCGGACTCTGGGGGCTCGCGAAGCGCTCGAGGGCCACCTCTTTCAAGTTGTTGAAGGTGACTATCTGGCACCCCTGGCGAGCCGCCTTGCGCAGGGCGTTCATCATGCGCGGGTGGTTGGTGCCCGGGTTCTGGCCGAAGACGAAGATGGCTTTGGCGGCGTCGAAGTCATCGAGCACCACTGTGCCCTTGCCAATCCCGACGGACTGGATCAGCCCCACCCCGCTCGCCTCGTGGCACATGTTGGAGCAGTCCGGGAAGTTGTTGGTGCCATAGAGGCGGCCGAACAGCTGATAGAGGTAGGAGGCCTCGTTGCTGGCGCGACCCGAGGTGTAGAACTCCACCTCGTCGGGGCTGGCCAGGCTGCTCAGCTTGTCTGCGATGAGGGCAAAGGCCTGATCCCAGCTTATCGGCTCGTAGTGATCGGTCGCCGGGTTGTAGCGCAGGGGCTCGGTCAGGCGCCCCTGGTATTCGAGCCAGTAGTCGCTCTGGGTAGCGAGCCGGCGCACCGAATGCTCGGCGAAGAAGTCTGCCCCCACCGTCTTGCCGGTGGACTCCCAGGCCACCGCCTTGGCGCCGTTCTCGCAGAACTGGAAGGCCCCCTGCTTGTTGTCACCCCAGGCGCAGCCCGGGCAGTCGAAGCCGTCGGTCTGGTTGACCCGCAGCAGGTTCTTGATGTTCTGCCGGGTCTTCTGGCTCTGCAGCACCTGCTTGAAGGTGGACTGCAGGGAGGAAAAGCCGCCGGCCTTGGCCGGTTTTTCAATATGACGGGACATGGGGTTCTCCAACGTGATCCAGGGCGCGGGGGCTGGCATAGCAGACCGGGGCATCGGATCTGGGCACATGAATGAGGGTCAGGTTGTATTTCAGGGCCAGTCGCACCGCGAGCTGGCTGGGAGACGCAAGGCTGATGAGGTGGGCGGCGCCAAATTGCACCGCCTTGTGAATGAGTTCGCTGCCGCAGCGGCTGGTGATGACCAGGGTGGCGGCCTGCGCGGGCTGGCGCAGCTGCATGCCGATAAGCTTGTCCAGGGCGTTGTGACGGCCGATGTCTTCCCGGCAGGCCAGGATCTCGCCGCGATCATCCAGCGCCAGGGCTGCATGGAGCGCGCCGCTCTGGCGGGCCTTGTTCTGCCAGGGGGCGATGCGCTCGCGCAAGTCCCGCAAACGCGCGGGATCCAGGGGGGCGCCCGGGGTCAGGGGGATGAGCTCGGGCAGCGCATGCTCGATGGCCTCCACCCCGCAGATGCCGCAGCCGCTCGCCCCGGCCAGGCGGCGCTTGCGTCGCCCCAGCGCCGCCAGGCAGCGGTTGGCGATGGTGATGTCGAGCACCACCCCCTGCTCCGACGGGGTGCTCTGGATGTCGTGCACATCGTGATTGCCCCCTATGATCCCCTCGCCAAACAGGAAGCCGATGGCGAAGTCGTCGAGATCATCCGGGGTGGCCATCATGACGGCGTGGTTGATGCCATTGATGTTGACGGACACGGCCACCTCTTCCACCAGCTCATCCAGCCTGGGCAACCGTGAATTGAAAGGGTTCATGCGAGACGCTTATAAGCTGTATTCGGGCCTCAAGTTTAGATAAGTCGTTCCCCCAAAACCAATGAAACAAATCTATTCACCGATAGATAACCTCTATTGCCATGGCGATGTCGATTGATTAACTTTGTCGACCATCCTCCATGCCAAGCCCCCCTCTTCGATGAACATCAAGCAGTTGCACTATTTCTACGAGTTGGCCCAGCACCGTCACTTCGCCAAGGCGGCCAAGGCCTGCTTCATCACCCAGCCGACCCTGTCCGCCAGCATCACGGCGCTGGAGAAATCCCTCGGCACCGAGCTGGTGGTGCGCAACAGCCAGTTCGTGGCGCTGACCCAGGCGGGGGAAGTGGTGCTGCGCCACGCCGAGCGCATGTTGCTGGAGCAGGACGCCATGCGCCAGGAGCTGAGCCTGTTTGGTGGCGCGCTCTCTGGCACCCTGCGCATCGGCATGGTGCCCCAGTCGAGCATCGACATCATGCCGCTGCTCAAGCGCTTCAACGACGCCTTCCCCAAGGTCAGCCTGCGCCTGTCGGTGATGACCCACGGCACCCTGCTCGAGCAGCTGGATCTGCACCAGACCGACATCGGCCTCGGCTTTGACGAGCTGCTCACCGAGCATCAGCGCCGCGCCCTCGACGTGCAGTTGCGCCACCCCAACCCCATGGCGCTGCTGGGGCCCCTGCCCCCGCACCTCTCCCCGAGCCAGCCCCTGAGGCTGGCGGACTTGCAGGATCTGCCCCTGATCCTGCCGAGCGCCACCATGCAGTTTCGCCGCTATTTCGACGAGGCCGCCGCCCGCCAGCAGCTCAGCCTGCGGGTGGTGCTGGAGACAGACTCTTTGTTCCACCTGGCCAACGGGGTGAGCCACGGGCTGGGCTGCGCCGTGGTCAGTGCCGGTATCGCCGCCACCGCCCGTCAGCTCTTCAGGCTGCCCTGCCACCCCTTGAGCGATGCGAGCGCCGGCACCATCGCCTTCATCACCCGCAAGCACAGTATCACCCCCGCCATGAAGGCGTTTCTCGCCGAGGCCGGGGCATAGAAAAGGCAGCCCACCCTGGGCTGCCTGCATATAGAGATCGAGAACCTGGCGCCTCCCCTGGCGTCAGCGCCCCCCTTGCTGCTTGTCCAACGCCGCAATAAAGGCGCTCGCCAGGGCGTGATCGGAGAAGGGATTCTGACCTGTGATGAGTTCGCGATCGATCACCACACCGGGCTGCCAGGGGGCGACGAACTGCATCTTGCCACCGGCCCGGGCCATGGCCTGCGCCGGGTAGTAGCGCAGCTTGTCGCCCTTGAGCGAGGCCTCAAACACCGCCTCTTCCTCGTCGGAGAAGATGGTCATCCTGTAACCGTCGTAGATCCACTCCCTGGCGCCGTCCGCCTTGCCTGCGATGACCGACTGCTCGAACCCGGCCGGATCCCCCTGCGCCGCCAGCAGCGCGATGGGGCCGTGGCAGATGGCCGCCGTGGGCTTCTGACTTTCATGGAAGTGGCGCAGCAGGGTGCCCACCTCGGGATCCGTGGCGAGATCGATGAGAGGGGCGTGGCCGCCGGGGATGAACAGGCCGGCATAGCGCTCGGGCCCTGACTGCAGCACCTCCTTCAAGGACAGCACCTTGCCGGGGGTGAGCAGGCCGTCCACCACAGATGCGATGCGTCCCATCTCCTGCTCACTGCCAGCGAAGTATTGGGGGTCGATGGAACTCTTGTCGGCCTGGGGCCTGTTTCCTTTCGGTGTCACCAGAGTCAGGTCATAGCCCGCGTCCAGCAGGGCGGCGGCGGGCACCCCCAGCTCATTGAGGTAATAACCGGACGTCATTGTCTTGCCCGCTTTGAGCGGCAATGTGGTCTCGCTCGAGAGCAGGATCAGGACCTCTCCCCTGGGCGCCGCACTGGCCGCGGCCGAGGTTGCCAGCAGCAGTGACGCCAGCAGGACCTTGAGGGTGTTTTTCATCTTGATACTCCTTGGAATGGACGGTGATCACTCAAACGGCAAGGGTGCCGCGCTGGATGAAGAATTTACTGATTACCTTGTGGCGAATAAACTGACGCCATTGAACTTGTTTATTTACATGGATGAACATATGTCCCGTGCCTTCGACCCCGTTCAGCTCGGCAGCATAGAGCTCTTTTGCAAGGCGGCCGAGCTTGGCAGCTTCACCGCCACGGCGCAGGTGCTGGGAGTGACGCCGGCCTCGGTGAGCCGCTCCATCCAGCGCATCGAAGCCAGGCTCGGCGTCAAACTCTTCAATCGCACCACCCGCAGCGTGCGCCTCACCGAGGACGGTGAGCTCTATCGGGCGCAATGTCAGCAGGCCCTCGATCAGATTGCCGAGGCCGAGCGGGCCCTCACCGGCCGCCAGCGTCACCCCAAGGGGCTGCTGCGAGTCAGCGTGGGCACCGTCTATGCCCACCATCGCCTGGTGCCCCTGCTGCCAGGCTTCATGGCCGCCTATCCCGAGATCGAGCTGGAGCTCAATGTCTCGAACAGAAACATCGACTTCGTGGAGGATGGCTACGATCTCGCCATTCGTCTGGGTGAACCACGCGACTCCCGGGTGATCGCCCGCAAGCTGGAGGAGGCCAGCGTCGGGGTCTTCTGCTCTCCCGCCTATGCCGCTCGCCGCCCGCCACCGACCTCCCTGGACGCACTGCACCAGCATGATCTGATCCAGTTCATCACCCCCAGCACGGGGCGCCCCTTCCCCTGGAGCTTCATCGATGACAAGGGGCTGCCCGTCGAGGTCAGTGTCCACAGTCGGCAGCGGGTACTGGAGGATGTACTGGCGGGCCTTGGCTGGGCGGTGGCTGGCGGGGGTCTGTTCCAGATCTACCATTTCGTGGCGGCAGAGGCGCTCCGCCAGGGCAAGCTGGTGGAAGTCATGGCGCCTTTTGCGGGGCGATCCC
Organism: Aeromonas sp. S2(2024); assembly: GCF_041402505.1. Lineage (NCBI taxonomy): Bacteria > Pseudomonadati > Pseudomonadota > Gammaproteobacteria > Aeromonadales > Aeromonadaceae > Aeromonas > Aeromonas sp. S2(2024). Next base: position 62,439 of record NZ_JBGLRL010000002.1, read on the forward strand.
GCCCCTTCTACGCCCTCTATCCCCAGCACCGCCACCTCTCTGCCCGGGTGCGTGCCTTCGTGGATTACCTGCTGGCGGCGGTGCGCCCCTGAGACAAGGGCATCGCCTCACCGCCGGGGGCCAGGCCCCTCGCTCCTCTTCCCCGTGCACCCGTTGCGGGGTACATGGGCTGCGCGTACCAACCCGGCGCACCGTCGGGTCCTTTCCCTATTGTGCATACCCGTGGACGCCGACTCTGGACACAATGGTTGCTGAAATAAATAAATATGCAGATAAATCAACGCAGCCCTTGCCTGATATATGAACTTGTCTGCTGTTTGTATGAAGCATCATGCTGCTGAAAATTTTCTGTGAGCCATCTCCCGTCGTTAAACCCAAGAGCCTATACGCTTGACCCGTACCATTAAACCAGAGTCGCTTTGGTTTATTTCACCATGCATCACAAAGGAGTGTCACATGTATAAAAAAGTGAAACTGGCGGGCATTATCAGCACCCTTATTCTCTCTGCCTCTGCATATTCTGCCGAGATGACGGTGGGCTTCTCCCAGATAGGTTCTGAATCCGGCTGGCGGGCGGCGGAAACCTCGGTCGCCAAGAGCGAAGCACAAAAACGCGGCATCACCCTGAAAATTGCCGATGCCCAGCAGAAACAGGAGAACCAGATCAAGGCCATTCGCTCCTTCATTGCCCAGGGCGTCGATGCCATCTTTATTGCCCCCGTGGTACAGACCGGCTGGGATCCGGTATTGCAGGAGGCAAAAGAGGCAGAGATCCCGGTGTTCCTGCTGGATCGCAATATCACGGTGAAAGATGATGCCCTCTTCATGACGGGGGTCGCCGCAGACAGCGTCCACGAAGGGGCCGTGGCGGCCCAGTGGCTCATCAAGCAGCAGGATGGCAAGGCCTGCAATGTGGTGGAATTGCAAGGCACAGTGGGGGCCAGCGTAGCGCTGGATCGCAAGAAAGGCTTCCTCGATACGGTCGCGGCCGTGCCCACCATCAAGATCATCCGCACCCAGTCAGGGGACTTTACCCGCAGCAAGGGCAAGGAGGTGATGGAGAGCTTCATCAAGGCGGAGAATAACGGCAAGAATATTTGCGCCGTCTACGCCCACAACGACGACATGGCCATCGGTGCCATCCAAGCTATTAAAGAAGCTGGTCTGAAACCGGGTACGGATATCAAGATCATATCCATCGATGGTGTGCCGGATATTTTCAAGGCGATGATGGCAGGTGAAGCCAATGCCTCGGTGGAATTGACGCCGAATATGGCAGGCCCCGCCTTCGATGCCCTGCTGGCTTATAAAAAGGACGGCACCCAGCCCCCCAAACTTATCAAGACGGAATCTATTCTGTTCGAGCCAGAAAGTGCCCAGGCCCAGCTCGAGCTGAAAAAAGACATGGGTTACTAATGCCGCTCGCCCTCTGAGCCAGCCTGTTAAATAACACGCCATATCGGCAACGTTGCGATATGGCGCGTTATATCGGAGAGCCTATTTTCATGTCACAGAACAATCAGGATGTCCTGTTGAACGCCCGCGGGATCTGCAAGACCTTTCCCGGAGTGCGTGCCTTGCATCAGGTGGACTTTTCCCTGCGTCGGGGAGAGATCATGGCGCTGCTCGGCGAGAACGGTGCCGGCAAATCCACCCTGGTCAAGACACTCACCGGCGTCTATCAGCCCGACGGGGGCCGTATCGAACTCGATGGCGTCCCCATCTCCCCGACAGATACTGCCCATGCCCAGCGCCTGGGGATAGGCACCGTCTATCAGGAGGTCAATCTGCTGCCGAACATGTCGGTGGCCGACAACCTCTTCATCGGCCACGAACCCCGCCGCTTCGGCCTCATCGATCGAGCCGCCATGAACCGGCAGGCCCAGGCCATCATGGAGGGATACGGCTTCGAGATGGATGTCACCCTGCCCCTGGGCCACCATTCGGTCGCCATGCAGCAGATAGTGGCCATTGCCCGGGCCATCTCCCTGTCCGCCAGGATCCTGATCCTCGATGAACCCACCGCGAGTCTGGATGCCAGCGAGGTGCAGATGCTCTTCTCCCTGATGGGGAACCTGAGAGACCAGGGGGTGAGCCTCATCTTCATCACCCATTTTCTCGATCAGGTCTACGCCATCAGCGATCGCATCACTGTGCTGCGCAACGGCGAGCTGGTCGGTACCCGCGATACCGCCGCGCTGCCGCAACTGGATCTGGTCAAGATGATGCTGGGGCGCGAGCTGGACGACAACGCCCTCAAGCGGGCCGGCAAGACGCTGCGCAGCAATCAGCCTACGGTGTCGTTCAGGGACTATGGCAAGCGCGGGGTCATCGCCCCGTTCAGTCTCGACGTCATGCCAGGGGAGATAGTGGGTCTCGCCGGCCTGCTCGGGTCGGGTCGCACCGAAACCGCCGAGCTGATGTTCGGCATAGTGCCAAGGGATGGCGGCGAGTGTCGGGTGCGGGGCAAAGCGGTGACTATCCGCTCTGCACGCCAGGCGGCCGCCAATGGCTTTGGCTTTTGCCCGGAGGATCGCAAGAATGCCGGCATCATCGCCTCGGCCTCGGTGCGCGAGAACATGGTGCTTGCCCTGCAAGCCCAGCGGGGCTGGCTGCGCCCCCTGCCCCGCAAGGAGCAGGACGAGATCACCGCTCGCCTCATCGAGCAGTTGGCGATCAAGACCCCGGGCCCGGAGCAACCTATCCAGTTTCTCTCCGGGGGGAACCAGCAGAAGGTGCTGCTGGCGCGCTGGCTGCTCACCAAGCCGCAGTTCCTGATCCTGGACGAGCCCACCCGGGGCATCGACGTGGGAGCCCACGCCGAGATCATCCGGCTCATCGAATCCCTTTGCGCCAACGGGCTGGCCCTGCTGGTCATCTCCTCGGAGCTCGAGGAGCTGGTGGGTTATGCCGACCGGGTGATCGTCCTGCGCGACAGAAAACAGGTGGCAGAGCTTGCGACGGACGCCCTCAGCGTCCCTGCCATCATGAACGCCATTGCATGTGAGGCCTGATATGACGTCATCCACTCTCCCCCTCCCTGGCGGGCCGGCGCGCCCCCGCAGAGCGCTGCCCACGGGCACGGCCCAATGCGGGGCCCTGCTCTGCGTGCTGCTCATCAATGCCCTGGTCGCCGACAACTTCTTCGCCATCCACATTCAGGATGGCCGGCTGTTTGGCAGCCTGATCGACATCCTCAACCGCTGCGCTCCTGTGGCCCTGCTCGCCCTCGGCATGACGCTGGTGATCGCCACCGGCGGCATCGACTTGTCGGTCGGCGCCGTGATGGCCATCAGCGGGGCCACCATGGCCAGCCTGGCCACCGGCGGTCACAGCCTGCCGGTCATTCTCGCCTCCGTCATCGGAGTGGGCTTGCTGTGCGGCCTCTGGAACGGCTTGCTGGTAGCGGTGTTCAAGATCCAGCCCATCGTCGCGACCCTGATCCTCATGGTGGCGGGCCGGGGCATCGCCCAGCTCATCACCGAGGGGCAGATCATCACCTTCAACAACGAGGCCCTCGCCTGGATCGGCAGCGGCGCGCTCTTCTATCTGCCAACCCCAATCATCATCACTCTGGGGATGGCACTGCTGCTGTGGCTGCTGACCAAGCGCACCGCCCTCGGCCTCTTCATCGAGGCGGTGGGGATCAACATCAGGGCCGCCAAGAACGCCGGGCTCAACACCCCCATGGTGGTGATCGCCACCTACCTGCTGAGCGGCATGATGGCCGCCGTCGCCGGCATGATAGTCGCCGCCGACATCCGCGGGGCCGATGCCAACAACGCCGGGCTCTGGCTGGAGATGGACGCCATCCTGGCGGTGGTGATAGGAGGCACCTCCCTGATGGGCGGACGCTTCAACCTCGCCCTCTCCCTGGTCGGCATACTGATCATCCAGGGAGTGAACACCGGGATCCTGCTCTCCGGCTACCAGCCCCAGTGGAACCAGATCGTCAAGGCCATGGTGGTGCTGGCGGTGCTGGTCATTCAGTCGCCGGCCCTCAATCACCTGTTCCAGCGAGGGACTCGCCATGTTTAAACGCAACCTGCCCCTGATGGTGACCATCATGGTCTTCGTGCTGAGTTATCTGCTCTGCCTGGCCTCCTTCCCCGCCTTCATGTCCACCCGCATCATCTGCAACATACTGACGGACAATGCGTTTCTCGGCATAGTGGCGGTGGGCATGACCTTCGTCATCCTCTCGGGGGGCATCGATCTGTCGGTGGGGGCCGTCATCGCCTTCACCGGCGTGCTGCTGGCCAAGCTCATCGGGGACCTGGGGGTCAGCCCCATGCTGGCCATCCCTCTGGTGCTGGTGCTGGGAGCAGGCTTCGGCGCCCTCATGGGCTGGCTCATCGACACCCTGAAGATCCCCGCCTTCATCATCACCCTGGCGGGCATGTTCTTCCTGCGGGGGGCCAGCTTCCTCATCTCGGAGCAGTCCCTGCCCATCGATCACCCCACCTTCACCTACCTGTCGAGCCTGTCGTGGAAGCTGCCGGGGGGCGGGCGCCTCAGCCTGCTGGCCCTCATCATGCTGGCGGTGGTGGTGTTTGGCATCCTGCTCGCCAACCGCACCCGCTTTGGCAACAACGTCTATGCCATCGGCGGCAACGCCACCTCGGCAGCCCTGATGGGGATCTCGGTACGCCACACCACCATCCGCATCTACCTGCTCTCCACCACGTTGGCGACCCTGGCCGGCATCGTATTCGCGCTCTACACCTCGGCGGGCTACCCGCTCGCCGCCGTCGGGGTGGAACTCGATGCCATCGCCGCCGTGGTCATCGGCGGCACCCTGTTGAGCGGCGGGGTGGGCACCGTCTTCGGCTCCCTGTTCGGGGTGCTGATCCAGGGGTTGATCCAGACCTACATCAACTTCGACGGCACCCTCAGCTCCTGGTGGACCAAGATCATCATAGGTCTGCTGCTGTTTTGCTTCATCGGCCTGCAGCGCCTGCTGATCCTGGTCTCGGAACACCGCAAGGCCAACAAGCCCATTCCCTTCAAGCGCCAGGTTGCCGCCATCCCCCTTGAGTGACACCCCCACCGGGCCCGCCATACGCGGGCCCGGTGGCATGCCAGCAGGACGCATTGCGCCGACCTCACGCCGCCAGGTTCAGAACCACAGACCAAGGAGCCAGGGTTATCCGACAACGCCTCAAACAACGGACATACAGACAATGGCCAGACGCCATGGTGGCATCGCAGACGGATGCCAACTGCCAAGAGAAGAAAACAGGATCACAACAAGGCGAAGAGGAAACGAAAAGCACACAGAGAAGGAATGCGGGGCAGATGGCGAGCATCTTCTTGTCCACACAAAGTGGATTACCAAGAGGTCTGAAGGGGGTATTGGAGGCTAACTTATTGAATTGCAGAAACAGGTGGTGGCCCTACCAGCCACATCCCGGCACTCGAGTCCCCCGCCTTGGCTGCTACCTTCCGGTCCTGACCAGGTTGACGAGTTATCAATGCGAGAGGACCAATAGGACCACCGGCGAGGAGAATAGGCAAACTGGCCTGCCAATGCAATGGCTTTCTTCCCCGAGACGAACCGATCGCCTTATTTTTCAACAATCTGCCGAATGGATCAGCTAAACAGCATGAATTTTGCCCCCACCAGCAGCATCAGCAGGGCGAACGCCTGCTTGAGCCGTTTGGGGGAAAGTTTATGGGCCAGCCTGGCGCCGACGCGGGCAAACTGGGTACTGGTCAGCACGATACCGAGCAGGGCCGGCAGGTAGATGTAGCCGACACTCCACTCGGGCAGATCGGTATGACCCCAGCCGGCATAGAGGTAACTCAGACTGCCCGCCAAAGCGATGGGCATGCTGCATGCGGCGGAGGCCGCTACCGCGTTACGCATGGGGACGCTGTTCCAGCTGAGATAAGGCACCGTCATGGAGCCGCCACCGATGCCAAACAGTGCCGAGAGCCAGCCGATGACGGCACCCGCGATGCCGGTACCGACCGGCCCTGGCAGGTGGCGCTCCGCCTTGGGCCTGAGGTTGAGCCCCATCTGCAGCGCCATGGTCCAGGCGAAGCAGCCGATGATGATGTTGAGGGTGCTGGCGCTCAGCAGATTCGCAGTCATGCCACCGAGCCAGGCGCCGATGAGCATGCCCGCCCCCAGGCGCCGTATCATCACCCAGTCGACCGCCCCCGCCTCCTGATGTGCCCGCAGGGAACTGAAACCGGTGAAGATCATGGTGGGCAGTGAGGTACCGAGCGCGAGGTGGGTAATGATCTCCGGGGCCACCCCCTGGGCATGGAAGCTCAAGACCAGCACCGGCACTATGATGAGCCCACCACCAATGCCGAACAGTCCCGCCAGCATGCCCGCGAAGGCCCCCAACACCAGATAACCCACAAACAGCATAAAAATTCCTTATATAGCTGAATGGCGGTCAAGTTGACCGCCATTGCCCATAAAAAAAGAGATGGCGTTGCGCCATCTCTTTATTGTGCCGATTAATGCAGGGGAATGGTACCGTCCATCACCTTGTAGAAGGCCAGCACGGCGCAACCGAGCAGGGCCGCCGTCATTCCCCGCTCCAGCCGGTTGAGGCTGCGCAGGCCGTGGTGCTGGCGCGCCTTCCAATAGATGAAGATGCCGGGGCTGTAGAGCAGCGCCACCAGCAGCAGGTACTCCACCCCGGCGGCATAGACCAGCCAGCAGCCGTAGACGGTGGCCACCAGGGCCAGCAGCAGGTCACGCTTGCGTTGATGGGGCTGGTTCTCGTAGGTGGTGCCCTGCAGCGCCAGCTTGAGGCCATAGGCGCCGGAGAAGACGTAAGGCACCAGGGCCGCCGAGGTGGCGATGTTGACCAGCGCCAGGTAGGTGCTGCTCTGGAAGTAGATGATGATGAGGAAGGCCTGCACCAGACAGGTGGAGCACCACAGCGACACCTGGGGCGAGCCGTTCTTGTTCTCCTTAGCGAACCAGGCCGGGAAGACCCCTGTCTTGCCTGCGATATAGGGTACTTCCGCCGCCAGTACTGTCCAGCTCAGCAGGGCCCCCATCACGGAAATCACCAGACCGATGTTGATGAGCCAGGCGCCCCAGGGACCGACCACGGCTTCCAGGATCATGGCGGTGGAGGGATTCTTCAGGGCCGCCAGCTGCGGCTGGTTCATCACGCCGAGGGAGAACAGGGTCACCATGACGTAGAGCGCCAGGGCGCCGAGCAGCGCCAGTACGGTGGCACGGCCTACATCCTTGCGATGACGGGCACGGGCGGAGACCACCACGGCCCCCTCGATACCGATAAAGACCCAGAGCGTCACCTTCATGGTGGACTTGACCTGATCCATCACGGAGCCAAGCTCGGTGTTGCCCTGCCCCCAGATGTCCAGAGTGAAGGTCTCCATGTTGAAGGCAAGCAACACGGCGACGCAGAAGACGATGAGGGGCACCATCTTGGCGATGGTGGTGACTATGTTCACCAGGGCCGCCACCTGGATGCCGCGCAGCACCAGGGCGTGCACCGACCAGATGAGGAGGGAGGCGAGCGTGATAGCGACCGGGGTGTTGCCGTCGCCGAAGATGACGTTGTCCGGCGTGTCGAAGAAGTAGCTCAGGGCGCTGAATACCACGATGGCGTAGGAGACGTTGGCCAGCAGCTGGCAGAGCCAGTAGCCCCAGGCGGCGTTGAAGCCGACGAAATCACCGAAACCGGCTTTGGCGTAACTGAAGATGCCCCCGTCGAGATCCGGGCGACGCATGGAGAGGTTCTGGTAGACCAGGGCGAGGCAGATCATGCCGATCCCGGTGATGGCCCACCCTAGGGCGACGGCCCCGGCGCTGGCGTGCGCTGCGATGTTTTGTGGCAGACTGAAGACCCCGGCACCGACCATGGAGCCGATCACCAGCGAAATGAGGGCGCCGAGCCCTAGTTTCTTGTCCATCTCAAACCTGTTTTATTAAGCGGCGACTGAGCATCCGTATTCATACAGCGCGCGATATGGGAGGGGTGATAAATCCGTACCCCGTGAAAAAGGCGGCAACTATATTGCATGACTATTCCGACCGCAATCCTTCGCAGTGCCAATCACACACCGCCTTGACCGCGCGCAATTCTACAGCACTCACTCACCCGGCCTGTGAGCTGGTTCAAATTCAGAAAGACCCGTTGATCTTTCACGTTTTTCCATGATGTCAGCCCTGTTTTTCAAAGAAGCCCTGCATGCCCATGCAGTGTGCCACCTTGGGCGTCAGGCAGGTCTTTTGGCAGAAACTGCAATAAAAATGCCCCTGTGCCAGTGGCAAGGGGCATGGGGCATGGGCGGATCACCGCCGGGGTTAGAGTCGCAGGCCACCGTCGAGATCGATGATCCGGCCGGACAGGTAGTCGTTGGCGAGGATGAATTGCACGGTCTGGGCCAGTTGCTCCCCCTGTCCCAGGGCGCCGACCGGAATGGCCTGCTGCATCCGGGCCATGGCTTCGGGCTTCATGGCCGCCGTCATGTCGGTGGCAAAGACCCCGGGGGCGATGCCCATCACCCGGATGCCGTGGCGGGCCAGTTCGCGCCCCCAGGTCACCACCAGGGAGGCGACCCCCGCCTTGCTGGCGGCATAGTTGCTCTGGCCGATATTGCCGGCGCGGGCGATGGAAGAGATGTTGATGATGACGCCCCCCTGCCCCCCTTTCGCCATCAAGGCCGCTCCCTCGCGTCCGCAGAGGAAGGTACCGGTGAGATTGACGTCGATGACAGCCTGCCACTGGGACAGGCTCATCTTCTCCACCAGTTCCCCCTCTTTCATCTTGATGAGCATGCCATCCCGCAATATGCCGGCGCAATTGACGAGGCCATGCAGGGCGCCCAATTGCTCCTCCATGGCGGCAAAGGTCGCCTCCACCTCGGGTTCATCCGCCACGTTGCAGACGAACAGGGCGCAGCGACCATCCCGGCTGCGCACCTCGGCCTCAGTCACCTCCAGATCGGCGCGGTTGACGTCAATCAGCGCCAGCACGGCACCCTGACTGGCCAGACGCAGGGCGATGGCGCGACCGAGCCCCCGCCCGGCCCCCGTGATGGCGATGACTTTTTCTGTGATATCCATAAATGCTCCTTTTTGCCTGGACCCGGATGACGAATGAAAGGCAGGACCCCGCGTCACATCGCGCCGGACTTGTCCTGGGATTTATCCAGATAGAGCTCGAGAATGCTGGAGAAATCCTTGCTCTCCCGGCCTTGGCTTGCGTGCAGGTTGAACAGGTTGCGGGCCAGTGCCCCCATGGGCACGGCGCTGTGGGCGTGCTCGGCGAGCGCCATGGCAAGCCCCAGATCCTTGACCATCAGCCGGGTCATGAAGCCCCCCTCATACCCGCGCGACGCGGGGGCGTTCTCCATCACCCCGGGCCAGGGGTTGTAGCGTTCCAGGCTCCAGTTGTTGCCCGAGCTCTTGCCCATGATGATGGAGAGGACGCCCGGATCCAGCCCCTCCTTGACCCCGAGCGCCAGCGCCTCGGCGGTGCCCGCCATGTGGATGGCGAGCAGCATGTTGTTGCACATCTTGGCGATCTGGCCCGCCCCGAGCGCCCCGGCATGGAACAGGTTCTGCCCCATGCAGGCCAGGATGGGCCTGGCCGCTTCAAAATCGGCGGACTCGCCACCGACGATAAAGGTAAGGGTGCCCGCCGCGGCGCCGGTCACACCGCCCGAGACGGGGGCATCGAGGAAGCGGATGCCGCGCGCCTTCGCCGCGTCTCCCACCGCGCGGGCCGAGGCCACGTCTATGGTGGAGCAGTCGATCACCTGCGCCCCCGCCGGCAGCGCTCCCAGCAGATCCTGGCCGCCCCCCTCCGACAGCCAGAGTCCGCGCACATGCTCACCAGCCGGCAGCATGCTGATGGCCAGATCGCAGCCGGTGACCGCCTCGCGGGCATCCCCGGCAGCGATACAGCCAGCGGCGATCGCCTTGGCGACACTCTCCGGCATCAAGTCAAACACGCGCACGGCGTGGCCCGCCCTGGCCAGGTTCGCGGCCATGGGCCCCCCCATGTTGCCGAGCCCGATAAATCCAATCCTTGTCATCAGTTTGCTCCTTGCTCCGTTCGTAATCCGGCCTCTCGGCCAGTGCATCCCTTGCCTGGCAGCGCTGGCCCCTCAGCAGGCCAGGGGATTTTTCCCCTCGGGCCAGCGATAGAAATCGTCGAGCCAGTCAGCACCGGGCCGGGGCGGCTGCCAGCGGGGGGATTTGTCCTTGTCGATGAGCAGTGCCCGCACCCCTTCCACGAAATCCCCCTTGAGCACGCAGTTGACCGAGAGCGCCAGTTCGTCGGCAAACACCTCGGCCAGCGACTGGCGACGTGCCGCCCAGTACTGGCGCCACAGGATGGCGCGACTGATGGGGCTGCCGGTGCGACAGGTGTCGCGAGCCTGCGTCAGGCTCCCTTCGCCAAGGGCGGGATCGAAGACGGCATGGTTCAACCTGTCCAGCACCCCTTGCAGGGAGCGTCCGGCCAGCAGGTCATGGATCCTGGCCTGATGAGGCAGGATCACGGGGGCTGGTAACTGCTCGCGGGCCTCGGCGTGCAACCCGCCCAGCAGTTGATCTATCTGCTCACGTGGATCCTCTTTGGCAGCCCAGTCGAGGGTGGCGAGCCGTGGCAGCAGCTCGGCCCGCTCGCGGCTGGCCATGGCGTGATCCGCCAGCCCCAGCCCCAGAGCATCCGTCCCGTTGAAGCGGGCGCCGGTGAGCCCGAGCCAGAGTCCGAGTCGCCCCGGCATCCGGCTCAAGAACCAGCTGGCGCCCACGTCCGGGTAGAGACCTATGGTCACCTCCGGCATGGCAAACAGGCTCTTCTCGGTCACCACCCGAAAATCGGCACCGGCGAACAGGCCTATGCCGCCCCCCATGCAGATGCCATCCGCCACGCAGACAAGGGGCTTGGTGTAACGGTGGATGTGGTGATCGAGCCGGTATTCCTGCTCAAAAAAATCGCGGGCATAGGCAAAGAGCGCCTGTTCGCTCTCTTCCTGCCGGCGGTAATAGAAGGAGCGAATGTCGCCCCCGGCGCAAAACGCCTTCTCCCCGGCCCCCTGCAACAGCACGCAGACGATGGCAGGATCTTGCTCCCACGCCGTGAGTGCCTCTTGCAGGCGCTGGATCATCGGCAGGCTCAGGGCATTGAGAGAGGCGGGGCTGTCGAGCGTCAAGACACCGATGAGGTACCCGTCCGCCGTGGGATGGGTTGCGACGCGCACGGGGTCAGTCATGGGACTCTCCACTGGGTTTGTCATAGTGCCAGCAGGGGGCCCGCTTCTCCAGGAAGGCGACCACCCCTTCGCGCTGGTTGGCATCGTCAAACAACGCGAGGAACAGGCTGCGCTCCAGCGGCAACGCCGCATCTCTATGGCCGCTGCGCCCCTGGTTGATGAGGCGCTTGCAGGCACGCAGGGCGCTCGGGCTCTGGCGCTCCACCCGCTGCGCCATCTGCTGCGCCGCCGTCCAGGCGTGTCCTTCGGTCACCACCTCCTCCACCAGCCCCATCTCGTAGGCCAGGGTGGCACTCACCTTCTCGCCGCACAGGATCATCCGCTTGGCCCAACCCGGGCCCACCAGCTCGGTGAGACGCTGGGTACCGCCGGCGCAAGGCAGCAAGCCCACCGACGCCTCCGGCAGTCCCAGCAGCGCCTGCTGCTCGGCGATGCGAATGTCGCAGGCCAGCGCCACTTCCAGCCCGCCTCCCATGGCAAAGCCATTGATGGCGGCGATGCTGACGCCGTGGAAGCGGGCCAGCGCCTCGAAGGCACGACCAAAGGCTTCTGCCACTTCGCGAGCGTGCTCCAGGTCGCCGTCGGCAAACATCTTGAGATCGGCGCCAGCGCAGAAGAACTTGTCCCCCGCCCCGCGGATCACCAGCGCCACCACGTCGGGGCGACCATCCAGCTCCACCATCATCTGCAGGAAGGCCTGCAGGCTGGCCAGAGTCCAGGTGTTGGCAGGCGGGTGGTCGAGGGTGATGTAGGCCACGTGACCGTGATATTCGAGCCTGATCCTTGTCATTGCATTGTCCTTGTCAATAAACCTGCCGCCATGATGACAGGGTTGAATGGCGCCTAAATTCGGCTGGTTCACAAAGCCTGACGACGGCACTGCATCCGTCAGAGAGAATGCCCCCCTACTCCAGCGACAGACCCGGGTCTCCCAGCAGGCGGCGGGCGATGATCAGCCGCATCACTTCGTTTGTGCCTTCCAGAATACGGTGTACCCGGGTGTCGCGCAGGTAACGCTCGAGGGGGTATTCGCGGATATAACCATAGCCACCAAAGAGTTGCAGAGCCTCATCGCAGACGCGATAGCCCACGTCGGTGGCAAAGCGCTTGGCCATGGCGCACCAGGCGCTCTTGTCCGGGCTGCCGCTGTCGAGCTTGGCGGCGGCCTGGCGCACCAGCAGGCGGGCGGCGGCGAGCTCGGTGGCCATGTCGGCGAGGCGGAACTGCACGCTCTGGAATTCGCTGATCGGGTGTCCGAATTGCTGGCGCTGCTGCACATGGGCCAGGGCGTCGTCGAGGGCCTGCTGGGCCGTTCCCACCGAGCAGGTGGCGATGTTGATGCGCCCGCCGTCCAGCGCCTGCATGGCAAACCTGAAGCCCTCCCCCTCCTGCCCCAGGCGGTAGCGGGCGGGAATGCGAACCCCGTTGAAGGCGACCTCCCGGGTGGGCTGGCTGTTCCAGCCCATCTTCTCCTCCGCCTTGCCGTAGACAACCCCCTGGCTGTCGGCGGGCACCATAAAGGCAGAGATCCCTTTCGCCCCCTCGCCACCGGTGCGAGCCATCACCACCAGCACGTCGGTACTGCCGGCCCCCGAGATGAAGACCTTGCTGCCCTCGATTAGATAATCATCGCCATCGCGCACGGCGCGGGTCTTGAGGGCGGCGGCATCCGATCCCGCCCCCGGCTCGGTGAGGCAGTAAGAGCCCAGCAGCTCGCCGCTGGCAAGCTTCGGCACCCACTCTGCCGCCACCTCGGCCGGCAGCCAGGTGCCCAGCATCCAGCTCACCATGTTGTGGATGGTCAGATACGCCGTGGTGGAGGTGCAGCCCATGGCCAGACGCTCGAAGACCAGACTGGCGTCGAGCCGCGGCAGGGCCAGCCCGCCGTACTGCTCCGGGGTGTAAAGGCCGCAGAAGCCGAGCGCAGCCGCCTCCTTGATGGTGGCAACGGGGAACTCGTGCTCTTTGTCCCAGCGGGCGGCGTGAGGTTTGAGCGCCTCGTTGGCAAAGGCGGTGGCGGCCTCCATGTAGGCCTGCTGATCCTCGGTCAGGGTAAAGTCCATCTTGTTCGCTTCCTTGTGCTTGTTCGTTCAATCCGAGTGCCCGGTGCCATGGCCCGGACATCATTTGCTGCATCCCGCCGTCAACGCAGGTGGATAGTCATGTTGGGGCCGCTGGGAATGTCCTCGTCGAACCAGCGCTCGGTCACCGTCTTGGTCTCGGTGTAGAAGCGCACCGCCTGCTTGCCGTAGGCGTGCAGATCCCCGTAGAAGGAGCCACGCCAGCCGGTGAAGGAGAAGAACGGCAGCGGCACCGGGATGGGCACGTTGATCCCCACCTGGCCCACCGCCACCTCGTGACGGAACTTGCGGGCCGCGGCGCCGCAGCCGGTGAAGATCGAGGTGCCATTGCCGTAGGGGTTGGTGTTGATGAGGGTCAGCGCCTCGTCCAGGCTCTCCACCTCCAGGCAGGCAAGCACGGGGCCGAAGATCTCCTCCTGGTAGATGCGCATCCTGGGGGTCACGCCGCGAAACAGGGTGGGTCCCACCCAGTTGCCCACCGGGTAGCCGGGCACGTCACAGAAGCGGCCGTCCAGCAGGCACTCGGCCCCTTCCTCAATGCCTGCTTCGATCAGCCCCTCGACTCGTACCTTGGCTTCCGGGCTGATAAGAGGGCCGTAGGCCGCCTGTGGATCGTGCCAGACCCCGGGTTTCACCTTGGCAAACTCGGTGGCAAGCTCCGGGATCCAGTCGCGGGCACTGCCCACGAAGACCGCCACGCTGATGGCCATGCAGCGCTGACCGGCGGCGCCCACCCCTGCTCCCACCAGATTGCTCAGCACCTGCGCCTTGTTGGCATCCGGCATGATCACCATGTGGTTCTTGGCACCGACGAAGCACTGGGCGCGCTTGAGGTGTTCGGTGGCGGTGCGATAGACGTGCGCCCCGACCCGGGCCGAGCCGACGAAGCTGACCGCCTTCACATCCGGATGACTCAGCAGCGCATCCACCTGCTCGGCGCCGCCGTGCACCACCGAGAGGATGCCCGCTGGTGCCCCCGCCTCGGTGAACAGCTCGGCCAGGCGCATGGGGGTCAGGGGATCCTGCTCGGAAGGCTTGAGTACAAAGCCGTTGCCGCAAGCCACCGCCAAAGGGAACATCCACAGCGGTATCATGGCCGGGAAGTTGAACGGCGTGATGCCGACACAGACCCCCAGCGGCTGCACCCAGGAGTGGCCATCCACCCGGCGCGCCACGTTGCCCATGGTCTCCCCCATGGTCTGGCTGGCAATGCCGCAGGCCTGCTCCACCACCTCGATGCCGCGCCAGACGTCCCCCTTGGCATCCGCCAGGTTCTTGCCGGTCTCCCGGGCCAGCAGGGTCGCCAACTCGTCATGATGGACTTTCAGCAGATGCTGATAGTTGAACATGACCCGGGCCCGCTCGGGGGCCGGTACCTCTCGCCACAGCAGGTAGGCCTGCTGGGCGCGGCGCACCGCCAGCTCCACTTCCTCGGCGGTGGCCCTCGGCACCCGCGCCAGCAGGCTCTGATCCGCCGGGTTGGTCACCTCGATCCAGGCCTCGCTCGCGGAGGAGTACGCCTCGCCGCCAATATAGAGCGGCAGATCGCCGTACTGGGTGTGGTATTGGCTCATGCCGCACTCTCCTTGGCTGCACACTGGCTGGCACTACGCCAGGCCCCCTCAGGCAGACCGGCAGGCCGGATGCACTCGCTGCTCATCTTGCTCACTCCTTGTGTTTGCCCGCACGGGGAATGCCCCTTGCAGTCGGCACTCAACGAATTTACCTTAGACTAACAATTCATTTACGTTTACGCTAACGTAAACTTAAATCACAGATGGACTGACCAGTTAACCCTCCTTTTTCAGGAGCGTGGCACCGGTGAGCACCACAAACCAAGGAGAGCAAGGATGCATGCCCTGATGGATGAAACCCTCCGCGCCCTGACCGAGCAGGTCGAGGCCTTCTGCCAACAAGTCATAGCGCCGCGCGCCGCCGAGATTGACCAGAGCAACGCCTTCCCGCGCGACCTCTGGCCACAGATGGGTGAGCTCGGGTTGCACGGCATCACGGTGGCGGAAGAGTATGACGGGGTAGGCCTCGGCTATCTGGCCCATGTGCTGGTGATGGAGCAGGTGAGCCGCGCCAGCGCCTCGGTCGGCCTCTCCTACGGCGCCCACTCCAACCTCTGCATCAACCAGATCCACCGCCACGGCACCCCTGATCAGAAGGCCCGCTATTTACCTGATCTGGTCAGTGGCAAGCACGTGGGGGCGCTGGCCATGAGCGAGCCTGGGGCCGGCTCCGACGTGGTCAGCATGCGCCTGACCGCCGTGCGCGAGGGCGATCACTTCGTGCTCAATGGCAACAAGATGTGGATCACCAACGGTCCGGATGCCGACACCTTCGTCATCTATGCCAAGACCGATCCGGCCGCCGGGGCCAAGGGGATCTCCGCTTTCATCGTCGAGGCGGGCACCCCGGGATTCACCACGGCCCAGAAGCTCGACAAGCTCGGCATGCGCGGCTCCAGCACCTGCGAGCTGGTGTTCGACCACTGCGCCGTGCCGGCAGAGAACCTGCTCGGCGCCCTGCACGGCGGGGCCCGGGTGCTGATGAGCGGTCTCGACTACGAGCGGGTGGTGCTGGCCGCCGGCCCCCTTGGCATCATGCAGGCCTGCATGGACGTGGTGCTGCCCTATGTGCGCGAGCGCAAGCAGTTCGGCCAGGCCATCGGCGAATTCCAGCTGGTGCAGGGCAAGCTCGCCGACATGTATACCCGGCTCGCCAGCAGCCGCGCCCTGGTCTATTCGGTGGCAAGCGCCTGCGACCAGGACCACACCAGCCGCAAGGATTGCGCCGCCGCCATCCTGTTTGCCGCCGAGAACGCCACCCAGATGGCGCTCGATGCCATCCAGTTGCTCGGCGGTAATGGCTATATCAACGAATACCCCACCGGTCGTCTGCTGCGGGACGCCAAGCTCTACGAGATAGGGGCAGGCACCTCCGAGATCCGCCGCTGGCTCATCGGCCGCGAGCTGATGGGGGATAACGCATGATGCTGCTCCCTTTGTCACCTGCCATCGGCAACAACAACCAGATGGGAGAGATCACATGAGCCAGATCCACTCCCGCCTGGATACCACCAGCGCCGAGTTTGCCGCCAACAGGACAGCGATGCAGGGGTTGGTCGAGGATCTCAACGCCCGCCTCGCCGAGATAGCCCTGGGCGGTGGCGCGGCCAACAACGCCCGCCATCAGGGGCGCGGCAAGCTGTTGCCCCGCGAGCGCATCAACCAGCTGCTGGACCCGGGCTCCCCCTTCCTCGAGCTCTCGGCGCTGGCCGCCTGGCAGGTCTATGACGAGTCGGTGCCCGCCGCCGGCATCATCACCGGATTGGGCCAGATTGCGGGCCGGCTCTGCCTGCTGGTGGTGAACGACGCCACCGTCAAGGGAGGCACCTATTACCCGCTCACGGTGAAAAAGCACCTGCGTGCCCAGGCCATCGCCGAGCGGCTGCGCCTCCCCTGCCTCTATCTGGTGGATTCCGGCGGTGCCTTCTTGCCGATGCAGGATGAGGTGTTCCCCGACCGGGACCATTTTGGCCGCATCTTCTATAACCAGGCCCGCATGTCGGCCCAGAACATCCCCCAGCTGGCCGTGGTGATGGGGCTGTGCACCGCAGGCGGCGCCTACGTGCCCGCCATGGCGGACGAGTCGATCATGGTCAGGGAACAGGCCACCATCTTTCTGGCGGGCCCGCCGCTGGTCAAGGCCGCCACCGGCGAGGAGATCAGCGCCGAGGCCCTGGGGGGGGCCCTGGTGCACTGCGCCCACTCCGGGGTGGCCGATCACCTGGCCGAGGACGATGCCCATGCCCTGGCCATCGCCCGCACCCTGGTTGGCAATCTTGGGGATCCCCCCTCGCAATCGAGAGATGTTCCGGTGTTGGGCTTCGCAAGCTCAGCACCAACCTTCGATGAACCGCTCTATCCCATCGAGGAGCTCTACGGCCTGGTGGGCACCAGCCTCAAGCGCCCCTACGACGCCCGGGAACTCATCGCCCGCCTGGTGGATGGATCCGTGTTCGATGAATTCAAGGCGCTGTTCGGCACCACGCTGGTCACTGGGTTTGCCCGCATCCAGGGCATGCCCGTGGGGATCCTCGCCAACAACGGCGTGCTCCACAGCGATAGCGCCCAGAAAGGGGCCCACTTTATCCAGCTGTGCAACAAGCGCGCCATTCCCCTGCTGTTCCTGCAGAACATCACCGGCTTCATGGTGGGCAGTCAGGCGGAAAAGGAGGGGATCGCCAAGCACGGTGCCAAGCTGGTCACCGCCGTGGCCTGCAGCCGGGTGCCCAAAATAACCCTGATCGTCGGGGGCAGCTTCGGCGCCGGCAACTACGGCATGTGCGGCCGCGCCTATGAGCCCGATTTTCTGTTCAGCTGGCCCAACAGCCGCATCTCCGTCATGGGGGGCGAGCAGGCGGCCAACGTGCTGGTGCAGGTGCGTCGAGACAAGCTGGCGGCCGACGGCAAGACCCTGGACGAACAGGAGGCGGATGCCATCCGCGCCCCGGTCATCGCACAGTATGAATGCCAGGGTCACCCCTACTACGCCAGTGCCAGGCTCTGGGACGATGGCGTGATCGATCCTGCCCAGAGCCGCACCGTGCTGGCCCTGGCGCTGGCCGCTTGCCAGGGAGCCAATCCCGGGCCCGAGCAATACGGCATCTTCCGGATGTAAGGAGTTCGACATGTCAGATCCACTGTACAATGACCCCCTGGCAGGCTGTCGGCTGGAGCGCCACGGTCCGCTGGTTGAGCTGGTGTTGGCACGCCCCGCCCGCCACAACGCCCTCGATGCTGATCTGATGCAGGAACTGCTCGATTGCCTCGATGATCTGGCCCATCGCCACGGCCAGCCGCTGGCCGAACGCCCCCATGTCTTGCTGCTGCGGGCAGAGGGCCGGCACTTTTGTGCTGGCGCCGACCTCAACTGGATGCGCAACCAGCTTCAGGGCGACTTCGATCCCACCTCGTTTGAAAAGAACCGGGAAGATGCCCGGGTACTGGCCAGGCTGATGCAAGCCCTGGACGAGCTCCCCTTCCCCACCGTGGCGCTGGTGCAGGGGGCGGCCTATGGCGGGGCCCTCGGTCTGCTCTGTGCCTGTGACATCGTACTGGCCAGCGACGACGCCCGCTTCTGCCTCTCCGAGGTGAGCCTGGGGCTGGTACCTGCGGTGATCAGCCCCTATGTGGTACGCGCCATGGGAATGCGTCAGGCCCGCCGTTACATGCTGAGTGCCGAGCCCTTCGATGCCATCACCGCCTGCCGCCTCAACGTGGCGCACCGGCTCTGCACGCCGGATCAGCTGCTCTCGGAGGGCCGGGCCTTGGGCATGCGGCTGTGCCGCAACGGCCCGGAGGCAATGAAGGAGACCAAGCGGCTGCTGGCCGCCATAGAGCACCAGCCCGGCCATCAACACGAAGAGATAACCGTCGAGACCATAGCCCGGGTACGGGTCGGACTCGAAGCCCAGGAGGGGATGCAGGCCTTCTTCGACAAGCGCCCCCCCAGCTGGCGCCCCCGTTTCAAGGATGAAACATGACTCAATACCAGCCCATCAAACGCCTTCTTGTCGCCAGCCGCGGCGAGGATAACCGGGGGGCGGATCAATGCCTTGCCCCCCTCGATCTCTTCATGAACGAGTGTGCCTTTATTCACCAGGAGCAGACATGACACATCAGGCTCCCATCAAACGCCTGCTGATCGCCAATAGAGGCGAAATCGCCGTGCGCATCATCCGGACCGCCCGCCGCCTCGGCATTCACACCATCGCGCTCTACTCGGACGCCGACGCTCGCGCCATGCATGTGCGGGAAGCCGACGAGGCCTGGCACCTGGGGCCCGCCCCCGCGCGGGAGAGCTACCTCGACGCCGCCAAGGTGCTGAAAATTGCCAACGCGGCCGAGGCCGACGCCGTGCACCCCGGCTACGGTTTTCTGTCGGAGAACAGCGACTTTGCCAGCGCCTGCGCCAGCCAGGGGCTGCGCTTTATCGGCCCAAGTGGCGCCGCCATCCTCGCCATGGGGGACAAGTCCGGCGCCAAGGCGCTGATGCAGGCGGCCGGCGTCCCCGTGCTGCCCGGCTATCACGGCGCAGATCAGGGAACGGCGCTGCTGCGTGATCAGGCGCACCAGGTCGGCTTCCCGCTCCTTATCAAGGCCGCCAGCGGTGGCGGCGGCAAGGGGATGCGCCGGGTCGAACAGCCAGGCGAGTTTGACGAGGCGTTGGCGGCGGTGAAACGGGAAGCCCTGGCCGCCTTCGGGGATGACAGGGTGCTGCTCGAGCGCTACCTGGCCCGCGCCCGTCACGTGGAGGTGCAGGTCTTCGCCGATACCCTCGGCAACGCCATCTATCTGGGGGACAGGGACTGCTCCTTGCAGCGCCGCCATCAGAAAGTAATAGAAGAAGCCCCCGCGCCGGATATAGCACCCACGCTTCGCCGCGCCATGGGCGAGGCCGCCGTGGCCGCCGCCCGGGCCATCGACTATGTGGGGGCCGGTACCATCGAATTTCTGCTGTGCGGGGACGAGTTCTTCTTCATGGAGATGAACACCCGGTTGCAGGTGGAGCACCCGGTCACCGAGGCCATCACCGGCCAGGATCTGGTGGCCTGGCAGTTGGCGGTCGCCGAGGGCAAGCCGCTGCCGCTGACTCAGGAAGAGGTAGTGCTGCGCGGCCATGCGGTGGAGGCGCGCCTCTACGCCGAGGACGTGGGGGCAGGCTTCTTGCCCGCCAGCGGTCCCATCCAGTGGCTGCAGTGGCCACAGGGGGTGCGCATCGACACCGGCGTCGCCGCTGGCGATGAAGTCAGCCCCTATTACGATCCCATGATCGCCAAGCTGGTCGCCCACGGCCAGAGCCGGGCCGAGGCCTTCGCCAGGCTGGCCGATGCCCTGGCGGCCCTGAGTCTCGGCCCCCTGGTGCACAACGGCCCGCTGCTGCTGCGCCTGTGCGAGGAGCCGGACGTACTGGCCATGGCACACCACACCCAGTGGCCCATTCCGACCGAATCGCTGGCCACCCCGACCCTCGCCTGGCCGCTCGCCACCCTCTGGCTCGCCAGCCGCACCGGCCCCTCCCCCTGGCAGCAGGCCCCCGGTTTTCGGTTGGGCGACCTCAGAAGCCTGACGGCGGCGGTGCGGATCGGCGAGGAGGCCCGGGTGCTGACCCTTGCCGAGCGCGCCGGTCGGCTCACATGGCAAGGGGAAACCTACCCCTATGAGCTAGGTGTGGATCATATCCGCCTGCAGCGGGCGGGCCGCTGGGTACGCTGCCCCATTACCCCGGCGGCAGACGCGGCTTTCGTGCTGCAGCTGGATGGCCGGCGCATTCCCTTCGCCGCCGATGATCAACGCCATCGACCACATCATGATCACGACACGGCCCAGGGCGCCGTGGCCCCCATGCACGGCATGGTGGTGGCACTGCTGGTCGAGGTCGGGCAATCCGTCAGCAAGGGGCAATCCCTGCTGGTGCTGGAGGCGATGAAGATGGAACACGTCTTGAAAGCAGACAAGGAGGGGGTGATCACCGCCCTCTCCTGCCGCCAGGGGGATCAGGTGAGCCAGGGCGCCGTCCTGGTGCACTTTGCCGACCCAGGCGCAGAGAACGCTGAGGGAGGTGCAGCATGAGCAAGGAGCATGGCACGCCCGTCGACAGGGTCAGCCTGGTGGAGGTGGGCCCGCGGGATGGCCTGCAGAACGAACCCCGCCTGTTGTCGCTGGCGCAGCGGCTTCTGCTTATCAACCGCCTCGCAGAGAGCGGCCTGCAGCGGATCGAGGTGGGGGCCTTCGTCTCCCCGAAGCGAGTGCCGCAGATGGCGGACTCCACCGAACTGTTCAAGGCCCTGCCGCGCAAGGGACCTACCCGCTATGGTGCCCTGGTGCCCAATTTGCAGGGCCTGCAGGCCGCGATCCAGGCCAGGGTCGACGAGATTGGCCTCTTCACCGCCTGCTCAGACGGCTTCACCCGCGCCAACATCGGCATCGGCGTCGAAGAGTCACTGATCCGCTTCGCCCCTCTGGTAGCTGAGGCTCGCCGCCTCGGCATCAAGGTGCGGGGTTACCTCTCCACCGTCATCGCCTGTCCCTATGACGGCCCGACCCGCCCGAAACGGGTCGCCGCCCTGGCCGAGCAGCTGCTGGATCTCGGCTGCCACGAGATCTCGCTCGGCGACACCATAGGAACAGGCACCCCGGGCACCGTCGCCCCCATGCTGGATGCGGTGCTGCACGAAGTGCCGGCCGGCCGGCTCGCGGTGCATTTTCACGACACCTATGGCCAGGGGCTCGCCAACCTGTTGCCGGCACTCGAGCGCGGAATCCGCACCATAGACTGCTCGGTGGCGGGGCTGGGTGGCTGCCCCTATGCCCCCGGGGCCTCCGGCAACGTCGCCTCGGAGGAGGTGGTCTATCTGCTGCACGGCCTTGGCATGAGCACGGGGGTAAACCTCGACAAGCTGGCCGCCACCGGTCAGTGGGTGAGCGAACTGCTCGGCCGTCCCAACGGCTCGCGAGTCGGGCAGGCGCTCCATGCCAGGGCCAGAGAGCTGCAGCCAGGACTCGATGAGATAGCACAAGGAGAGTGCCATGACCCCTGAAAACGCCCCCGCCAGAAAGAAGAGCGGCAGCATGTCGTCATGTCAGGAGGTTGACC
Organism: Aeromonas sp. S2(2024); assembly: GCF_041402505.1. Taxonomy (NCBI): domain Bacteria; kingdom Pseudomonadati; phylum Pseudomonadota; class Gammaproteobacteria; order Aeromonadales; family Aeromonadaceae; genus Aeromonas; species Aeromonas sp. S2(2024). The sequence continues at coordinate 84,413 of NZ_JBGLRL010000002.1, forward strand.
CATGCAGGATCAGGCCATGAGAGCCGGCAACCTCTGCGGCAAGGAGAGAACCTACAGCATCTCCGAGCTGGCTCAGGAGTTCGACATCACCCCGCGCACCATCCGCTACTACGAGGACGAGGGGCTGATCACCCCGGCCCGGGAGGGGCAGACCCGCATCTACAGCCACAAGGACAGGATCCGCCTGAAATTGACCCTGCGTGGCAAGCGCCTCGGCTTCAGCCTGGCGGAGATCCGCGAGCTGTTCGACATGTATGACACCGACCGCTCGAGCCGGATGCAGCTGCACTCCATGATCCAGCTCATTGAGGCCAGGCGTCACTCCCTGCGCCAGCAGCTCGAAGACATCCAGATGGTGATGGCAGAGCTCGACGCTGCGGAGCAGCGCTGCATCCAGTCACTGAGCGGCTTGAAAACCGACGGGGATTGACTGAATCTGGGGGCATCTCGCCCCCGGAGTCCCCTATGTCGCAAAGGTGCATCCCATATGGCAAGCCCCGGCCCAGATCTTGGCAAAATACCCCCATGACCCCACCACGCCAGTCAGTCGCGGCATGCCTGGGTACCCTTGGTGCTTGCCAACGGGCGAAACCTGGCCTGGATCGCGCAATATTTCCCCAACGCGGTCAGAGTGCGGCGCACCTCATGAGTCCTTTCCATGAACAGGGCCCGATTTATTGCTACCATGTGCGCATCCAATGGAGACCATCATGCTCAAGCCTCTGCCCGCTCGCCTGTTGCGTTACGCCCTCTATCTCTGCGCCGCCCTGCTCGTCTCCCTCTCCATCTTGCTCTGGCAAGCCCCCAACCTCATCCAGCGCCACCTGCCGGGCTGGCTCGCCACCCATTATGGTCTGCAGCTCACCCTGGGGAAGATAGAGGTCGGGCTGCGTTCCCCCTCCCTCACCCTGGGGCCCAGCGCCCTGCTCGATGAGCGGCAGCAGCCTCTGGTGTCGTTTGAAGAGCTGAAGGTCATTCCCGCCTTGAAAGCGAGCTGGCAACAGCACGCCCTGGTGCTGGAGGAGCTGACCCTGACCACCCCCAAGGTGGATCTTGTGCGCCTAGCGGATAACAAGGGAGAGGTCAGTTTCAATCTGACCGAGGCCCTGACCCCCCTGCTCGACTCCCTGCAAACCAGGGAGCAAGCAGCATCCACCGGCGAGCCCCTGGTGGTGAGCATCGGCAAGCTGGCCCTGGCCCAGGGGCAATTCCACTACCACGATAGCCGCAAGCAACGCAGTCCGGGCTGGGCGCCGCCCCTCACCCTTGGCAAGCTCGCCCTGCATCTGCCCGATTTTTCCAGCGCGCCGTCGGCCCTCAACCGCTATCAGCTGAGTGCGACCCTCAATGAGAAGAGTCCCCTCAAGGCCGACGGCGAGTTCAACATCATCACGGGGACTGGCAAGGGGCAGCTCAGCCTCGGCAAGGTCGCCCTCGCCCCCTTCTCCCCGCTCTGGGCCCCCTATCTCAAGGCCACACTGGCCAGGGGCGAGGCCAGCGCCGAACTGGCGTACCGGCTCACATCCGGCAAGCAGGGTCTGGCATGGCAGATCTCCAAGGGCAGGCTGACCCTGGCCAACTGGCAGCTCAAGGGTGCCAAGGGCGGCGAATTTGCCCGCTTCAACCAGCTGGCCCTGACCGGGATCCGGGTCGATGGCAGCAAGCAGTCCCTCGATATCGAGGCCATCACCCTCAAGGCCCCCGCCGTCACCGCCGTGCTCGACCACCAGCAGCAGTTGGACCTCGCGGATCTTCTGATCCCCCAGCCAGCCCCCAAACCGGACAAGAAACCGGCCAAACCCGCCAAGCCCTGGCGCTGGCAACTCAAACAGGCCCGCATCAGCCAGGGGGCGCTCAAGCTGACCGAGTCCAGCAGCGGCAAGCCCCTGCTGCGGGATCTCTCCGGGTTGGATCTCACCCTGGGCCCCCTCGGCAGCCAGACCGGCCAACCCAGCCCCCTCACCCTGACCGGCACACTCCCTCCCCAGGCGACGGTGGCCTTTGATGGCACCCTGGATCTTAGTCCCTTCGCCCTGAACGGCACCCTCAAGCAGCAGGGCCTGCCGCTCACCCTGGCGCAGCCCTACCTGCAGGATCTGCTGCGCATCAGCGTGCGGGACGGCATGCTTGCCAGCCGCACCCGGCTGGACCTGGCCACCAACGACAAGGGGGCCCTCAGCAAGCTGGACGTCAGTGGCGGGCTCGACATCGAGGGGCTCGATGTGCTGGATCGGGCCGACAACCAGCGCCTGCTGCAGATAGACAAGCTGCAACTGAGCGGGCTGCACTATGACGGCATCGGCCAGCAGCTGAAGATTGCCGACATCCTGCTGAGCAAGCCCTTCGCCCGCATCGAGATAAGCGAAACGGGCGTCACCAACGTCCAGCAGTTGCTGCTGCCGCAACCGGCCAGCAAGCAGAGCGCGCCCGCACCGCATATCCTCATCGACCAGGTCCGCACCACGCAGGGCAACCTGCGTTTCGCCGACCGCAGCCTGAGCCCGGAATTCGTGGTAGACATCGCCTCCCTTGAGGGCCAGAACCGCCACATCAGCAACACACCGGGCCAACGCTCCGAGCTCGCCTTTCATGGCAAGGTGGACAGGTACGCCCCCGTCACCATCCGGGGGGGCGCCAACCTGCTGATCGACGATCCCGTGCTCGACGTCGCCGTGGCCTTCAACAACCTGGAGCTCACCACCTTCACCCCTTACTCCAGCACCTATGCCGGCTACGCCATCGACAAGGGGCAGCTCTCCATGAAGCTCAACTACAAGTTGCAAGGCAACCGGCTGGAGGGAGACAACGACATCACCATCAAGAAGCTGCAACTCGGCGAGAAGGTCAAAAGCGAGCAGGCCAAGGAGCTGCCGCTGGGGCTCGCCATCGCCCTGCTGAGCGACGCCAGCGGCGTCATCAAGATGAACCTCAAGGTGAAGGGCAACCTGGATCAGCCGGATTTCAGCCTGGGCAACATCTTCTGGGACGTGCTCGGCAACACCTTGAGCAAGGCCATCACCTCCCCCTTCTCCCTGCTGGCTTCCCTGACAGGGGGCACCAAGGATCTCGATGAGCTTCCTTTCCTGCCCGGCGATCCCGCCCTCACCCCGACCCAGCAGAGCAAGCTGACCACCCTGGCTCAGGCACTGAAAGACAGGCCCAGGCTCAGCATGAACATCCGCGGCAAGGTCAACTTCAACGAGGAGCGCCCCATCTTGCAGCGCCAGAAGCTGGAGCGGGTGCTGGCCAAGATCATCGGCAACCCGGTGGATCTCGCCCTGCTGGAGCAGGACCGCGCCCTGCAGAGCGCCCTGGCCGAGGCCTATGAGGCCAAGTTCAACGAAGATCTCGGCACCCTTGCCGATCGACTGAAACTGGATGAGACGAGCCCAGGCCTGCGCGCCCAGGCGGTGATCCTGCTGCGGGACCAGCAGCTGATCACCGCCAAGTCCCTGCGCAACCTCGCCATGCGCCGTGCCCAGAACACCAAGGAGTACCTGGTGGATACTCAGGGCATCACGCCGGATCGCCTGTTCGTGCTCGACAGCCAGGTCAAGGAGAGCGACAAGGAGGCCAAGGTAGTCCTCACCCTGGATAATTGAGCCACGATGATGGCCCCGCGAAGGGGGGATTCCTCCTTCTGGCTCGCCCTCCCTGCCGGTCTTCCTGCTCCCTTCTCTGCTCGCCTCTTTGCTTGCTTCCTTGCTGGCCACACGCCCTTGGCCCTGCACCATCCTTTGCGCATAAGCACCAACCCACCCCATGGGCGGGTGGAAAATCCGGCGCTCCCACACAGGCCAGCTTCCAGGTGGTGAGCAGACCGCCTCTGTAAACCTGCGCCCCCCTCAAGCCGGTTGGCAGCAGATATGCACGCCTTCCTTTTCCTCGTGCTTCCTGAAGGAAGATTCCAGGCTCCGCTGGCCGGTCTCCTGTGTCGGACCCAGCACCACGCCCCTGCCCGGTCCTGAGGGCGCCTCTGCCTGGCATCGGGGCTGTGCCGTCAATCAGCAGAGGGTTCCAGAGGATCAAGTGGTGCTGAACACCTCTTGTCTGATGGCATATGAGATGAATTTTCAACCCAGGCGTCGCTTGTTCCAGCGCGCGGTGGGCCCGCAAACCGGTCATCGCGGCAGACGTTCCTTTTGTTACCCGCTTTCATTTCGGGAGCCTTTCATACAAAAAAGCAACATTGAAAATGTTATCCATTCACCCATCGTCTACCTGAATGACACGAATGGTTGGTCACTTAAAATTTCCTGTCATTTTTTTACCATTTAGCCTCCTCCCCCCCTTGCTCGGGGCCGAGAGCCTGCCTAAAATCGCGCGTCTTTTATCAACCCCCACCTCTATTTTTGGAGAACGCCACGTGAGCGAAAAATTGGCCAACCCTGCCCCTCTGGGTCTGATGGGTTTCGGTATGACCACCATTCTGCTGAACATCCATAACGCAGGTTTCTTCCCCATCAGCGCCATGATCCTGGCCATGGGTCTGTGCTATGGCGGTCTGGCCCAGATCATCGCCGGCATCATGGAGTTCAAGCGTGGCAACACCTTCGGTGTCACCGCCTTCATCTCCTACGGCACCTTCTGGTGGAGCCTGGTGTTCCTGCTGGTGATGCCGACCATGGGTCTGGCCGAAGCCACTCCCCACGCCTACATGGGCTGGTACCTGCTGATGTGGGGCATGTTCACCCTGTTCATGCTGGTGGGCACCGTCAACTTCCCGCGCGTGAAGCAGTTCGTGTTCGCCTCCCTGACCGTGCTCTTCTTCCTGCTGGCCGCCCGTGACTTCACCGGCAGCACCCTGATCGGCACCATCGCCGGTTTTGAAGGCATCATCTGCGGCGCCAGCGCCATCTACCTGGCCATGGCCACCGTGATCAACGAGCAGTTCGGCCGCACCGTGCTGCCCATCGGCGATCACAAGAAGGCCGCCGCCGTGCAGCTCAAGGCTGCCGCATAATCTGCCGCGCCCCGGCGCTCGCGCCCATACAAAAGGCACCCTCGGGTGCCTTTTGTTTTTCTGTCGCCGGGACGCCAGTCAGCTGTGCAGCTCACCATCTCCCGCCAGCAATCGGGTGGCCGGAAAACGGGCGGCAGGCTGCTGACCGTAGAAGCGGGTGAACTGCTCATATACCGCCGGATAGGTGTCGCGCAGGCGCAGGGGCTCGGTGAAGAAGCTCTCGCTGCACACCGCGAAGAACTCGGCGGGGTGCGTGGCGGCATAGGGGTCTATCTGCGTTACCTCTCCCCTGGCCAGCGCTGCATTCATCTCATCGAACGCGCTCTGCAGCGCCTGGGTCCATTGCCGCTGATCCATGCTGCTCGGGAGCGGCGGCCCCCCGTCGGCATCCCCTCCCAGCATGTCGAGCTTGTGGGCCAGCTCGTGGATCACCAGGTTGAAACCATCCCAGTCCCCATCCTGCTGCAACTCGCTCCAGGCCAGCACCAGGGGTCCCTGGGGCCAGGACTCGCCGGCGTTCTCCTCTTCAAACTCGCTCACCAGCCCGAACTCGTCCTGCACCTCCTGACGGCGGGTCACGGGTTCGGGGATGATGATCACCTCGTGAAAACCGCGATACCACTCCAACCCCAGATGCAGTATGGGCAACACCGCCTGCAGGGCCAGCACTCCCTGCTGACGGGGGGTGAGCTCGACCCCGAGCTGGGTCAGCGTCTTGCGGGAGAGGAAGTGGCGGGCCAGTTCGATCAGCTGCTGCTCTTCATCGCGGGAGAAGCCCTGCAAGATGGGCACGGCCGCCAGGGCCTGCTGCCACTCTAGCGCTCCCAAGGCATGACTCTCAGCAGGGGATGCAAGACCGAATACCGCTTTCAACCTGGACCAGAACACACAGACTCCTCATGCCACATCAGAATAATTTCACGAACCGTTTCGGCCGCTCGCCATACCCTTGCGCCAGGTAGAAGCGGTGAGCCCCCTCGCGCTTGAGGCTGCTGGAAAGCTCCAGTTGGCTGCAACCCGAGGCCAGCGCTCGCGCCTCGGCCGCCGCCAGCAGCCGGGCCCCCATGCCGCCGCCCCTTGCACCTTCATCGATAACCAGCGCCGAGATCAGGCCCCAGGCTGGTGCAAGGTGCATGGGTTGCAACCTATGCCATACCAGCACCCCGACCATCTCCCCATGATAGAGGGCCACCAGCACCTCCCGGGCCGGATCGGGTTCAGCCAGCCGCCCGTCCACCGCATCGCCCGGGGTCGGATACCCCAGTTGCGCGAACAGCGCTGACAGCAGGGCGCCATCCCCCCGCTCGGCGAGACGAATGGTGCAGTCATTTTCTTTCATTGTCACTCCTGGCCTCCCATTTGCATTATCCCCTCTGAACCCTGGATACGAAAAACATGCACCTGCAAGTTCCGAATCTTGTCCAGTTCCATTCACCATTTGTTAATGTCAATTCACAAATTAACAAAGTGACAACACTTTTCACTAGGAAGGGTCGATACAAACCGATATGTTAAATCCCGCGGACTAACCAGTCGAAAGTCCCGCACAATACTGAGTGACCCCCTTGGTCACCGCATATTTCAATATTAAGGGAGCGAGGCATATAGACCTCGCCAAGACAGCGCAACAAAGGAGTTGTTGTACATGAATGAGATCGTCAATGCCATCAATGGCGTGATTTGGAGCCCAGCGCTCATCTATCTGTGCCTGGGGGTGGGCCTCTACTTCTCCCTGCGCAGCCGTTTCCTGCAACTGCGTCACTTGAAGGGCATGATACGCCTGATGTTCCAGGGCAAGGGCAACGATGCCGGGGTCTCCTCCTTCCAGGCGCTCTCCATGACGCTGGCCGGTCGGGTCGGTACCGGCAACATCGCCGGTGTCGCCACCGCCATCACCTTCGGGGGCCCGGGCGCCCTGTTCTGGATGTGGATGGTCGCCTTCCTCGGCGCCAGCTCCGCCTTCGTGGAGTCCACCCTGGGTCAGGTCTACAAGGAGAAGATCAACGGCGAGTACCGCGGCGGCCCGGCCTTCTACATCGAGAAAGGGCTCGGCATGAAGTGGTACGCCTGGACCTTCGCCATCGCCACCATCTTCGCCTGCGGCGTGTTGCTGCCAGGGGTGCAAGCGAACTCCATCGGCTCCAGCCTGCAGACCGCCTTTGACATCGATCCGAACGTCACCGCCGCCGGTCTGGCGCTGCTGCTCGGCTTCATCATCTTCGGCGGCGTGAAACGCATCGCCAACTTCGCCAGTACTGTGGTGCCCTTCATGGCGCTGGGCTACATCATCGTCGCCTGCGTCATCATCGCCCTCAACATCGGCCAACTGCCCGGTGTGATCCTGCTGATCTGGAAGAGCGCCTTCGGGATGGAAGCCGGTTTCGGTGCCATTCTGGGTCTGGCCATCATGTGGGGTGTCAAACGTGGCGTTTACTCCAACGAAGCGGCACAGGGCACGGGGCCACACGCCTCTTCCGCCGCCGCGGTAAGCCACCCCGCCAAACAGGGCCTGGTGCAGGCGTTCTCCGTCTACATCGACACCCTGTTCGTCTGCTCCGCCACCGGTTTCATGCTGCTGATTACCGGCCTGTACAACGTACAGGGTCCGGACGGTGCCGCCATCTATACCGGCATCGCCGGCATCGCGGCAGGCCCCGGTTATGTACAGACCGCCATGGAGAGCATGATGCCCGGCTTTGGCAACTACTTCGTCGCCATCGCCCTGTTCTTCTTCGCGTTCACCACCATAGTGGCCTACTACTACATCGCCGAAACCAACATCGCCTTTATCAACCGCAAGATTAACCGTCCCTGGCTCACCTTCCTGTTGAAGATCGCTCTGATGGCTGCCACCGTCTACGGCACCGTCAAGACCGCCGATCTGGCCTGGGGCCTCGGTGACATCGGGGTCGGTCTGATGGCCTGGCTCAACATCGGTGCCATCCTGATGCTGCAAAAACCGGCCTTCGCTTGCCTCAAGGATTACGAGGCACAGCTGGCGCAGGGAATTGATCCCGTATTCCACCCGGAGAAACTCGGCATCAAGAACGCCGACTACTGGATTGACAACCGCGCCGAGGTCAACCTGATGCGCGAGCAAACCGGCCATCCCTTCGAGGCAGACCCGGATATCGTTGCCAAGTGATCAGAGGGCACAATGCAAAATGGCAGCTTCGGCTGCCATTTTCATTTGTGTTGCATTGATGATGCGAACTCAGAGAGCGTTGCGGCGGGGTCCGAACGGCAGGCGCCAGCGAAACAGGCTGTTGAGGGTCGCCCGCCACTGGTTGGGACGCCCCAGGATCTGCTGCTGCAAACGGGTCTCTTCTTTCAGCATCACCTCGTCGCTGCGAGCCCAGGCCTGATGGTAGAGCTGCTTGATCCCCGCCAGTGCATCCGGTGACTTGGTGATCAGGGTCCTGGCGAACTCCCGCGCCGCGTCGAGGGGATCCTCGCAGACCCGGCTCACCAGCCCGAGCGCCCTGGCCTCCTGGGCATCCAGCTCGCGGCCGCTCATGGCCAGCTCCATGGCCACGTCCACCCCCATCAGATTGCGCAGGGTGGCGCTGCCACTCATGTCGGGGATGATGCCCCACTTGATCTCCATCACCGAGAAGCGGCAATCCGGGGTGCTGAAGCGAAAATCGGCCCCGAGCGCGATCTGCAGGCCGCCGCCAAAACAGACCCCCTGAGTCACCGCGATCACCGGCACCGGCAACTGGTGCCAGCCGTAGGCGACCCGTTGGGCCAGGTTGGTCGCCTCATCCGCCTCGCGCCTCAATATTTCCAGGGCCGCCACCGGCTGCCTCAGCATGGATTTCACATCCAGTCCGGCGCAGAACGCCCGCCCCTCGCCGTGCAGGATCACCGCCCGCAGTCCCTTCTGCCGCGCCAGCTGGTTCAGCGTCTCGTCGATGGCGCCAAACATGGCCCTATCCAGCGCATTGAGCTTGTCCCCCCGGGTCAGCATCACCTCGGCGATGCCGTCCCGAATCTCGCACCTGATCCTTGGCTTGTCCATTTTCTTCCTCTTCCTTGTGCCGAAACTGGTCATACCACAACGTTACCAGAGTGTGATCGACAGGTACAGGGAGGCCAGCCCCGCTCTGCGACTAAAGTCGGCTGGCCCCGCGCCAGCCCCTTTGCCAGACTGGCCCCATGCTCACGGCCGAGAATAGCCATGTCACTCCTGTTCGATTTTGCCCGCCCGCCGTTTGACTGCCTGGACGTGGCTGCCCGTGAACGGCTCGGCCAGCGCCTCAGCATCTGCTACTTTCGCGCCGGGCAGACGGTGCTGCACCCCGGGGACGAGCCCGCCGGCCTCTATCTCGTCATCAAGGGCGCGGTGGAGGAGTCGGCGCCCCACCAGCCCTTCGGCGACTATGGCGTGGGGGACATGTTCGACGTGCGCGCCCAGTTCGATGGCCGCTGCCGCCATCGCTTCAGCGCCCTAGAAGACACCCTCTGCCAACTGATCCCCCGCGACACCTTCCAGGCGCTGTGCGACGCGCACCCCCCCTTCGCACACTATTTCACCGCAACCCTGGCCGAGCGCCAACGAGAGCAGGAGCGGCGCGGCCAGCTCGGACAACAGAACCTGGCGGAATTCATCCTGACTCGCATCGACCCTGGTCATCTACAGCCAGCCCTGCAACTGGACAGCCAGACCAGCCTGCTGGTCGCGAGCGAAGCCATGGCCAGCCGGGGCACCGACTGCCTGCTCTATCCCGCCGCTGACGGCAGTCTGAGCCTCGCCACCCGCAAGACCCTGCTCCATGCCCTGACCCTCAAGGGACTGCCCCTGACGGCGCCGCTCGCGGTGCTGACCCCGGCACCGCTGATCGGCCTGACGCAAGGCAGCTATCTGTTCGATGCCCTGCTGCTGATGACCCGCCACCGCATCAAGCGGCTGGTCATCTGGCAGGGGCAGGAAGTGGTGGGGATCCTTCACCTGACCCAGGTGCTGGGGCTCTTCTCCACCCACTCCCATGTGCTGACCCTGCGCATCGCTCGAGCCGACAGCTTGCCAGCACTGGAGGCGGTGGCACGGGAGCAGCAACAGCTGACCCGCTCCCTGTTTGCTCAGGGGATCCATACCCTGTTTCTGATGAAGCTCATCGCCACCATCAACGAGCAGTTGATCGCCAAGGCCTTCGCCCTGGTGATCCCCCCCGAGGTGCAGGAGCAGGTGTGCCTGCTGATGCTGGGCTCGGAGGGACGCGGCGAGCAGATCCAGAAGACCGATCAGGACAATGCCCTGATCCTGCGAGATGACCTGGATTGGCCCGCTCGACAGGCCGATCTGGCCGCCTTCAGCACCCTGCTCGAGCGCCTGGGCTATCCCCCCTGCCCGGGGCGGGTGATGGTCAGCAACCCGGACTGGGTGAAGGGCGCACAACAGTGGCAAGACGAGATAGAGCAGGCGTGCGTGCGTGCCAGCGAGGCCGATCTGCTGTGGCTCGCCACCCTGGCCGATGCCCAGGCCATCATGGGGGATCGTCCTCTGCTTACTCCCCTCGCCCGCCACCTGAGACAGTGCCTGGCCGACAGACCGGATCTGCTCGCGGAGATGGCCCGGGCGGCGGTCGCCTTCCACACCCCTCTCACCCTCTTTGGCCGGCTGGAACAGGCCCCCGAGGGGTTGGATCTCAAACGGGGCGGTCTCTTCCCCCTGGTGCACGGCCTGCGGGTGCTGGCCCTGGAGGCAGAAGTGCTGGAGACCTCGACCCTGGGACGGATCGACGCCCTGGTGGCCATGGGGCGCCTCAGCCCCGACTATGGGGCCAACCTGGCGGAAGCCTTCCGGCTGTTTGTGCGGCTGCGGCTGCGCAGCCAGCTCAAGGATGGCGACAGCCGGGTACTGGTCACCGAACTCGCGCACGGGGAGCGGGATCTGCTGCGCCATGCCCTGCATCAGGTGAAGAAGTTCCAGCAGTGGCTCACCTTGCACTTTCGTCTTAGGCAATAGCCATGTTGCGCCGCTGGCGACGTCATTGGCTGGGTAGAGCCTTTCGGGACGGGGAGTTTGCCCCGCTCTTTGCAACCCCCCCAGGAGAGGAGTGGGTGGCGCTGGATTTCGAGACCACCAGCCTGGATCCTGCCAAGGCGGAGATCGTCTCCATCGGCGCGGTGCGCATCCAGGGCAACCAAGTATTGACCGGGGAGGCCCTCAGCATCAAGGTGCAGCCACCGGCCAGTCTGAGCGCGCAGTCGGTGGTGATCCACGGCCTGCGCCATCAGGATCTGCAACAGGGCATGACGCTGGAAGCCGCACTGCGCCTGCTGCTTGCCTTCATCGGGCCCCGTGAACTGGTGGGTTACCACATCGCCTATGACCTGCACATTCTCAACCTGGCCTGCCAGCGGCTCTGGGGGCTGACCCTGCCCCAGCGCGGCCTGGAGGTGAGCCGGCTCTATCATGACCGCCTCTACCGACGCTACCCTGACGCCGTCATCGATCTGCATCTGGCCGCCATCTGCCAGCATCTGGGACTGCCGGCCCTGCCCCTGCACGACGCCCTGAGTGACGCCACCGCCGCCGCCCTCATCTTTCTGCGCCTGCATCAGGGTGGCCCTCTGGCTTATCCCAAAGTCTAATTGTCCGAAAATAACATTTGCTTCACATTTTGATTACATGAGCAGGTCTGCTGCTCGGTAGGGACACCCTTCAATCACAGCTGACACAACCGTCACGGAGAACTGCAATGGAACAGCAACGTTATCTGAGGATCCAGCAAGATCCCAACTTCCAGGAGCTGGTCAGCAAACGCCAGCGCTTCGCTTGGACCCTCTCCATTCTGATGCTGGGGCTCTACCTGGCGTTCATCCTGCTCATCGCCTTTGCCCCGGGCTGGCTCGGCACTCCGCTCAGCGAAGGCTCCAGCATCACCCGCGGCATCCCGGTTGGCGTAGGCCTCATCGTCTCCTCCTTCGTGCTGACCGGCATCTATGTGCTGCGGGCCAACGGCGAGTTTGACGAGCTGAACCAGAAGATCCTCAAGGGAGTGCAATCATGAAAGGCAAGTCTCTGTTGCTGCTTGGCAGCTTGTTGTCCACCCCCCTGCTGGCGGCCGATGCGCTGACCGGCGAGGTGCAACGCCAGCCCCTCAACATCTCGGCCATCGTGATGTTCGTGGTCTTCGTGACCGCCACCCTGTTCATCACCTACTGGGCCTCCAAGCGCAACCGCTCGGCCTCCGACTACTATGCCGCCGGCGGGCGCATCACCGGCTTCCAGAACGGGCTGGCCATCGCCGGTGACTACATGTCCGCCGCCTCCTTCCTCGGTATCTCCGCCCTGGTCTACACCTCCGGCTATGACGGCCTCATCTACTCCATCGGCTTCCTGGTGGGCTGGCCCATCATCCTGTTCCTGATAGCGGAAAGGCTGCGCAACCTCGGCAAGTACACCTTCGCCGACGTGGCTTCCTACCGCCTCAAGCAGACCTCGGTGCGCAGCCTCTCCGCCAGCGGCTCTCTGGTGGTGGTGGCCCTCTACCTCATCGCCCAGATGGTGGGTGCCGGCAAGCTCATCGAGCTGCTGTTCGGCCTGCAATACCATGTGGCCGTGGTGCTGGTCGGCATCCTGATGGTGCTCTACGTGCTGTTCGGCGGCATGCTGGCCACCACCTGGGTGCAGATCATCAAGGCGGTCATGCTGCTCTCCGGCGCCTCCTTCATGGCCATCATGGTGATGAAGTCCGTCAACTTCGATATCGGTGCCCTGTTCAGTGAAGCGGTCAAGGTCCATGCCAATGGCGCCGCCATCATGAGTCCGGGTGGCCTGGTGGCCGACCCCATCTCCGCCATCTCCTTAGGGCTGGCCCTGATGTTCGGCACCGCCGGTCTGCCCCACATACTGATGCGTTTCTTCACCGTGAGCGACGCCAAGGAAGCCCGTAAATCGGTGTTCTATGCCACCGGCTTCATCGGCTACTTCTACATCCTGACCTTCATCATCGGCTTCGGTGCCATCCTGCTGGTCAGCACCAACCCGGACTTCAAGGACGCCACCGGCGCCCTGCTGGGAGGCACCAACATGGCCGCCGTCCATCTGGCCGACGCCGTGGGTGGCAGCCTGTTCCTCGGCTTCATCTCCGCCGTGGCCTTCGCCACCATACTCGCCGTGGTTGCCGGGCTGACCCTGGCGGGTGCCTCTGCGGTCTCCCACGACCTCTATGCCTGCGTCATCAAGGAAGGCAAGGCCAACGAAGCCGACGAGCTGCGCGTCTCCAAGATGACCACACTGGTGCTGGGTGTCGTCGCCATTGGGCTCGGCATCCTGTTCGAGAAGCAGAACATCGCCTTCATGGTGGGCCTGGCCTTCTCCATCGCGGCGAGCTGCAACTTCCCGGTGCTCTTCCTCTCCATGTTCTGGTCCCGCCTCACCACCCGCGGCGCCGTCTATGGTGGCTGGCTGGGCCTCATCAGCGCCGTGACCCTGATGATCCTGGGCCCCACCGTGTGGGTGAAGGTACTGGGCCATGCACAGGCGATCTTCCCCTACGAATACCCGGCGCTCTTCTCCATGGCGCTGGCCTTCATCGGGATCTGGTTCTTCTCGGTCACCGACAAGTCCCAGAACGCCTCCGAGGAACACCAGAAGTTCTTCCCGCAGTTCGTCCGCTCCCAGACCGGGCTCGGTGCCTCCGGCGCCTCCGCCCACTAAGGTTGTCTGACCGCCCCCAAGCCGGCCCAGTGCCGGCTTTTTTCATTCAGGGCATTCCCCCTCGCCGCCTCTTTCCCGGCCCACCAGCGAGTGGCGCCTTTCCCGTCACATTCCCCCCTTGCAATGGGTCTCGATCACAGTTCTTGCTAAAACTTTCGGGGGATCTGTGCCATAATGCGCGCCATTTGACAGACAACCCGGGACATCTCCTTTGTTAAGCAGCAACAACATCATCGTGTAAGCTGAAACCGCCCGAAAGGCGCGCCATACCTGTGATTTAACTGCTTTTTCACAACACGTATTAAGGTCAATCCCCCCCCATTTCCCCGTATTTTCCCTCTCGTTTTGCCCCAAAATTGCCCCAAGAAATTCCCGCTTTGCAGACATAGAAAAGCCCGCACAGTGGCGGGCTAATCCGAATCCTTCCACATCATTACGACGCTGTGGTTTCATCGCGAAGTTTTTCAAGAATGCGCGCGAATCTATCTTCCTCCTGAGGCGTCAAATCCAATGTCTCGATAAACTCTTCTAGTTCTACCAATGATGGTGCCATCCAATGTCTCCCTTTCTCTCTCAGCCTCTCGGCTGTGAAGCACTGTATAGACATACAGTTACAAGGCGAATCTATCATTTTTGGACCGCTTTGGGTATTAAAAAAGAGGCCGTGGCCCCTTCATGTATCATGTCCTTCACGAAGCTGTGGCCTCAATTTCACCAGATACTAGTGAGAACGTTCAACGCAAACCCTATCAAGGCAGCTAAGAAACTGAACGCCATGAAGGTGTCCAGGTCATCGCGACTGGACTTACTGAAGCACCAGCACCCGGCAGCAAAAGGTATCAGTGCCAGGGTGAAACTGATGCTGAACGCTTTAAGCGCCAGCACCATGCATCCGATCGCAAGCAACAGCCACATGGTTGAGCCCCATAGATAAAGGCCTCAGTCTACTTCCATCAATATGACCATGGCAGGGCCGCTATTCCCAGTTCCGCCGGTTGGTACTGACTGCCTGGTACACGAGGTCATTACGACGAGCCAGCAGCTCATCGATGCGCCGGCGCTTCTCCTCAGCCCCCATGATCTTGTCACGCTGGATTAGCTCTATCTTGTTGCGCACCACCCTAACTTGCTGCTGCGTGCGGCTCAGGCTACGGCGTGATTTGAGGATCCCACCCTGTTCCGTCAGCAACTCACTGGCCTTATCTGTCAGCCCCTCGCTGCGGTACTGGTCCACTGTACGCTTGAGCTGGTTTACCTCGCTCAGCATCCGGTAAAACTCTTCCATGTGCTGGGTAGACTTGGCCGGCCCGGTGCCGCGGTACACCGCTTTCACCAGTGGGATCTCGTCGGCGCGCCAGGCTGCTGACTCTCCCGGTCTGGCCGCACGGATCAGGCCATCAGCTGCTGCCATTACATAGCTGCCCATGGTGCCGGTATAGCCGATCACAAGGTGCTCCAGTTGCTTTGGTGATAAGCCAGACATCTCGCCAAGCTCCCGCATCAGCAGGCTGGTCTGTTCGTTGTAGCGCGCCTCGGCACGTACGGCCAGATCCTGCGGGCTGTCGATAGGGCCGCCCCGGAAACTGTCATAGTTGAAAGCAGCCTCCACCATCGGCTTGACGATCTGCGGAGTCGGGTTCAGAGCGAAGGTGTCCCCGATCGCCCTGGCCACCGCCTTGCCGAACTGGGCGCCGGTGTCCTTGTCACCCAGGGCACGCACCATGCGCTCCGGGATGGTGCCGAACATCACCCCAATCTCGAACGGCTTGGGGATCCGGAAGTGCTGATCGCCGACAAAGAAGTGCCAGTTGGCGTCTTTGTCCCAGTCCGGCAGCTCCTCATATCGCTCATCGTCCCAGTTGGTGGCCAGCAGTCCGAGTGACATGGCAGTGATCATGCCAGCCCGCTTGGCGATTTCGCGCGGATTATCACGCAGTTCCCGCGTCAACTTGCCAAGCCCCTGTAGGCGGGCATTGAAGAACGGTAGGATCATGGCCGCCCCCTGAATGGCGCGGGCCGCCCCCAGCATGGAGAAGTCCATCAAATCCTTCGACTCGAATGCCGCCTGGGCGTGGCTCTTGCCTGCCTTGATGGCCGCATCATATACAGCCTCACGGTTGCCATTCTCCACCGCCTCACCAAGCCTGCTGTACTTCTCCCACACGTCAGCCACCACGCCCTTGGCATGCGCCGCATTGCGGATGATGGACTTCTCATAACGAGTAATCTGCTCCGGAGTCATCCCCTTGCGCCGCAGCGACTTGCGCACGGTATCGGCCATAGCCCCAGGGTCATTGCCGTTGACGTAGCCACCCAGGAAGCTGGCCCCGCTGAACATCACATCGATGGTGCTACCATCCATCGCCAGGGTCTTCTTCACCCCACGAATAGAGCCAATCACCGGCTTGAAGCCATCCTTGCTGATTGCCCAGCTGGAGAGGGAGTCGCGTAAGAAGTTGCGCAGCATGAACTCGGGTGACGCTGTGACCCCAGCCGTCAGCAGGCGCTTGGCTTTGGCGGCCACGTTGACCATGGCGCCGAACGGCTGGCGATCGAAGAAGGTCATGGCGCGATAGAGGTCCGGATCCTCAACCCGGATCATGTAGTCCTCCCCCTCCAACTTCACGGTGATCAGGTCTTTCCCATTCTTGAGAGCACGCCAATCCATCATGTTGGGTTTGGCAACTACCTCGATGATGCCGGTGTCAGCCAGGTTCCAAACCGTCTTCTGGGCCGCCATGTTCTTCATGGAGGCGTCGATCAGCTTGCTGGTGCTGGTGAAGATGTTCTCGAGCAGATCGTTGGTGTTGGCCTCCCCGCCCTTGAGCTTCTTGATGCCCGCATTCTGGTTGGCAATGCCCCTCGGCTTGAAGGGGGCAATAACATCGCCATCGTCAGATTCACGGAAGAAGGGGATGTACCACTCGCTTTCAAACTCAGCCCGCGCCTCCTGGGTAAACAGTCCTGCCTCCTGCGCCAGATCAAGGGTGGCGGCATTGAGGCGGTTCCAGCGGGCCTTGGCCTCCATGAACTTGGCCTCTTTGCCTTTGCCCTGGGCTTTGAGCGCAGCAATGTCATTGGCATCGAGCAGGTTCTCGCGTCCCTGAGCCAGTAGGATCTCCGCCCGGTGACCAGCCATCCAGCCAAGCCAGTTGTGAAGGTCACTCCCCAGATCAGAGAAGATACCGAGCAGGGCATCTTTTTCGCCAGTGCCGGCCTTACGCTGGATCACTCCGTCCTTCCACTCCGGCAGGCCATAAAGCATGGTGGCCTGCATAGTGGAGGCCGCCCCGGTCGCCATGCGTGCAGCCACATAGCCGGAGTCTGCCGCGTCAGTTATGCCTGCGGCATCCTCGGCATACTTGATGGGAGCTAGGGCGTCGAGCACCTCGGTGTTGGCCTTCTTGATGAAGCGGTCAACCCAGGACTCCACCACGCTACGGTCAACCGCGCGCAGCTTGTCCAGATTGGCCTTGGACTTGTCGATGATGTCGGGCTTTGCGCCGAGATTCAGCTTTCCCATGGCCTTGTCTGCAGCGGTGGCCGTCTGGCTCATCCTGACACCACCTTTCTTGATCGGCGCCTGAGCATCCTCCTGACTGAATTTCTTGCCACCATCGGGGCCATTGTCCTCAGGGCCAGTGCGCTGCAACTTCTTACCCAGCCCCTCGATCAGGGCGCGGGTCTCCGCAGCGGTGATGCCATCCGGTACAAAGCCAACAGCGCGCAGCGCCCGGGTGACCCAGGCCACCACCCTATCCCAACCTCGGCCCCACGCTCCTTGCTCCAGCTCGGCGAGATGGGCGACCACCTCCTCGGCCTTGGTACCGATGTCCTCGTCGGCATAATGGGTGTTTACCCAGTCCCACACCGGCTTCATGCTGGGGTCCTTTTGCGACTGGATGAGGCGGCTCATGAGCTTGGTGTATTCCCCATCACCCAGGACGTTGGCCAGGCCGTAGTGGGCCAATACCTCATGGCGAAGGATCTCGCGCATCCGCTTGGGGTCGGAAATGGTGTCCGCAGCCACGTGCAGGGTGCCGGCATCGTCGTCAAACGCCGCACGCCGGATCAACCCCTCCTTGGTATCCAGTCCCAGAGCCCCCTCGAGTTCCCCCTGAGTGGCGTGGATCTTCACATCAATGCCGGCGGCGCCGCGGTACTGATTGAACCACCCCTTGGTGACCAGCTCCGCCTCTTTGCGGGTAAGGTGTTTGGCTGGCTTGTCACCCTGGGCCATAGCCTGTTTGGAAAACAGGATGGTGCGATCCCCATCCTGCCGGTGCTCCAGGGTATCGATGAACTGGTCGAACCCGGCGCGAATGGCCTGCACCTCACCCGCCGTGGCATAGGGATAGCTCCCCTCCAGCTCCACCCCCAACGCTGCCTCGGCGTCCCATTGCGACTCACTGACGATATTGACCAGGTAGTCGTTGCTGGCACCCTGATCCTGTAGTTTGGCAATCAGATATGACTCGAAGGCCCGCGCTGACAACTCCACATCTGTGGTCCAGTATGCCTTGCTGCGACGGCTGTCGAGTTTTTGTGAGCGCGCCTTGAGCGAGGTCTGCTTGATTGCGCGCATGACAGCACCGTAGGCCTCCACCATCTCCTTGCGCACCGATCCTCGGTGAGCAAAGGCGCTGCCACGTGCAGCTAGGCTGACATCCAGCGCCTCGCTCATGTAGTCGGCGCCCTCGCTCCGCAGGCGGGAGAAATAGTTGTCGAGCGCATGCCACCACTCGTGGCCCAGCGAGCCGGCGCCGTTCATCTTGGTCAGGTTTATGACCACTTTGCCCCGCTCATAGTGGGCGGCAGCGGGCGTGATGCCACCCGTGCCCCGCGCCCCAAATGCCAGCCCCAGCTCGCCGTTGAGGGAGAGGGCCTTGGGCGGCACCCCGATGATGGCGGCCAGATCCATCATGGCATCATAGGCATTATTGAGGTCTTGCTGGCGGCGGCCTTTCTCCACCCAGTTGCCAAACTCCACCCCCCTAAAGCCAAAGGCATTGGCGAACTGCTCCATGGTCACATCCTGACCAGCACGCATGTCCTCGCCCACACGTGGCTGATTGATATCTCGGCGCTCGAGCGGGATCACCTTGCGCTGCGCCAGTTTGGCGACCAGCTCATCCTGATGCTCTTCCCGGTAGGCGCGAGCATCTCCCACTTTCTCAAAAGGCGGGCTCAGATCGAGATAGTTGCGGCCCACCTTTTTGCCGACCACCCAGCCCTTGCCTGCGCCATGACTGTAGATATCGAAGCTGATCGCCTTGGGCTTGCTGGCTTCGGCCGTCAACGCCTCGTATTGGCGCTTGAAGGCATCGATGGCCTGCTGCTTGGTGTCACCTTGGGCCAGCATGCGCGGCCAGGCCCCCATGGCGCTGGAGTTACCCTCGCGCTGGACCGACCAAATCGTCTTGGGTGGATCGTATTTCACCCCCCCGAACAGGCTGTACTCGCCGCGCTCCAGCTTGAGGTCGGCCAGGCTGCGCTGGTGCCCCACCGCCTCATACAGCTCGGCGCGACTTACCACGCCCCGAGCCAGGTGCAATTTTGAGTCTGCAATCCGCTGCTGCACCTCCTTCGCCATCACTTCATCGTCCAGCATGCTAAGCGAGGCATCCCGCAAATTCTTGACGGCATCAGCCCAGCCCTGCAGCCTCCAGCCGATCTTCGGCTTGGCCGGGATGCTGTCGCGGGCAGCGCGAATGATGGCCACCACCTTGGGGGGCACCCCACCGTCGATCAGCTTTTGGTAGTCTGGTGCCGGCCAGGCCTTGGACAACGGCAGCGTCTTGATCTCCTCGACCGTTTCACCCTGCACGCTGTCCCGGTAAGCGGCCCACACATCCTTGCGGGCTCCACCAATCTTCTGACCAAAGTCGGTGATGGTCTCCTTGCTGCCTGCTGCTGGCACTGGTTTGGCTGCGGACAGCTTGCTACTTGCCTTGGCGCCTATCTCTGAATACACATCCTTGGCGAGTTTGATGGCTTCGTCTCGATCGTTCTGCCAGTTGCTATCAAGCAGTGTGCTGAAGCGGTAAGCGTCATGCAGTCCGCGTGCATCTTTGATGGTGTCGTAAACCTTCTTTTGAGCTGGAAGCGAGGCGTTGCGATCGTTGCGGATTGGCTCCTTGCTGAAGGTGGCGATCACCTCATCCAAATCCGGATGACCCGTACCCGCGGCCTCGATGGCCTTGGCGCGCTCGGCCTTACGCTCGGCCTTAGCGGCCGCCACCATCGCATTCACATCAGCTTTACCAGAGCCGGTACCACGCAGCCCCTTGACTGGCTTGGTTGTATCACCCTCCTTTATCCAGCGCTTGAAGGTATCCACTGGCATGGACTTGATTGCCCCCAACCCTTCCCAACCCTGTTCGTAGTTCGCCAGATAGCCGGCACGGGCAGCCTGTTCATCGGCAAAGCCCATCATCACTTTATGCTCGTCAAACTTGCCGGTGCCGGGGTCCACCTGATCCACCACATAGACCATCTCGCTATCGGGCTGATCACCAATGAACGCATCAACGTGATCACCATCCGCCCCTAGGGTGCGTTTGATGTAGCCGTAGTCATGGACCATGGTTGACTGCCACGCCTTGCCATCCCGATCGGTACCGGAACGGATGGATCCCCTGGGGTTCTCAAGCGCGATTTCCAGTCCCTGCAGCTTGAGGTGGCCCTTCTTGTAGTTCCCCGCCTCCTTCTGCGCCTCGGTGGGCTCCGGCGCTACGTCGGCACGAGCAGCTTCGAGCTGCTGCACCGGCTCACTGGCGACAGCCATGGCGACCTCCCGCACCTTGGCCACAGACGCCTTGGCCACCAACATGCCATCCCGCCGTGGGATAGCCTTCACCCCGTTATCCTTGGCCCACTGCATGATGGCGGGCACCTCCCCCCTCAAGGTCAGGGTACCGTCAGGGTTATCGACCATCTCTGTCCAGGGCGTCGAGGTTGCGGGCCCAGAAACAGCAACCCCGGCATCAGTGGCCGGGGTTGTCAGTGTTGGGTCATTCTGCTGCTGTCCATCTGGTGCAGGTAGAGCAGGAGGGAGATCTGTCGGATCTCCGGTTCCAGTTTGCTCGGTGAGCCCGGCAGGGGCTGTTCCAGTGCCCGCTGCAGCTGGTTCGCCTGCGCCAGGCTGATCACCTTGTCGTTCACTGCCGATTGCAGGTACTGGGGCAACTGGCTCATTGCTGACCTCTGCTTGTGGTTGGTTGGCGGGGATCACCTCGCGGTATCTGGTATCGATAGCTGGCGCGAGTTGCTGCTGGTTGGCATTTGCCTGAAACGGGGGGGCCACCGCATCATCACCGACGTCTTTTGCTGTCAGATCTGACAATTGACCCAGCTCTCCGGCATTGATGTCGCTGAGCTGTGATTCGACAACGCCTTGTTGAGGGGCTGTGTTTACGGGGTTGGATGGCGCTCCACGCACCTGTTCCACTTCGGCGATCTCGGCCACGCCAAAGCCGCCGCCATTGAGGGGGACCGGGGTCTCCTTGCCCTTGCGGCTGGCCATGGCAGCCTCTTTCGCGCTGGCAAAGGGCTTGCCTTTGCGGGTAATGCGCAAGGTCTGGAGCGGGCCAAAGATGCTGTCAGTCTCAGCGCCGACCGGCACATCTCCCTTCATCTGCGTAGCATCGGGCTGTCGCTGATCGCTGCCATAGATCACATCGCGGTGCGGGAGCTCGGTGCCAACCTCGCGCCCATCCCCGTCAATGGTCGCCCCAGGCAGCGCGATATTTTCTTGCTCCGCAACCGCTTCGGGCGGGAGCAGATCCCCCTCCTGCCCGCTCTGCCACCGGGTGCGCTCGCTGCCTCGAAACTGAGGACCGGGTCCGGCCTGGCGATCATCGTGGTCACCCGGCGCGGCCACCCCGTCCCCTTTGTGCTTGGCATTGGCGTCACCGGCAAAGATCACATCTTTGAGCGGCAAGGCAGGGCGCTGCCCCTCCACCGCCACCTGCAGGGCGCTCTTGTTGCCAGCAAAGGGGTCAGTCCCCAGCTCACCACCCTGCACACGCTCATAGAGGCTCTTACCCTGCTCACCCCCCTGGACCTGGATAGTCACCAGCTCCTGCACTGAGGGGCCAAACTCACCAGCCAGGGCACGCTGCACCTCGCTATCCTGGGCCAGCCCCTTGAACCGGTCAGCAGTATCGTCCTGTCGTAGGTATGCTGGCACATCCCTCATTTCGTCGAACTGGCTTGGGCTGGGGCCGAGTGGGTTTTGCTCGCTACTTGCCTGCAGTGGATCCGTCAGACCATCCACGGCAGCGGCCAGATTAGGCTGTACCATCTGATCATGCTCAGTGGTCGGAGTAAGATCAGCTGCAGGCATGGGCTCCGCAGCTGGAGTAGAAGCCGCATCATCCATCATCACCGATACGGGGTCAGAGAGCGGATCTTTGGTGCCCTGCTCCTGGCCATCGGCATGCTTACCGCTTCGCAATCCACCAACCGCCCCCACCGCTCCGCCGGTACCCATCCCGATCATGCCACCCTCAAGCGCACTCGACACCACGCCTTTCATCGGGTCGATGTCGGCAGCGGCTACCTTGTTCAGCGCCTCGTTCACTGCGTATTGCTGAGTACCCTCTTCAAGGGTCTCACCGATCCCCTCGCCAAGCGCCCCTTTGGCAGCCCCTTTCAGCATGCCGCCAGCCGCAGCCTTACCTGCCAGCATTTTGAACAGCATGGCGTCACCCATCATGGACCCCATGGCAGCCGCGCCCCAGGTCTTGGCATCGCTCATGGTCGCGCGACTGGCAACGTTGGCCGTCTCTTCCCGGGCCATTGCCAGTTTCTCCTCGTCGGAGAGGTGTGCCGTTTGTTGATCCTGGTCGATGCGGGTGAAGGATTGGCGGAAGGTGTCGCTCGCAGCCAACTCGTCATAGCCCATCGTAAGCACGGACTCTTTGGCGTTCATCCCCGCACTGCCAACCGACCCGGTCGCCCCCGTAGTCACAGCGGCGCCGGTGGCGATTTTGGATACGGCCTTAGCCGCCACTGCTTCGGCCACCTCCTGGGTCACGCCACGCTTGAGCATGGTCGCGGTGACCGCACGGCCAATAGAGGCTTTGGCTGCCAACCCTGTGACGCCGCCAGCCGCCAGGGTCGGCAGCAAGGAGCCAACCCCCTGCGCCATTTTCATGGCCCAGACATCGATATCCCCTGCACCATCCCCCAGGGTCAAACGGCCTTCCGGTGTTTCATCTACCAGCCGGCGCCCCATGGCCTCCTTGGCATCCGCACTCATTCCCTCGGTTAGCGACTCGGCTCCCCCTTGGGCCAGGTCACCTGCGCCCGCAACCGCATCCAGCACAGGGCTCAGCTTGTTGGCCATATTGGCGCGGGCCTGCTCCAGATAATCCCCACCCTGCTTGCCAGCATTCTCCTTGCCGAAGTTGCTGGCCTGCCTTGCCAGTTCGCCAATGCCGCCTACCAGCTCCAATGCGCCCGCACCCACCCCACGCGCCACATCACCCAGACCGACATCAAGGTCGCGCTTGGCGGCCGGGTGGGCAGATTGGGGCGGTGCAGCCTCGGCAGCAGACAGGCTGCTATCCAGGTTTCCCCAGAAGGGGTCATTGAGGGTGTCAGATTGTTGCGGCTGTGGCAGGGCGTCACGCAGTCCAGGCTTTTCCATGGTGTCCTCGGATTCTGGCAAAAAGAAAAGCCCCGACCGGGTAACCGATCAGGGCTTTGTGGGGTGGGCGGTCAGCATGCAGACTGGCCGACTATGGGGAGATGCTAACGCTGGGGTGGGTGAAAGGCAACTAGCGGCGTGCCTGAGCCAGGCCCATCGCCTGATAGGCGTTGGCCTCGGTGTCTCGCAGTCGATTAGCTGTGACCGCCGCCTGCTCAGCCTGTCTCTGCTTGGCTGCCTGCTGGCGCCACATCTCAAAGGCGGTGTTCATCCTGGTGGGGTTATCCAGCAGACCGCTTAGCTTACCGTGCTGGTTGGCCTCCTTGACGAACTGAAGGCGCTCGGGATCGCCGCCAGTCCACTCCTTGATGGGAGCCTCTTGTCTGGGCGCATCCGCCTTGCTGGTCATACCGTAGGTGTCAGCCAGGGCGGCCTTGCTCTGCTCAAGCTGGGCGTCCAGCGCCTCCTGTTGCAGGTCCTTATCCTCTGCATTGCTGGCAGAGATGCGCGCCCTGTTCTGGCCGTGCTGCTTCTCCAGTTCGGTGACCGCCTTCTTGTAGCCAGCCTGGTCAGGCCCAGCCGTCAGGCCGAGAGAGGTGCGCAGCTGATCGGCATTGCCAATCATGTGCTTGGCCAGGGCCGCCCGCTGGTAGGCCGGCTTCAGGAAGTCGTTGATGGGGATGACCTTGGGATGATCATCCGGTGCCGAGGTGCGGTTGTTGGTGACCGGGCGAACAGCCTTGCTACCGTCGTCATAGGTGACTTCCACCCCCAACACCACGCCACGTCCGTCCGGGGTGATCATGATGTTGTTCAACTGCTTGTCGGTGATGGTCTTGCCGCTTTCCGGGTCGATATCGCCCACCCCTTTGCTGACTTCATCCTGGTAGAGGGTGCCGGCGGCCTTGATAAATTGCGGGTTGTTGACCGCGGCGTGCCCTTCCGGCGTGCTGGGGTCCAGTTTTCCTTCCTGTGACTGGCGCACCAGGTTTCCAGCATAGGTGACGAAGGTCTTGCCAGCCTCGGCATAATCCTGCTGCAGATAGCGCTCAGGGTTGAACGAGCCTGCACGCGGATCACGCACTACCCCCCAAAATTGCTGGCCTGGGTCTTTGCCCTCGGCCACAGCTTGCCAACCAGACTGGATGATCGGCAAATTCTCCTGCTGGAAGAGTTGTTTATTCCGCTGCTCTTTCTGCCACTCATACTCCTGCTGTTGGCGAGCCTCCTGTGCTGTGGCACGCCGTTCAGCAGCACCAGCGCGCGCCTCGGACGATTTCACCTGCCGCTCGGTCAGGGCGAGCTGTCGATCATAACGGGCATCAGCCAGCTTATCGCGCCCCTTGCCGTACTCCAGCTCCCCCTGGTAGCGCTCGTCTGCCACCTTCTGCCGCTCCTGCTCGTTTTGCCACATGGCATCCCGCAGGCTCATGGCCTTGTCCAGCCGCTCATCTTCTTTCTGGCCACGCTGATAGCGGTCCATGGTGTTGAACCCGGCCAGAAAGCCTTCGGCCAATCCTGAAATGCCCATCCCCACTCTCCTCAAAATAAGCTGCTTGCCAGAAAGCCCACACCCGCGCCGATAATCGCCCCGACAGGGCCGCCAGCCGACCCGTAAGACGCGCCGATCATCGCGCCAGTGGCCGCCCCTGTCCCCACTGCGGACATTTTGGCCTGCTTCTCTTGCGCTTTGAGCTGCTTGTTGCCAGCCTCAATTTCATTTTCACGATTGGCTGCATCACGCAGCCCGGCCATCCCCTGTTGGCGCGTCTGGGCGCCGATATCCAAAATCCCGTAGCCCATCAGCCCTGCCCCCCTGTCTTGATTGCCTCGCGTAACCCGGCGTCAGCCCCTGTCAGGATCCCCATCTGACGAGCTTGCTCCTGCTCACGCAGCCCGTTCTCGGTACCCGCCGTCATCAGGGCCATGCGCAGCCCCTGGCTGTTGTCGCTGGTGTTGTTGCCGGAGTTGACCCCCATGCGCGCATTGCGATTAGCCGTGGCCTGCTGGGCGGAGCGCAGAGCGTTGGTGTTGTTCTCGTCCACCCGGCCAAGCTGCTCCCGCAGCAATTGACCGTTGTTGGCCAGCTCCATCAGTTCCTGCTGCTTGGGATAGAAGCGTGTCTTCCAGTCCTGGTACTGCTCTCGGGTGATTTTGGCGTAAGTGTCTGCTGCGTATCCCATCTATCCCCCTAGTAACCTTTGCCCTGCAGCACCGACGCTGTAGGACTGATTTTCTTGGTTTCCGTTGCTACCGGCGCTTTTAGATTGCTCAGGCCATATGACGCCCCCGCCCCCATTACGGTACCAACCATGCCGGCCGTAGCTTGTCGATTCTGGAACGAGATCTGTGCATCACTCACCGACTTACGCAGGCTGGTCGTGGCCACATCCCCCATGCCCGCCAGGGACTCCGCCTTCTGCCCTGCACCGATGCTCACCACATCCTTTAGGCCAGCCACATGCCTGTCTTGCTGGCTTGACTGAGCTCGGTTGGCCGTGTCCGTCTGGCTCAGTGCCTGATCTGTCTCAAGCCCTGCCATCGTCTCCTGGTACCGCCCGCTGGTCGGGTCGATACCCCCGGCAGCCATGGCGTCAGCCTGCCCCTTCCTGGCCTCGCCAAAGGTAGTTGTCGCCCCCAGCGACGCGGTTCCCGCCAGCTTGTCGTACTCTCGTTCGCTGTTAAGGTCATCCACCTTCTCCATGAAGAGGTCCTCATACTGCTGCAGGTCGTTCTTGTAGAGATCCCACTGCTCCATCGCCACACCGGCCGCAGCCTTCTGAGCCTCGGTCTCCTTGATTTCGTTCGAACCGCCCTTCCCCATCACCCACCCCTCACAGGTTGATCTGAAACACATAGAACCCGTCAGCATCATCCGACTGACGGACCCATCCCATTCTTGGCGCAACTTTGAGCCACCCCTTACGCACTGAGTGGAAACGCAGCCAGCGTGCTCCTATAAGTCGCGCCAGACGCTTCACTTCCGGTAGGTACCGTTCAGGGGCACCGCCATCCCCCCACCCCACCCAGACCAAGACACCGATCACGCCATCCTCGGCCTGCGGCTTGAGCACAAACCCGTCATCACCACGCACAAACAAAAACGCCACCCGGTTACGGATGGCGTCTTGCAGCTCGAGGGGAAGATTAGGTCTCCCAGTATCCCTGGTGATGCGCTTCAAAGCAGCGCTCACCATAGTCCCATCAGCCATAGGCTCTCCCCCATTAGTCGCTGGTTCTGGATAGAAGAACCAGGATAAGCCACCACTTCGAAAGTGATGTTGACGGTCGCAGTACCAGCCGGGATTACAAAGGCATCTTGGAAGGTCACACTCATTGGAGCCCTATTCGTCCCCATCGGGAACGAAGCTGTTGACGTAGCCCTGGCCACCTCGCTTCCATTCAGCTTGCACAGCAAAATTATCCCTATGGTGCCAGACCCGGAAACCTCTGCCATGCCTGTTAGCGGTTTGATACAGACCATGTTCCTGGCTCTCTTGTAACCTGCCAAAGAGAAGTTTCCTGACGCCCTGATCATCCTTGTGATATCACCCACAATCCGATCCGCCTCCAGCGTCCCCAGCACCTCACAGTCAGCAGCAATCGTGCAGTTGTTCATGGTCATGTTTTTCACATAACCACCCTCGGCACGGAGTCGGTTGGTATAGATACTACCGTCCGCATAGATCATCGTGTACCAGCCCCACCCCCATCCAGAATAGGGGCCACCCTTCCCGAAGCCAGCGGCGCCTCCAGACAGGAAAGCATTCCCCATGTCAATTTGCCCCCCGTTGATCAAGGGGGTGCTGATGCTGACACCAGCCTTCACATAATCGGCGGTGAGCTTCTCTGAGGTCAGGATCTGGATGGTGGCCTTGCGGATGATGGCCTCCGCAATGACAGCCTGGCCGTTGTCGATGGCAAACAGCGGCGCCATTGGCGTTGAGCTGTTCGGGTTGAAAACGAACACCTGAGAGGCAGAGATAGCCACCTGACTTGTGCCGTCAGACTTGGCAATCAGGCCGATCCCGGCGGTGATTTGGCCAGCACTGGCTTTGGCCGTCCACATTGCCTGAGCCCCATTTTGCAAGTTGGCAATCGCTTGACTCTGGGTCTGTATGGAGGCCGCATTGGCAGCAATCCGGGGGTCGTCGGTGGCTATCCAGGCCGTGCCGCTGTAACGGTATGGCCGATTGTTGCTGTCGGTGTCGAACCACAGATCGCCGGTACCCATGCCGGTGCTGGGAGCAGAGGCTTGGAAAAAGGTTTTGTTCTTGCTGCCAGCGACCGCCGAGACCGTGTTGATCTGGCTACCAAGCGACTGCACGGCATTTGCCCTGGCGACCGACTCCGCCGTGATCTGGCCGGCGAGTTGCTGATCCCCCTGTTGATAGTTCGCCGTGACCTGCTGGATCTGCTGGGCCATGGCCGAATCTGCGTCAGCCCGCGCCTTCGCTTCGTTGTTGATGGCCGCACTGTTCTGGGCAACGCCCTGATTCGCCCGATCCGCAGCCTCCTGCGCTGCGGCGGCTGCCTGCGCTGCGTCGATTGCAGCCTTGTCGGTCACGGCGATCCAGCCAGAGCCACCCCATCGCTTCGGGGTGTTGATGCCGTTGCTGGTGTCAATCCAGAGGTTCTGAGCAAGCTGGTCGCTGGCGCCTGGGGCAACCGGCTGAATGATCACCTTCCCCTTCCCATTGGCAATCCCAGCCGCCTCTGCAGCATCTAGCTTTGCCTGATCCGCGCTTTCCTGAGCGCCGGATGCAGCGGCGCCCGCCGATTCAGCAGTGGCTTTCACCTGACTCAACTGCTCAGAAAGGGACTGGCTTGCCTCGGCGCTGACCCGTGACACTTCATCGATGCTGGCAGCCAGGGTCTGCTCAGCCCCCTTGAACTCTGCATCCATCGTGGACAACTGTTCAGCCAGCGCGCTATCAGCATCGCTACGCGCCCGCACTTCAGCAGCCACGGCAGCATTGGTATCCGCATTGGCCGCCTTGAACTCGGCATCAACAACGCTGATCTGTTGAGATAGAGCCTCATCCTTTGTCGCCCTGACCAACTGCTCGTTGGTGATCTGCGCCTTCAGATCTGCCGTTTCGGCATCAAACTCTGCGGTCAGCTGCTCGATGGTCCTGGCCTGCGCCTCCTGCTGATTTGCCAACGTGCTCTGCTGCTGGAGGATGGTGCCGCGAGCCTTGCGGTTCTCCCGGTCGCGTTCATCCCCGGTCAGGGCGCCTTCGACCAGACTGGCGGCGCCGATATCTACCTCTGACTCCAGTTTGTCCTGGCGCTGGCTCAGCGACTCCTCATTGCTCACCACGACTCGCTGCAGCTCGGTGATGCTGGCCGCGTTCTCCCCGACTGTCACATCGATGGTACTGATATGCTCACCCAGTGCCTGCTGGGCATCTGCCAGGGCTTTGCTGGACTCAGCGAGTGAGGCAGACAGCGCCGTATCCGCGGCCTTAAACGCAGCATCTACAGTGCTGATCTGCTGGGCAAGCGCCTCGTCTTGGTTCGCCCTGGCCGACTCCTCGGCCGCCACCCTCGCAGTCACCTCATCAAGGTCGCTGCTGAACTGCGCCTCCACTTCGGCAACTCGCCTCGAAACGGCCTCATCGGCGGTGACCCTGGCTGATTCCTCTTGGGTGATGTTTGCGACAAGCTCGGCAGTAGCATCTGAAAGCGCGGCAGCAAGTTGATCCTGGCGAAGAGACAACGCTTCGTTTGCCGATGCGCTCGATTGTTCCAGCGCGCTGATAACGGCATTGGTATCCGCATTGGCCGCCTTGAACTCGGCATCAACAACACTGATCTGCTGAGACAGAGCCTCATCCTTCGTCGCCCTGACCAACTGCTCGTTGGTGATCTGCGCCTTCAGATCTGCCGTTTCGGCATCAAACTCTGCGGTCAGCTGCTCGATGGTCCTGGCCTGCGCCTCCTGCCGATTTGCCAACGTGCTCTGCTGCAGGAGGATGGTGCCGCGAGCCTTGCGGTTCTCCCGGTCACGTTCATCACCGGCCAGGGCGCCTTCGACCAGACTGGCGGCGCCGATATCTACCTCTGACTCCAGTTTGTCCTGGCGCTGGCTCAGCGACTCCTCATTGCTCACCACGACTCGCTGCAGCTCGGTGATGCTGGCCGCGTTCTCCCCGACCGTTACATCGATGGTGCTGATACGCTCACCCAGCGCCTGCTGGGCATCTGCCAGGGCTTTGCTGGACTCAGCGAGTGAGGCAGACAGCGCCGTATCCGCGGCCTTAAACGCAGCATCTACAGTGCTGATCTGCTGGGCAAGCGCCTCGTCTTGGTTCGCCCTGGCCGACTCCTCGGCCGCCACCCTCGCAGTCACCTCATCAAGGTCGCTGCTGAACTGCGCCTCAACCTCAGACACCCTCCTCGAGATGGCCTCATCAGCGGTGACCCTGGCCTCAGACTCACTGGCGATATCTGCACTCAGCGTGTTATCAGCCTCAATCATCTCGACGCGCATCTGATCCTGGCTCAGTGCAAGCGCAGCGTCAGCGTCGCTCGATACCTTCTCCAGTGCCTTGATGGTGGCGATCGTCTCATCAAGGGCTGTGTCTGTTGAGGCGCTCAGGTCGTCGATGCGCTGGGCCAGCGCGCTACCGGCGTCGGCAATAACTTCCTCCACGCCGCTGATACGTGCCTGGGTGTTGGCATCCCTCCCCTCAAATTTGACGTTCATATCGGTGATGCGCTTGGCTTGAGCAGACTGCTCATCCACGATTACCTGCTGCTGGGTGCGAATGGTGCCAAATGCGCTGCGATTTTCCCTATCCCGCTCATCACCGGCCAGCGCGGCATCAATGGCAGCCTGGCCGACATCGGCAGCCCCCTCCGCCTTATCCTTTGCCAGCTCAATCTCGACCTGAATTTCATCAAACCGCCCGGCAGTGATCCCGCCCTCCGACTCGATAACCTCCTCCAGCGCTAGGATCTTGCCCTCCGCCTCGCTGGCCCTCACCTCCAGTCCGCTGACTCGCTGGGCGGCAACGCCATCGGCGTCAGCTGTCACGCGCGCCAGCTCGGTGATCTTGGCGTCCAGCTCTTCATCACTGCTGCTGATAGTGGCCTGCAGGCCATCGATGCGTTGTGCGGCCACCCCGTTGGCATCAGCCGTCACGCGAGCCAACTCAGTGATCTTGGCGTCCAGTTCTTCGCTGCTACTGCTGACGGTCGCCTGCAAGCCGTCGATTCGCTGGGCCTGGGTGGATAGAGCATCGGCATGCACCGTCAGCTTGCTTTCTGCGTTGGCCAGCCTTTGGCCCTGCTCGTCCACCTCTTGCTGGGTGGCCTTCTGGGTCAACTCCCCTTTTGTGGCGTTGAGCTCCTGTCCAATCTGGGTGACCCGCTGTTGTTCGTCAGTGAACTCCCCCTTGGTGACCGTTTGACTCAGGCTGGCATCCAGACCATTAATGCGCTGCTCTGCTTCTGTGAGACGCGAGCCCTGACTATCCACGGTCACATTGTCGGCCTTGCTGTCGATCTGGCCGGCGACGGCATCGAGCCCCAGATGGACTTCAGTGATAGAAGTCCGCATCTCCTCCCGCACCGCATTGACCGCATCCATGGTCATGCTGCCGTTTTCTGGGTCGATGACAAATACGGCATCCCGGAACGAGTCAAAGTCGCCTTTGTACTTGTCCAGCTTGGCATTGAGGCGGTCCTGCACCAGACCAAGCTCAATGCTCGACATCCCAAGCTGCTGCTGGGCATCATCCAGCAGCTCTTGCGCTACCTTCTGGCGCTCATCCAGCCCGGCCAGCTCCTGCTCGATGCCGGGGATCTTGTCCTCGATGGCGGCAACCTTGGGGCGAATCACCTCGATTTCATCAATCTTGGGGAGAATGACCTCGATCTCATCCACCTTGTGGAGAATGAGATCGATCTCATCGACCTTGGGGCGCATGACCTCGATTTCATCGACCTTGGGCTTCAGGATCGCAACGTCCAGCTGAAGTTGGGGGACTTGCTCTATTGGCGCCAGCAGCGCCTGCGCCAAGTGGCTCTCCTCTATCTTCCCCTGCAGTTCGTCGAGAATGTCCTGCACATCTCGGCTGGTTGCAGCCTCAACGCCCTGTGCGCCCTGGAAGGGCCCCCTATCATCCTTGCCGTTGACAAAGCGAACCCAGTAGTAAAATGTGGCGCCCTTGCCAATGGCGTCAGAGAAAAGGTTTGCGGACGAAGTGCCAACCAGGGTGACATCGGACTGGTTATTGCTCTCCGCTCGCCAGATCTCGGCGTGAGCATGCCCCCGGTACCGCGGCGGATCCCACTCCACCAGGACCGTGTGAAACGCGCCATTGGCGATCACGTTGACCGGGGCGTGGGGAAACTCCATCTGGCCCGCAGGGAAAAGGTCCGGGTTCTTGCCGGGGACGTACACGCCACCCGCACCGGGGCGCAGCGTGGACAACCCCAGGGCTGACAGCTCCCTGAAGGTCACGGCTTTATCGAGGCGATCGCCACGCTGACCGGTGAGCAGCTCCACGTTCTCGGCTGTTGCGGCCTGGTCACGACCGGCGCGATATGCGGGTTTCTTAGCCATCAGTTCACCATCTCCGCCATGCTGCTCGTGAGGGTGATACGGCTCACCACCGAGGTGCCAAAGACTTCTATCTGCCACAGCCGGCCGCGCACAGGTGGCAAGCGGAAGGCCCCCTGCACCAAGTTGCCTGGGGCAAGCTCCATTACCTGCTCCCCGTCAACGAACAGCTTGATCCCCACTTGGCTGATGTCCGCAGCCAGCAGCCTGCAGCAACTGAACGACGTCCCCTCTGGCACCATAAATCGCTTCGATCGCCAGACGAACTGACCGTTGTTGGCACTCCCGCCCCGCCATATCTGCAAGCTGCGGCCCTTGGCCACGAACAGCGAATCGCTCTCCATGTCGGAGACAGCCGCATCCCACCGGTTCGTCAGCTCACGCAAGTCGCCACTTTTCGGGTCAAAAATGAATGCGTGAGTGTCAGTCATGCCCACATATTTGCCCTCGTGGTGCCATGCCCGCATAGTTTCAGGCTTCATCGCGCGCCACTGCTTGCGGGTGATGATCTGCTCGGTCACCACCTGCCCACCGTTGGCGCCGATGCCGACCAACCCGTCCGGGGAGGCATAGAGCACCACCCCATCCATGGCGACCATAGAGCGACCGCTGACACAGGACTGCGGCAGTTGGCTCAGCTTCTGAGTGGTCACGGATGCCGGGCTCACGCCCTGGGCAAGATAAGGGTATCCCTTGGTCCCGATCACCAAGGTGGTATCCATGGCAGCGATCGCCACGATGTCGTGCTCAGTGGTCAGCCGGTACTTCTCCGGCCAGGCGTAGGGAAGGTAGGGCTCGCACAGGTAGAGGGAGTTACCAGCAAACCCGGCACACATGCCATTCGCCATTTGACACATGCCACGCATGCCATCCGGCGGCATGGTGTAGTTGTAGGTCTCCAGCACGGCGCCCAGCTCCCCATCCTCCCGGGTATCGACAAACGACGCCTGGGCGATCGGCAGCTCCGCAACCAGCAGGTAATCGGCAAGGCCGCCACCGGATACTGACCGGTAAATCCGACGCTTGGTGATGTTGCTGTTCTGGGCCGTCGGCGGGCTCAGCATCAAGGTGACGGATGACCCTGGGATCCCGATATCCACCTTTCCACTGGCCGGGCCCGGGGGGCCCTCCTCCCCCATCGCAGTAACGAAGGTATCCACATAGAAGCGGGTTTCGTCATCGGTCAGATCATCATCCACACCACCAACAGGTGGGGTGATGGTACCAATCCCGACCGGAACACCTGGTGCTGGAATGCCCAGTCGATACCACGCCGTCGGCTTGTTGCCGCCGCCAGTAGCGATCTGGGCATGGGTCACCTTGGGATACTCACCGTCCGTGTAGTAAACCCGGCCATACGGATCCTGGGCAATCGGGGAGCGAATAGCCTCCACCACCTTGTTCCAGGCGAACCAGTGCTGGCCATAGTGAAAAAGGGTGGTAGGAACGATGGGCAATTCCACACCAGCACTGGCGTCATCCTCCAGCGGGGAGATAACGCCATGGTCAAAATGGCAGTCACGCGCAATCACCGCGACTTCATCAGACAAGAGGTGTGGCGCCACGCGCGGCATAGTCCCTCGCATGGTGACGATATCGAGTACGGGCATGGGGATCTCAGGGAGGCAGAAACGAAAAAGCCCCACTCGGGAGAGCGGGGCCATGATGGGTAAATCCTAACGCCGGGTGCGTCAGGAGGCAAGCGCCGAACTCAGGCCCACAATCGCACGGGCGTCACCGGGTAGGTACGCAGGGCACCCAGGGCGGCGGCCAGCTCGTCAGAGGTGGTGCGCACGTTGACATGGTAGCCAGACACCGGGGCGGTGACGGGCACCTCCTGGCCATCAACCAGGGTCACCTCGCCGGTGGGCTGGTAGATGGTGCCGATCACATCGAGCGCGGCGGCGGGGTGGTAGAGTGTGTCACTGTCGCTGTCCAGCGTGAAACCTGCCGCCGAAAGGGCTGCGTTCATGGCCGACTTGCTGCCGGCCTTGAGGTAGAGATCAATCATGGGTCTTGTCCTTCCAGAAATACCAGCCGCCGACGCGGCAGGCGGCCCAGAACAGCTTGGCCAGTAGCGGCTTCCCCTGGGCAGTCATGCACTGCCGCAGGCGCCGGTCCGCCTCGGCACGGGAAACCGTGCCCTTGGCGCCATAGTCGTTGTCATGCCGCTTGCAGCAGCTGTTAGTACCAGGAGAAACGGGGCCAAGCCCCGTGCAGTAGTGGCGGGTCACTTGGTCACCTCAATAAGCTCGGCATCAGCCAGCACTGAAGGAAGCACGGCAAACTGTTCGATAGGCTGACCGCCCTGACCAAATCCACCAACGGTACAGCCTACGCTCAGCCTATTGATCGTGTTTGAGATGGCGGATGTACCGACTGATGCTGAATACAGCACCCCGTTTACCGCCAGTGACAGGCGTTTTGAGGCATTGTCATACGCAACGGCAGCTTTAAATCGCAGCGCAGGAGTATTGATTGATGGCCCATTAACCCTGGCCACTTCCGCGCCAGCAACGAAAACTTTGGCACGAATCAAGCCGCCTGACGTGTCGGACTCAAGAATTACCTTATCGCCATCGGCTCCATCATCTAATGACCAAAAAACATTAGTGATCCCCAGCTGCTTTCGCCCAACAAAAACGACAGACTGGGACCGTGACAACAGGTTGGATGACAAGTCCCTCCGCAGTAGCTCACGAGGCCGAGTAACTTGGGCATCAGTAGTCGCCATGTAGCTAGTTGCGATGGATGCCGCTTCTAATTGAATACCCCATACCAGAATCCCAGATGACCCATTTCCCTGATAGGCATCGGTCCACATCATTCCCCCATTAGGTAGCGCCAGGATATGGATGTCAGCCATCACCCCAGAGGTAACAGGGGTTGTTATTGAAATTCGCCACCACCCATCACCCATATCATCAGCCGTGATGTTTCCCGCTGACCCGGCCCGAATAGCGCCTGATGCAATGTCTACGCTACCAGCAACAGCCGGCACCCCTTTGAGGTATATACCAACCCCTGTATATCCAGCTGACTTGGCATAGAAGCTCAACACATGCGAACCAGAACCCGGTGGCGTATAAACCCTGGCTATATAATGAGCCCCATCATCCGTGGATGGGACTATCTTGTAAGCAGGATTCCCACGAGGGGATGCCCCTGCCAGCACCTCAACTGTTGCCCGCGTTTTCTGCCAGGCCGTGTTAGATAGATCCTCCGAATAGGTGATCAGGTTCGTTGATTGCGGCTCAACAACGCCACCTAGCTTCACACCACGCTGATAGGCGACCCGCATCACGTTGTCGGCAACCGACTCCATCAAGGTCGGCCCATGCGCAACAGCACCCCCAGTGCGACTAAACGCCATGACACTGGCAATAGGCTTTAGATTAAACCCAACCCCCATACCTTCATAAATGCGGTGCTCTGCCTTAATGAAATCGAGAGAAAGCGTTGGCGCTTTTCCATTGATGCCGTAGCGCGGAAAGTCCATATATGGAATGGCGGCTCTAGGCGCTGATTTGGCCTCTTCCGCGCTGGAAGCCGCTTTGTCGGCCTCCAGCTTGGCACGGGCCGCCTGCCCCTCTCCTTCGCTCGTGACCCTCTTCCAGGGGACAAGGGTGTGACTAGTGCCATCAGGTGCGGTCACCGTCACGCTGGCAGCGTCACTGGTCAACAGCAACTGCATCACATCTGACTGCCCCTGGTAGACCCCCAGCATGGCTGTCATGCGGCGGGCGAACTCCGGAATGGAGTCGGAGAAGGTCGTGATGACCTCGTAAGCCTTGCCTGTGGCAGTGGTGCCACGGTAGGCCTGCACCAGATACAGCTCGGTGTTTGACACTACGTAGTCCACCTCGTAGAAATCCACCGAGGTGCCACTGGTGATACAAAAAAGGTGGCCCTTGGCCACCCCATTCTTGGTATCGGCGAAGGTCGTCCCGGTGCCGGTCACCTTCTTGTTGCCATTGGTGACGGCCACCGTGCCGTCACGCTTCCACACTCCAGCCATGACGCCTCCTTACTGCCCGGTCACGCGGGAGAAGCCTTCGGACTTGCGCTGCTCCAAGTTGGTATCAACCTGGGTCTTTTCACCCAGTTGCTGCAGGTAGGCGTTGTAGTGGCCGACAGCCCGATTGGAGTTGGCGCTGTACTCGGAGTCCTTCGAGAAGGCCCGGTACATGATGAAGTCGATCAGCGGGTTGATGTAGATGTCATCCAGATCGGCCAGCGCCGGTGTGCCCACGTTTTCCACGTCCGTCAGCACCTTGGATTGCGGCGCCACGGAGTAGATCACATCCACCTTCACCGCGGCGGCAGGACCCGGGTAGAGATAGAAGTTCTTGGGGTCCCGATCGTCATAGGTGTAGGCGGCCACACTGGTGCCATCCTTGCCAGCATGCCAGTCCGGGTAACTGTCATCGAGGGCGCGCCGCGGCACGAAACGGATCACCTTTCCATCGGCATTGCGAAGCACCTCGATCAGCCGCAGGGCATCTGCCGGCAAGCTCTGCTTGGTGCCAGCCGCGCAGCTGAACTGGACGTTCTTGGTATGAGCATCCGGACGCATCAGCACGATGGCCTTGGCGGCGTCGTTGTAGTAGTCCAGAAGCTCCTGCTTGGGCCAACGAACCCAGGTGCGATCGTTGAGCAGGGTGTTTACCCGCTTCAGGATCGAGTCAACGGTAACGGTTGCCATGTGTGGGGTCCTTTAGAAAAATGAGTGTTTACGGGACGGGTTGTGGAATTCGACCTGGGTCGGGGCACTGTGCTCTTTGCGGAACCGGCCAGCGCGACGCCAACCTTCGACAAACTCAGCCCGGTGGTATCCTGCTCGCTTAGGGTCAGACCAGGGGCGGTCTGGCTGGGCATAGAGCAAGGCTGCGACGCCATGGGCAATGGCATCGGCGTGATCGTGGTAGAGCTGGGCTGGGAGGTCGGTGGCACCTTTGACCGGGGCAGCCACATACCAGATCCGCGCATCGCTGAGATCAGTCAGGATGCTCAGCTCATTGGCCGACATGGCAAAGAAGTCTCGCCCGCTGACAAATGGCGTACCCCCTTCACCGGTCAGGTGCAGCACATTGCACGATGTCATCCCGCTGATGTTGCAGACCTCCACCAGGCTGCCGGCTGACGCGCTTGGCAATAGTCGGTCAAGGGTCAGCAAGGCCGACTCCCGGCAGAACGTGATGGCCGCCTCGGTGACGGCCTCACCCAGCATGACTTCGAGCGGGCCGGTGATGTGCAGCCTGATGGTGGGCAGGAACTGCTCACGCGACACCATCTGCATGCTATTCCCCCTGCTCTGCCAGCTTGGCCTTCAGGGCATCACGCACGCGCACCCGGTATTCGGGCACCTTCTCCTGCGGGCCCTGCGGCTCGATATCCAGGTCTTCCCCCTCCACCAAGGTGGCCAGTTGGGCAGAGGTCATCTTGGCCAGGTCACGCTCACCGACCGCCATGCTCTGCTCTTCGGCCAGGCGTGCAGCTTCAGCGGCGAGGCGCGCCTGCTCGTCGGCAGCAGCCTGGGCAGTGACCTCCTGCCGCTCCAGTTCGCCTGCCAGTGCCTCATGGCGGATCCAGACGCTCGGGAACTCCAGCAGTTGCATGGCGATGTGACTCTCCACATCCACCGCGGTATGGCGCGGGAACACCAGGCGGCTGCCGGTGACGGTATCCTTCTTGCTCGGCTTGTCGCCGATATAAACCACGGCAATCTTGTCGCTCATGGCGATGACTCCTCTTCAGAAACGAAAAGCCCGGCACGGGGCCGGGCGGACAGTGATCGGCTGCCTTACAGGTTGCCGACTACCTCGTAATGCAGTTTGAGCTTGACGGTTCCCGTCGCAGCGCCCCCGCCAACCGTGAGGGTGAGCTCCTGGTCAGGCTCGGTCATCAGGTCATCGACCGGGTAATACTTTGCCACCGTCCCCACCGTACTCTCGGCGTTGATGATGGTGGTGTCGCCGATCTTGGCGGTGATGGTGGTACTCGCGCCCAGCGCAGTGCTGAACATCGTCACACCCACCACTTTCAGGTTGGGCTCCACCTTGTCGCCGTATGCGACAACATCGCCAGACGGCACAGCCGCCAGCTTGGCCACCAGGGTCGGAGAGATAGAGAGGTTGCCGAACGCGCCGACAAACCAGCGGTACGCTCGGGCGAGCAGGGTAGTCTTGGCCATGATATGGCTCCTTGTCTGGTCAGAAAGTGTTTGGATGGGGCCCTGAAGCCCCAATGGTCAGCGGCTTAGCGGGCGATGGCGCTCACCGCGGTATCCAGCACCATGCAGCCATGGTCCTGAATGTTGCCGTTGCGCTGCTTGAAGCGGATCTTCTGCAGACCGGACACCCAGCTGATGGAGATCTCGGTGCTGTTGCCGTGGTCGGTCTTCTCTTCGTGCATGCCGAAGGAACCGCCCTGCTCGCCAGAGCCAAAGGCATTGGCCAGCGCCTGGCCGCCCAGCAGCACGGCGCGGTCGATCAGGGTGCCCGCAACCTTGTTCACTTCCACCCCGGTCGCGGAGTTGGCCGCACACACCTTGACGATGCTGCCCTGGTTAAAGCGGATCGGCATGCCCTTGTAGGGCTTGACCAGGATGCCGCGCCACATGGCGCCTTCCCCGCGGAAGATGGGGTGGTTCCAGCCTTTGGCTCGTTCCGCCACCGCCGCCAGCATGGCGTTCCAGTCCTTGCCGGAGCTGGAGGTGTAGAAGTCGTGCCACTGGCGCGGGGTCACGTAGAGCACGTAGAGCGGCTCACCACCGGACGGGTCCGCCACCATGCGGATCGGCTGGATGGGGTTGGCCATCTCGGCCAGGTAGAGCGCCATGTTGTCCACACAGCCGAGGTTGAAGCGATCCGCCGCATCGAGAGCTTCGAAGCTGGTCGCATCACCGCCGAAGAAGTGGCGCTCGTAGGTCGGCGCGGTCAGCTCGTTGATCATGATGTCGGCAAACTCGGGATCATCGGCCAGCGGCAGGATGATATCGGTGGCCGAGTAATCGCCGCGGGCACCGGCCAGCTGAGCAAAGCCGCGCTGGTCAACCAGGCGGCCGTAGTAGCCATCACCCAGCAGCACGCGAGCCGTCTTGATAAAGTCGTGCTTGGTGCGCTTCTGGCTCATCTTGCCGCCCGCGTCCACACCGTGGCGGGTCTGGTTGATCTTGAGCGAGAAATCCGCGAAGGACATGCTCTCGAGGCGCCCTGCCAGCTTCTTGTCACCCATGGTCGGGCGGCCAGAAAGTTGGTGGAACAGCTGCATGTCCACTTCATCCCCGGCGCCTTTGCCGAGGTCGGTGATGCGCACCACGGGGGCGCCGGCACTGGTCTGTTTGCCGCCGTTGACTTTGGCGCCCTTGGGGGCCTCTTCGGTCAGCATGTTCACCAGCGAGTGAGAACGGTTGGCCGCCGTGAACAGTGCGGCCTGCAAAATCTTGTTGGCTTGCGCCGAGGTGACTTGGGTCATGAGCCTCTCCTACATGAAAACAAAAACCCCGACACAGGGTCGGGGCTGGCTTGTATAAACGGGTGGTGGGTTAGTACCCGGCCTGCTCCAGCAGCGCCTCCATCTGGGCGTCCGTCATGGCGCCCATCTCGCCGATAAGCTCGGCCTGAGACATGGCGCCATAGCGCTCCACTCCGGTGGGTGCTGCATGATGGGTCTGGCCGAGCGCCGAAGGGCTGGACGGGATGAAATCAGCGGGCTTCTCTGCACCCTTGCCGGGTACCTTGGCGGGAGGCGCTTGAACCTCATCGCCAAAGGCCAGTTTGGTGCGGCGAGCCGCCTCTGCGAATCGCTCATCCAGCGACTTGCCTTGCCACGCGGGATCAGCCTGGAGCTTTTCATCGACGATGATGGCGAAGTCGAAGCGGTCCTGGTCCTTTTCCCGCCAGTTCATCAGGTCAGGTACCGCCTGCAGTGCGGCCTGAACCGGATTGGTGGCGGGGGTAACCTGCTGCGGTGCTGCCTGCTGCTCCAGCCTTTGGAGCTTGCTTGCAATGGCCGCGATGGATTTGCCCAGATCCGGGTAGTCCTGCGCCAGTTGCGCCAGCTCTTCCTGGCTGATGTCGTCCGGGTCAACGTCGGGGTTGATCCCGTGCTTCTCCATCAGCGCCTGCAGCTTGTCCCGTTCGGCCTGGGCTTGCTGCGATGCGGCCAACTGCTCACGCAGTACCTTGACCTCATTGCGCGACTGCTCCAGCACCTCATACGGGATGGTGTGTTGACCGCTCTTGGCCAGGATCACCTTCTCAGGCTCCGTGGCCCCTTCACCGCCCTGCTCGGTGTTGGCTTGTTCGTTACCGGCTGCCACCTCACCCGCCGACGGCGCGGGGTCTACGTCCGTTTGCTCGGTAGCAGTGCCATCATCCAGCTCGGCATCGGGCTCACGCTCGATCGCCTCCAGCATGGCTTCCAGTTCGTCCAGGCTCTCAGTCCCGGTCAGGTTGTCGATGTTCTTATCCATGGTTGTCCTCGTGGGTTTTCAGTGGGTGGTATCGCTGCCCAAGCGGGGGAAGGCTCTCGGTGAAAGCCCTCCCCGGCCGGAGCTGGGCACAAAAAAACCAGCTCGAGGCTGGTCCATAAAAAAAGCCCGCGTGGGGCGGGCTTAAAACAAGTACGGGAGTCATAAGACTCATCGCAAATCATACGCAAAGAGAGTCCGTTACGCTACTGACTGTCAACTCAATCAAAGAAAAAGGCCCAATCTCGAGAGACTGGGCCATGTTGGGGAAATCGTAACGCTGGCAGGTCAGGAAAGCAACTATCAGAGCGCGATGGCGTCGATCTGCTGTTGGATGGTGTCCAACAGCTGGGCCTGCAGCACGGCCTGCTCACCCTGGATGCTCTGCTGCTCGGCGGCGAGCCGCTCCATCTCCTGCAGCGTCTTGCCGGTCTGGGCCTGCTTGAGGGCGTCCTCGAACCGGATAGAGTCGGTCAGCTTGGTTATGCGCTGGGCCTCAGCCTGCCACTTGGCGGCCTTGCCTTCCAACTCTGCCAGCTTGGCCTGCATCTCCCGCATGGCCAGCTCCTGCTGCATCTGGGCCTGCTGAGCCTGCTGCTCGGCTGCCGCGCGCTCTTCGTCGCTCATCTCGTCCGGATCTTTCGGGATGTTCAGGGCATTGCGGATCCGCTCCACGAACTCGGCCTTGCGCGGTACATCCATCAGCTCGACCAGCAGGTCAAAGCAAGCACCTGCCGCCGCGGGCGGAAGTTGCGACATGGCCTGGGTCATCCGCTCGGCCAGTTGCTGTTTGTAGGCGGCTGTCTGCTGGATGGGCGCCAGGGCGATATGAGCCCGCAGCCGGGTCACGTCGTTGGTGAGTTTGCCATCCTCCTGCTCTACGTTGACCACCACGGCTTTACGGCGGCGGGGGTCATCCCGGTTCACAGTCACCTTGTAGTTGCGCTTGTTGGCCATGTCTTCCAGCAGGTACGCCAGAGCCAACTGCCCCACTTGCTGGCAGCCCATCCGGTAGTTGTCGTTGATCTCGGAAAGCGTGGTTGCCCCCTGCTCCACCAGGTTGCTGATGGCCACACCAGATTGTCCGGTGGAGCCCTGGCCCAGAAAGGCGGCATAAACCCCCATGGTGTCCTGGATCAGCTTCACCGAGTCCTGCATCACCTGGAACTGCTGGGCAGCAACGTTGAAGTCCTGCTCCACCTTGAAGGCATCGGCCACACTGGTCTTGTTGGCGCGGTCAGGGTTGAGCTCGATATAGCCATCCGGGCGCTCGACCTGTTCCAGCACCTGATCCCGGCTCATGTTGGTGGCGTCCTTGTCCATGATGACGCGCTTGGCCTGCAGCAGGAAGGTCAGCTTGATACGCCGCAGGTTCACCTCGTCCTGCGCTGGCATCGCCCTGGCAATCAGGCCATAAGGCTCACCGGTGCGATCTTTGCGGTAACCCCAGAACGGCACCAGCGGATACATGTTGTGAGGGGCTGAGCAGGGCCGATCAACCAGATGATGGGGGCCGACGAACCAGGATTCCCGGATCACAGCCACAGGGCAGCGCTCCAGCTTGGCGCGCCCCATGGCCACAGCAGCCAGGTGCAGTTGATTGGCCTTGTCGTACTCCAGCGCCCGACCTGAGTCGAGCTTCAGCACCTGACGCATGGTGTAGGTGCGGTAGTAGACCACCTGCAGCAGCACCCGGTCTCGCTCCCGGCTGCACCACTCTATCTCCTTGCCGCTGAACTGGCTCCACTCGTCATAGGCGCTGACCAGGTTGGGATCCATCCCCTCGATGGCGGTCAGGCTTACCATCCCCTCCCAGTCGTTGACGCCCCACTGCAGCGCCTGTGCCTTGCTCGGGAACATGGTCTTGGCCTCATCCAGATCGACCCAGCGGCGGCGCATCAACCAGCGGCAGTCGCTCAGGTCCGGCTCCCTGCTGTGCCAGTCCCAATACACCTCGTCTCGGTGAACGTTGCTGAACTTATAGCGCGGGCCGAACGGATCATCGCGGCGGCATACCTCAACCCAGCCCACACCGGTCTTGATCTGGCCGCCATACGCCTCGCCCCGGGCACGGTCCAGTCCGCCCAGGCGGCACATATCGGCATATTCAGCGTTGACGGCCTCCGCCAGCTGCTCGAGCTCGTCGTCGTGGTCATCGGCGATCACCATCAAGTCGGTACGGCTCTTGGCCTCCATCCCCAGCACGCCGTCGATAGTCGGGGCGATGAGGTTGTGGATAGTGATGGGCTGCCCGCGCTCATCGAGTGCCTTTTTCACCGCAGGTGGCAGCTGGTCGTTGTCGTAGTAAGCACAAGCTCGATTGGCAAGGCTTCGCCAGTCCGGCTGGCCATTGATATCGCTCATCAGTTTGAGCAGGCGCGGGGTATCGAGGCCGCCTTTTTCAGGGGCCTTGGGTTGGGCGTTGATCATCAGTTAGCCATCCAGTGCTTGGGTTTGCGGGAGGATTCAGGTTTGACGATGCGGGCCGGCATCCGGGCGCGCATCTCTTGGGCAATCATGTAGCTCATGAGCTGGTCGTCGTAGCAGCCGTCCTGGGCGTTCATGCTGCCGCTCTTGTCGTAGACGTAGGTGGTGGCCTCGGAAATGGTCCCAATCCAGCGGATCCCAGACTGACCGGCACGCAGTAGGTCCTTGAGGCCATCGACCAAGATCGGCTTGGACTGCCGGGTGGTGAGCCAGCCGAGGCGCGGCGTCTCGTCGTCGCGGTCCCGGTCAATGTGCTCCTGGGTGTAGATGCGCCGGGTCGGGTAGATCTCACGGAGCTTGAGCAGCACGGCATGACCGTGGTTGTTGCGCTCTGGTCCGATGTAGGCCGGGCCATGCTCTGCGGTGCCGTAGAACCTGCCAACGTGGGCAAGCAGTTGGGCAAACAGCCCCGGGTCGAGATGCCCAAACCAGTGGGCCACCTGCCGTCCGTCGCTCTTGGCGGTCACATCGAGGCTTGAGCGGTCGCCGTGCTCCAGCCCTTCCGCCACATCGGCGCCGATGGCGTAATCCTCGTCGGGGTCTGGCAGCTCCCAGACCAGCAGCATGTTCTCGAGCGAGCGCTGTCCCTGCTCGTCCAGCTTCTCCGGCTTGCGGGCCTTCTCACGCCTGCCGGTCACAGGGTCGATGTCGTAGACGATGAGCGGGGCCATGCAATCGCCCTCTGCTTCCATAGTGGCGATGGGGTCGAACACCCGGCGCCCGGAGGTCAGGAAGGCTTCCAGCGGCGTGCTGGGATACTCCTGCTTCATCTCCCCACGCTGCGTGCCCTCTTTCAGCACGTACCACTGGCGCTGCTCGTCGCTGATGGTGCAGCTCATCGCCTTCTCCACTGCGGCGAAGTATTCCGCTTGGGCCTTGCTCATCACCACACCGGAAGCGGGGACGTCGGCGCGATACTTCGGATCCTGCCACCAGGCGAAGAAGTGGAACTTCCAATCCAGCTGGGTCAGCTCGCCGGTTGAGCGAGACAGCTCCAGCGACTTCATGCTCATGGCGTGGAAGTCACCACCAACACCTTCCGCAGTGCTCTCGATAAAGGCGATAGCGCCTGGGTGGATTGCGTTGAGGGTACCGGTGCGCACCTCCTTGGCCTTTTCCGGGTACTTGGCGCAGATCTTCCCATGCTCGGAGACATGCAGGCGCTGGACGGTACCGGAGCGGAACGAGGTGGCCACCTGGATGCTGGAGCCATGCCGGAACAGGATATGACCGCCATTCGCCCCGCCCCGCCGGGTCACCACCTTGAACTGGGCCTTGAGCCAGCCCGGCAGGTTATCAAAGGGCACTTCAATCTTGGTGCGGTAAATCTCGCCGGCGGCCGTCAGGTCCTGGGCGATGATCCCGCACTTGAGGTTCTTGTTGAACAGCGCCTCATCCAGCAGATAGATGTCGATAGCCGTGGAGAATCCGAGCTGACGCGCCTTGAGGATGATGTTCAGGTACCACATGGTCCGGAACAGCAGCTCCTGTGCCGGGCGCAGCCGGAAGCGCACCAGTTGGCCCTGCTCGTTCTCGATCATGTAGAGGTTGTTCATCCGCCACCACTTATCGCCGAGCTTCGAGCGGATGTAGGCCATCTGCTCCTGCTCAGTCATGGCGGAGGTATCGAGTTCGGTCATCGTGGGATCTCAGGCAACAAAAAACCCGCCGAAGCGGGTTGGTGTGGGTGATGCTGTAGTTATGTTCGTTCTTGCCATGCTGCGGTGATGGCGTTGACCTCTGCCCTGGCTGCGGCACGCTGCTGAATGTTTTCGGCCAGCATCCTCACATGACTGGGATCTGCAATCATTGCGCCCATCTCGACCAGCACGCCGTTGCGGTAAAGGCGGTATGGCTCGAGGAGCACGCGCTCAATGGTGACAGTAGCGGCGTAATCAGGTTCGATGTCATAACCAATTTGTCGCGATGGCCCCAGAACTGGCGGCAACTCGTATTGCGCCTCACGCCCTGAATCAACGGCGTCGCACACCTCCTGCGGCAATGAGCAATCGGCGATGTAAACCGCTTCCCCAGCCTCATTCTTGCGATAAATTCTCATTATTACTC
Source organism: Aeromonas sp. S2(2024) (assembly GCF_041402505.1). NCBI lineage: Bacteria > Pseudomonadati > Pseudomonadota > Gammaproteobacteria > Aeromonadales > Aeromonadaceae > Aeromonas > Aeromonas sp. S2(2024). The sequence continues at coordinate 129,298 of NZ_JBGLRL010000002.1, forward strand.
CAGTGGAAGCAAGTTCAGGCGATCGGGCTTTCATCTTTTATCCACCGCTCAAGCTCTGTGATCTTTTCATCCCAACGCTTGAAGTCAGCCGTTGCACGTTCATCGTCAAGCCCCACATCTTCTACGCCAAACAGCTCTGACACCGAGCGAAGTTTGGCGATCGCCTCAATAGCCAAAATCCGTTGTGCGGCCTGACGCTCTCTTTGTTTCATGGCTGGCTCCTGCATGGGGGGTGAACTCTGGCTCGCATTTTATCACGACATCAGCCCGCCAGTCCCCATCCCCTGCAGCTCGGTGACCATCTCGCTGACGGGCGTTGCCTCGCTGCCGCCATCCTTCTCGAGCCGATCGGCTTCGGCGGTCAGCTTGCGGGCAGCAGCCCGGATGCGCCGAGTATCTTCCTCAATCTTCGGCACACTCACCTCGTCGATGCGCAGGGCGCTCAGGGTCCGCTCGATGGACTCAATCCGCTGGATGTTGCGGTCTAGGGCCTGCTCTGCTTTCAGGATCTTGTCGTAAAGCGCTATCCGGTCGGTCATCTCGGTGGCAGTGACCAGGTCCTGCTGCAGCCCCTTGAGCAGCTTGGTGACGGAGATGACGCGAGCCCGGGTGAAGTCCAGCTCGTCGCGCAGTTGCAACTCGCGGGCCTGGTCGAACAGCTCCTCGGCATCGAGGTACTTGGCATAACCGCCGTGGGTCTTGGCTATCTGCATGCCGGGCTTGATGTTGGCTGGCGGGTTAGGGTTGCCCTCATACTCACCACGGACGAAACGGCCGGAGCCATCACGCCCTTTGTTTTTCGAGGTCTGTTCAGGCTCGGGCTGGGATTGTGTAGATGAGGATGACTTCTCCCCTCTTCGCTCTCCCCCTTTCGCCTTGGCCTCATTTCCCTTGGCTTGCGCACTTTGCGCAGATTGCGCAGTTTTGCGCACTTCGGAATGCGCAGATTGCGCAGCTACGCGAGATTTGTCAGGTTGCGCAGGGGGTTGCCCCCGAGATTTCAAATAGCGACGCGCCGAGTTGTAGTTCAGGCCGCGGCTGTCACACCAGTCTTTCGCACTGATGCCGGTCGCTTCATGCTCTTGCAGGAACTCTGCATTGAGCTGTGCCCAGTCGGTCTTTGCCATTTAGAGAGATAGCTCGCCTTCAACGATGGTATCGCCGGGTACCGGCTTGTGGGCTGCAGCCACCACCACAGAAACACCGGAGGAAAGGACAACCACCGCCTCGGCTCCATCGTAGTGCTCAACGCGGGTGATAACCCCAGTCACATCGATACCGCTTTCCACTTCACTGCTCCAGTTCATCTGCATCACCTTCTCCCCTTCCCCAGAAAGACAAACCCCGCCGTTACTGGCGGGGTTTCATGGTCACGGTGCGCAGAGAGTCATAGGCCCGCTCGCAGGCTAGTCCTGACGCTCGAGCTCGGTCATACGCTGCTGCCAGCTCACCCGCTCTTTCGTCAGCCCGGCTGAGCAGGTCGGCGAGCACCATGGCAGGTTGTTCTGCTGCCTGGCCTCCTTGGGGAGCGCTGGAACCGCTGGCGCACTGACTTGTTCGGGCTGCCAGGCGGCGGGCTTGCTCGCGCAGCCGGCCAGACTCAAGGCCAGCAGCAACGGCATCAGCCTGCGCTTGGGCGATTTCTTCTTGTGCATGGTCTCTCACCTCATCGATTTCAGCCTGGCGGCGCTGTTCTTCCTCCCGGGCCTCCAGCTCTGCCTTGGTCCTGGCAGTAGCGAGGCGGGCAGCCTCTTCATTCCACTTCGCCTGCCAGGTCTTGCGCTCTCCCTCCTCCCCAGCAGCATGGCCGGAGCGATAGAGCGCCACCCCACCGCCGGCCAGGGCAGCTATCACCAGGGCGCCGGCCAGGAACGGCAGCGTCTTGCTCTGCGGAGTCACTCCCATCACCCCCCCTTGCACTTAGCATTAAGGCGCAGCCGGTCTTTCCAGAGCCCGGGGCAGACCCGGTTTCCTGGCGCCGAGCAGTCCTGGTTACCGGCACGCTTGAACAGCAGGATCGCCTCGCAGGCACCTGGGTAGTCACTAGCGTTCAGGCGCTTCACGATGGTGGAGCGGCAGAAGGCGCCGGGGCCGATGTTGTGGGAGAGCTCGACATAGGCGTCGAACTCATACTGGTGGAGTGGCACCTTGATGCAGGCCTTGAGGGCATCCTCGAACACCCGCACCTCCCGAAGGCTCCTGTTCACCGCAGCGACGGGCGTGATGGTGTCACCCATCTTGACCCCTTCGGTGCTCCCAAAGCCGATGGTGGGGAGCTTGGTACCGTGTACCGGGTCGGGGTAAGCCGTCGGCTCAAACCCCTCCCGATTCAGGAGCCCCACAAAGCCCGCTGCACTCAGGCTGAGCGCGGCAATGGCAATGCGGACCTTGTTCATTTTGCACCTCCCTGCTGGCGGCGCGGCTTGATGATGTTCGACCAGATAAACCAGCCCATCTGAACCGCTATCCACATCAACGTGGCAGCCAGCACCCAGTCATTGAGCGAGTACCCGGCCAGCGTCATACCGGACACCACCACCGGCGGTGCGCTCTTTGCCACCCCCGCGGCAGCCGCAGCCGTCGCGAGATCTTCTTCTTTCCCCATGCATCGCTCCTCCAGAAACGACAAAGCCCGCACGAGGCGGGCCAGAAATGAAAAAGGCCAGGGTCGGTGAGACTCTGGCCATGTTGGGGCAATACTAACGCTGGGGCCGTAGGGTTTCAACCATCGGCATTACAAGCTAACCATCGACAATGCCGGACAAGAGCATCGATACGGCTCTAAGTAATGACATCAACGTTATCCATTAATCATCATCATCGTAGTCATCATTCACAGCAGATTGACAACCGCAGTCTTCAATAGGGCCGCCATAGAAATCATCTTTGCCGTCATCATCTTCCCACATTGAAGTGGTGCAATAGCAGTATTGACACTGATAGTGATGGGTAGACATCACAGGACTCCTTTTCTGTGTATCATTGCAACAAAATCGGCCAACTAAGTCACTTAGCCAGCCAAAATCAATGGTAGGGTTCATTAGCATGTATCGCCATAGATTTAACCAACGCCGATTGTGAGCGTCTATTTTTAGTTACCTCGACGCTCTCGTGGCATTGGCTCACCTACTAGCAGTTTTGCCAATTGCGGAATTAGGTAGGCTCGAGCCAGCTCAGGATCCCGGCCCCCCAACCAAGCAACCAAGCGTCGTAGTCTTCAGGCGGCACAATGACCAGGCTCCGCTTCTCGTCCCCAAGCTTGTGCATTCGCCGCAACAGCGGGTGCGTGTCGGCGTTGATCGTGAGCTGGGAGAAACTGAAGGTGTAGCCCTGCTCCTCCTGCCATGCCCACCAATGACACCCGAGCGCTGCTGGCCCTGATACCCCAACTACTCCCCCGTATCTGGCGCGGCGAGCAGCGTTATCAGAAGGGCGGCGTCATGCTGGCCGACTTTACCCCAGCCGACATGCAGCAGGGTGACCTGTTCGCTGCTGAGCAGCAATCGCCCCGCAGCGAGGCACTGATGCAGGTGATTGACCAGATCAACCAGGGCCGGTTGGGCAAGGTGTACTTCGCGGCAAGGGGCCGGGATACAAGGGAGTGGATGATGAAGCGGGAGCAGCTTAGCCCCCGCTACACCACATGCCTCAGCGAGCTCCCCGAGGTGAAGGCATAGCCTTGGAAAGGCGGGCCAGCTTTGAGCGCAGCACATTCAACCTGGGGGGATGGGATAGAACCGGCGGCTCGGGGTGGATCGCCAGGACCTTGATAAACACTCGCTTTGAGCTTCTCTTGCCCACCTCACGCTTGCAGCTTCTCGACTCCGCCAGCGTGTCCACATAGCGGAGGGACCGGAGGTAGACGACTGCCTCGCGGGCTACCTCAGCAGAGACACCCAGCCGTTCGGTCACCTCGTAAAAGTCAAAGAAATCGCCGTGGAGCAGCCCCCAACCGGCGATCTGAAGAGCGAAAGGTTTCAGCTTACTTTCTTCCATCATCCTCATCCGTGAGCCAATGCAGATACAACTCATAGCATCACAGCCGGGGTTTACTCAAGCAGCCCGCATTTCCCTCACCTGCCGGTCCATGATTCGAGACAGGTCAGACGCTTGGTGGATCACCTCATCAACAGCGCGCTCTACGGCATGCCGCATCTCCTGCCCGAACCGGCGCGACACCAGCTCTACGTGTGGCACGACCCGGCCGGTGCCGTGGCACTTGGGGCAGTCGTCACCCTTGCGCGGGCGGATCCCGGTGCCATTGCAGTGCGGGCAGCGCCCTGACCGGAGCATCTCGGCGACACAGTGGTCGCGGGCCAACTGCAGGATCTCGTTCCGCTCACCCAGCAGGCGCTGGTACTCATGATCATTGCCAGCGCGGTGAGCCCGCTTGGCCTTCTCCATCACCACGGCCGCCCGGCGGCGTTCCTTGTCATAGTGCGGGTGGGACAGCACCAGGCGCTCCAACTGCTCAGGCAATGGGCGGCGCAGCAGGATAGCCAGCGCCATGCAGCCGACCTCGTCATCACCCAGGGTTGCGCAGAAGTGAGTCAGCAACCCCTGAATGGCTTGCTCATCCATAAGGTGATCAGCCATCAGATACTGGTACCCCTGGGGATTGCTCTTGGCTGCGACCTGCAAGGCACCAAGAAACTCATCGCGGCCCAGACTGCTGGCATTACCGGAGGATGGCTCGTGGAGTGCTCCTTTCGGTGAAAATAGGCGCAGAACCATTTCCAATGCATTACTCATGTTCAGTCCTCCTCTGGATGGTTAGGCAGCACGAGCCTGCAGATGGCCGGCGGTGAGGAGCTTGTGGGTCAACCACTGCTGCCCTTTGCCGGTAATCGTTGGGGAGAAGGCAAGACGGGTCTCGCCGTTTATCTCATAGGGTTTTTCGATGACCTCGAAGTAGCCTTGGTCAAGATACTGCTGGTAAGGCAGGTTGTGGCGGTTGCCCCCCTTCATCAAGATCTGCATCTCACGCAGGATGGTGAAAATCTTCTTGGGGCCAATACCAGCAGCCTTGGCAAAGTTGCCGAGAAGAACTCCCTTATCAGCTCCGGCCACCCGATCGGCAAAATCGGCCTTTGGAGCCTGAATGGCGATTTGTTCTTGAGCTCTCTGTAGCTCCACGGTTTTGCGCTCAATAACGGACTGGGCCACCATCAGCGCCTTCGCCATGATCAGTTCAGGGGTGTCTTGCTCTTGGCCAACGATATAGCCTCCATTCTTTCGAATGCTGGGCAAAACCTCACCCACTACCCATTCTTCAAAACGTTCAGAGCTCTCGAGCTTAGAGCGCATGATCAGACGATACACATCGCGCTCTGGGATTGCGGATAGGTGTCTGACCTGCCCCGTCGTTTCGACGGGGCAGGTTTTTGCAGCCTTGCAGTGACGGCGAATGGCTTGGTCGGTATCTGTATAGCCAAGAGCGGAAGCCACATCCGCAGCAACGAACCAGGGCTCTCCCTGCTCATCGGTGACGATACGGATGCTATGGCCTTCAAAGGCTTTGCTAATCAAGTTGGTCATGGTCGGGTCCTTGGTTATTGGTCTGTTCAAATGCTTTCAGCAGCCAGGCGCGCAGCTGGCTGGTCTTGATGTGTTCGGGGGTAACTTCCAAGACGGTCCACCCAAGCAGGGCAGCCTCGTTCATCTTGGCTCGGTCTTCTACGAATCCCCTCCCCCGGGTGTGCCGGCCGCCGGAGTGGATCCCGCCGTGGACCTCAAGGGCGATCATGCGGGTAGGCCAGGCGTAGTCGAATCGCCATTTGCGCTTGGGATGGAACAGCAGCTCGGTGACGGGATCAGGGAAGCCGGCCAGTTGGGCCAGCACCTTGTCGTGCAGGGAAGTGACCTGCTTGACCTTGCGCACCTGGCTGGCGACGTTCCTGACTTTTGGGCTGTTACCCAGCAACCGGGCCGCATCGAGGGCGGTGAGGTGGATCATGCCGCCCTCCCGATGGTGTTCTTGCGCAGTTCGGTGACTTCTCTGGCCACCTGCTCCAGCAGGGCCTCCTCGCTACCGTGCTCCTGCTGCCATGTGCGTGGGGCGGCATGGAAGCCCGTGGGGTAACAGGCCCGGTGGTGCCGCGGGCAGAGGGGAAGCACCAGGGTGTGAGCGGCACGCTGCGCCATCCCAGCGCCAGAGCGCACATGGTGGATTTCGGCGGGGCTCGGCCCCAGGCCTGCATTGCGACATGCAACACAGCCCAGGGAGGCGACGTCGGAGAGATGCTGCTTATCAGCCTTGGTCTTGCTCATGCAGCCCTCCCGTAGGCGGCCACCCAGTCGAAGCCTCGGCGGGATTCATCCCCGAACTTCACGCCCTGCTCAGCACCAAAAGCCTGGGCGAGCTCGATGAGGTCACGCATCTCGCGCACGGTCATCTTGGAGGTGGACTTGCCCAGCACTACGAAGCCATTGCCGTCGATATTCGGCACAACGTCCTGCTGGTACAGCGCGGCGCTGAGCACATGCTTCCAATCCTCCTTGGTGAGCTTGCGGCCGTGCCAGACCACCTGCTCGGCGATATCGGTCATGACAGCCCAGAACAGAGCGTTCTGGGCCAGGGAGCGGGTCATCTCTTTGACTTCGACGACCAGCGGCTTGTCCTGGTCAACCGGCAGGCCAGCGACCAACTGGCAAGCACGGGACCGGATTTCAGGGCTGCGGAGGAAATACTTGGGGTAGGAGTTCATGCCGCATCTTCCCCTGTTAGTTCAAGGGAAAGCTGGGATCTGGCTTCGAGCTGGGCTTGTTCTAGGCACAGTGCCCGCTTCTCGATGCGCCGCCGGGCCAAGCCCTGCCCATGGAAAGTGCCGTTGGAAACGGAGACTGCTTCACGCTTGGTGAAGTCGTGCAGGAGCTGCTGCAGTTCCTGCTTCTCGTAAAGCTGCCCTATGGCCCAGTTGAAGGCCAGGATGTAGAGCTCTTTGAGCTGGGCAGCTTTCTTACCGGTGAAGCCCATCACGAGGAAGACCATTCCATCTTTTGTCATGTGGCATTCACGGCGAGGATCGCCATTTTTATCAATGAAATCAGCGAAGTCAAAATTGGCAGCCTTAAAATGTGCTGAGCATGATAGGCGATCGATCGCTTTCAGAACGTTGTGATGTTCCTTGCCAAACAGCTCAGCAATTTGACGGGAGGTAGTGAACACCTCCGCCTCCTGGGCACTCACCAGCTTCTTGAACAGCTCGATCTGCTCGGGGCTGTACTGAGGGGGGATAGGCTTGATGCTGTGGATACTGCCGCAGCCGCGAGGGCGTGCAGCAGATAGATCTCGGGTATGTGGTTTGGTCATGGTATGGGTCCTTTGGTTACTCAAAGCCGGGTGGTCTAGGTCCGGCATTGGCAATGGTACCCACTCTTGAGAATTTCTGTCACGCACAACAAAACCATTCAGAACACTATGAGTCCCTTGTATGATTGACTTTCATTCATCGCCTTATCGATTAAGAGATTGTTCATGTTCGAACTTATAGAGAAAGCAATGGCTCATTTACAGTCAGGCAACTACGCAATCCTGTTCGCAGTCATCATCGCAAGCCTTATATATAAATTATTCCCTTTATTTGATGCTTATCATGCACACAGAAAGCGGCGAGTAACTGACCTGGAAAACACTATTAAGAGTGAATACATAAGCTCACCTTTCAAGAAAAACCTTAAAGAAGAGATTGAGAGTGAACATTTTAAAATAGTTTATGGTGTCAGAGCGAAGAAAACAGTGATAGATCAAGTATTCATGTTGCATAGTAAAATAGAAGGGGAAAGGACACTTAGTCAATTTGCTAATGCGCTAAAACTCTACCCGAAAATAATCAGAGGCAGTGATGGCAAGTTTCGGCTTAAAGCTAGCCTTATAGATTATTTCTTTGGGCTATATCATCTCTTTTTTGGATTTCTTTTCTTGATACTAGGGTTAATTGCATTATTTCATCAAATCGACAGAGGATTGTTTTCTCTGAATGGCCGCCCTTTAACTCTAATAGTTATCATGATTATTGGGGGTATTTACATGCTCTATATGGGCACCCCAGTATATTCATTGACAACCATAAACCGAACACTTAAAAACAGGACTTAGTGTTGCGCTGCTGTTAACCGAAATCCCCAACAACGAAGTTTGACGCCCCTCTACATATGGAACCATTCGAGTTACCATGAGGTCCTTTATCCGTGGTCAGAAGTCTCTAGGGGATTACAGTGGCATTCTGGTGGGTCAACCATAAGCAAACGTACAGCGCAGAAGTCGGGGGCGGCTACATCTGGTCGCCCAAGACGAACCGAAACGGCTCGAAGAATCAGACCTATATCAACCTCACGCTGACCCGGCCCGGAGACGTTGTTATCTCCTACGCCGGCGGGCTTATCAAGGCCATCGGCCTAGTAGCAGCCCCTTGCAGCGAGAAGTCTAAGCCCTCTGAATTCGGCAGCGCCGGCGATTCCTGGTCCGATACTGGCTGGGAAGTTCTTATCGACTGGGAGCTGCTGGAGAAGCCGATTCGCCCGAAGGACCATCTGGAGTTGATCTCTCCCCTCCTCCCATTGAAGAACTCGCCCTTGCAGGCCAGTGGGAACGGTAACCAGGGATGCTATCTTGCTGCCATCAACAATGAGCTGGGCAGCCTGCTGCTCTCACTGGCCAACCGCGTGAATCCTTTCTTTTCTGATGATATCGAGCAACATCAGGCCGAACTGGAAGGCGATGCCATCGAGGCGGACATCAAGGCCTCTACCCTGGAAGTCACAGAGAAGCTGCAGCTCTCCAAATCTCGCATCGGCCAGGGTCTATTCCGCAGTAACCTCGAGGCGATTGAGCCTGCCTGCCGGGTCACCGGCGTCACCAACAAGGCCCTGCTCATTGCCAGCCACATTAAGCCCTGGTCTAAGTGCGACAACAACGCCGAACGCCTGGATGGAAACAATGGCCTGCTGCTTTCCCCTCACATCGACAAGCTGTTCGACCGGGGTTGGATTACATTCACTGATGCCGGCGACCTGCTGTGTGCCGAGCCCGACATCGCGCAGGCCCTGCTGCAGTGGGGCATTGAACTGCCCCTGAATGTCGGCCCGTTTAGCCCCAAACAGGCAGCATTCCTCGAATATCACCGTGACACGATTTTCAAAGCCGACCCCGTCGCAGCGGCCTGATGCCCTCCTCCGGAGCGGGTACTTCTATCCCGCCCCCCTACAGCAACCCTGAAAATCTGAGATCCCATCCTGATTATAGAAAACAAGCAACCACCATCGACGGCCTCATACGAGAAACTTTGTTGACAAAGACCCCATATATTGAAGAGGTCCTATAGGCCCAAGGCTTGGAGCCGTAGGTACCAGGCCCCTCTTCTCACATACCTACTTGTTAACGGTCCGGGCTTCCGACCATCCAGAGCTGATCGTCGAATGGAGAGGCATCATAGGTGCCTCCTGAGGATCTCCGCCGGCGTTGATGATTGCCTCTTTGGTTGGCACACCTTCAGAACCGAGCAACTTGTGCAACCCCTCTAGCGAAACGAAGCTCTTAAACCCCCGGTCTTGTGCAGCCTTTTCAAGCAGTGCTTCATGGGTTAGCTCTACACCACTATTGACCCACAGCTGCGCCATTTCTTCACACAAGCGAAGATGTTCGCTCATATTCATACAGATTCTCCTTAAGTTGGTTACATAGGCAGCCAATGGCTTGCCGTAATTACAGGACAATCGATAGCCGCTTAAAAACTGCCCAACATTTCTACTGCTGTCAAGTGACTCTCACCCATTGCTACAGGCAGGCTACTTTGCCCTCCCACGACCCAGGGGTATGTTCCTCTGCAGAATCTGTGATCCCCTCTCAAATCTCCCTTCTTTTCGCTCAACAATCGGCATCGTTTGAGATACGATTTCCGCACGGTGCCCAAGCTCCATGCAAGGCCTACCCATGACAAGGAACTGTCATCTGATCACAGGTCAAAAGCAGCATCTGGGGGCTGTAACCTAAGGGCGGTAGCAATTGCATTAGCTCCTACTACCCTTCTATTGGCACGACATGGACATGTTTATCCACTGCTGACAAGGAGAAACCCTATGGGTGAATGGTCAGAGTATTTTGAAGACTTCCCGGAAGAGAACCCGGCAAACTGGGTTAACGGACAGTTCAATCCTCAGCTGGCGCAAGAGATTCGTGATCATGAGGATAGGTTGAGAGGAGCCACCAACAAAGCCAGCTCAGAAATCAATGCCGTCATCATGAACGCATGGCTTAAAAAGAAAGAGGCAGCGTATCTCCTGACTGAAGACTGTCCACAGTGTGGCCTTCATGAACTGAGTACCTACAAAATTAGCAACACCTTCTACCTTTGCGAATGCCAGGACTGTGGTATCCACGGCAGAGGCGAGACTCATGCCCTGGCACTTAAAAGTACCTTAGATGCCATAGGTGATGGGCTTGACTGGAGAGATAATACAATTCAGTTGGAGTAATACATAGCCCTCTCAAACTACCCACTTCACAGCTCAAAAGCAGTATTCTGGGTACTGTAATCAAGAGCTACAGCAAGTTCTAGTTCTAACCACGCACAGATCCGATAGATTATCTTTATACTCTTTTCTTCGAAACAAACCTCAGTAGCGTTTAGTTATTTGTCAAATAAATTCATTCTCCAACATATTTAACTAATTTATACTCATGTAAGCTGGAAACACTATTTATAGCAGTAAACAAGGAAATTTATAGCAATGGCAATAGATAGAAACGAAATAGCTAGAAAACTCAACGAGAAAGGAGCAATACGACCATGCCACAGATGTGGCACGAACTCATTTACCGTTCTCGAAGGATTCTCAAATATACACTTCCAAGATGACTTCAATGCAGGGCTTGTTATAGGAGGGCCTTCCGTTCCAGTTGTCCATATTGTATGCAATAACTGTGGTGCAATTACACCTCATGCGCTAGGAGCTCTCAATATGCTACCTCGAGAGGAAGAAAAAAATGGATGACAACGGTACTTCTCAGACTGCGAGCTATAATACTGACGGTGAAAATAGATTTGTTGATCGACGAAGATCAAATATCAAATCTGATCTTATAGAAATAACAGAAGATAAACTGGAAAACATTCTTCTTAAATACTTGAAGAGAATGGGTACACGACGAGCGTGGCTTGCCCCAATTGGTTTGCTTATCTCCGTAGTATTGGCAAACGTCTCTGCTACCTTTAATGAAAAATTCGGCGTTGCGGCGAGCACCTGGGAGGCTATATTTATCCTTGCTGCAATAGCGTCCGGAGTTTGGTTTATAGCTAGCATAGTAATAATGATAACTCACTGGCGTGAGAGTTCATTAGAATCGTTGATTTCACGAATAAAGAATGCCGAAAATTAATAATGAAATCTATATATCTCACTGTCCTATAATTTATTTCTCACTTTTATTTTTTATCAGTGAGTTATAAGAAAATAACAAGGGTATATTATGGATGTATTTACTCAATTCGTTGCAATTGTTGGACGCATGACCCCTAGCCATGTTGAAATGCTTGGGACTGCCTTTATGATTTCAAGTAATGGTTCTTATGCAACTTCACGACATGTAATTGGCAATGACCCTAACGGTTTGGTTATATTGGCTCCGAATATTAAAAGAATTGATGAATATCAAGATGTTTCAGATACAAGCTGTCAGCCACTAAGCGTTACTGTATTAGAGATAGATCCTATAAAAGATCTGGCAATAATAAAAGCAGATATAAGCTATAATGGTTTTTTTCCTGCTTTAGCTTCTCTTGACGAGGTAGCTGTTGGAGAAAATGTAGGAATATTTGGCTACCCACACTGCACAGAAGGGCGTCGTGTCCTTACCTTTCAAAGTACGGCTATTGGCGCAAAAATTCTTCTTGAGTCGAGTTCTATCAAGAGTAAACATGCAGTGCTTAACATTCAATCTCGTCCTGGGCAATCAGGATCTATGGTGTTTAGTCCACGACTACAAAAGGTGGTTGGCTTGCTCGTTGGAACTTATGCCCCACAGTTTGGCATTTCTCTTGGAGGAATAAACCCAGCGGAACTAAATCAAACAACCCACATCATATCAGCTGAATATATTCAGGAGATGATGTAATGAGCGAACTAAACACTCTTCCAACATTCAGTTTAGATGAGCTTTTGTCAGCATTGAAACCATATCAAAAGACCTCAATAGAGTCTCTTATTTCTGCGCATGGGGAAGAAGATGCGGCAAAAAAATGGCTAGCGGCAAATGGTCCTTCAAGCACACAACAATTTGGAGGACAGCCACAAGGGGATCCACGACCATTCTGGGATCGCCTTATGGCTGAATTTCGTCTATTTATCTGTGGGAATATAAAATATAAAAAAGACAGAGATAAGCTTCTTGCCCAAGCAACCCCGACTGCGATGTTCATCGTCTCTGGAATTAGTAGTGTTATTGCTTCAACATTAGGGCTCGCAGCAGCCTTGATCACTCCCGCAATTGCAATTTTACTCCATGTAGTAGGTAAAGTAGGAGTAAATGCATGGTGCGAGACTGGCTGATAACATAGTTAATAATTATACTGAAAGGAATCGTCAATTAAACATTGGTGATTTTATAAGAATAAAATCCATGAAGTACCTTAAAAGGTTATTCGCTAGTAATCCAGCTACCGTTGCAGGTTCTGGTTCAGGGGCTTTTCCTTAAAGCCCTTGTAATTACATAACAACATCCAGTGCGCGCCAAATAAGCAGTAGTGACTTGTATACCACCATCATCGGTGCTATCTCTGGCCAATTAAAGATGGCGAGAACTCCGCCCCAATATCTTCCCAAGCCATTAGCAGCACAACCCCTCTCGGTTCCATTTCACTCATACAACCTTCTCCATCACAGTCACTCCCTGGCGCACCTTTTCAACCAGCACCTGCTGCAGCTCCTTAGCCACAGTGTCCGTCGGTACTGCTCTCTCCCGCAGAAACACCCGAACCTCAGCCTCCATCTCACACGCCCTCATCGATACCTGGCAACCGTCCACAGGGGCAGCTCGGTAAGCCGGGCTTCGCTGCAAGATTGCAGCCCTCACCTCTGCCGGGCGCGGCGCGAACTGCCGATCGGCATCCTCCCCAAGCTGCAGCACAGCCTCGCGAATCTGCTGCGCATTGAAGCCCCTGAGCATGCTGCCCCAGGCCAGCGCCACGCCGCGGGCATTGCTGTCCAGCTGGTTGGCACTGGCAGGCCAAAGTCCGGCCATCAGCGGCAGCAGCTCCTCGGCCAGGAATACCGACATACGGGCGCTTACCTGCAGCGGCTCCCCTGGAGCACTCAGGGCCGTCGGCTCGTTAGAGCGGAGTGCTGTCGTCATAGACCCCCCTCCCCGACTCTCTAAGTGCCTGAGCGGCCTGCTGGGCGGCCTGGATATTGGCCAAGGGCTTCCGCTGTGCTGCCGTTCGGAACGAGCTGGCTGCCCGGCGTATCCAGTTTCGCCAGGTCTTCTCCCAGTCCAGCTTGACGGCCTTGGCGCCGGGCAGCGCCTGCCAGTAATCGGCGAACGTAGCCGCCTCCAACAAAATCCGCTCTCTGGGGAGGCCTGTCTCCTGGATAGCCCACCTCCCCCACTCGCCAGGCAGTCTCCAGTCATTCGGCAAACGGGTACCTCGTCGTGGCGTCCCGCTGTCAGGGCATTTTTCCCCCTGGGGGGATACAGGGGGGATCTTTGGATCAATGACTGGTTCTAAAGAGTTACTGATTCTATGTGCATCTCCTGCACCACCCCCTAGTGCAGCTCCTGCACTACCCTGGTGAATCTCCTGCACCTCTGGATGTGCAGCTCCTGCACCATCCAATGTCAGCACATAGACGTTCGATCTCTTCCCTTGAGGTCCTACCCGAGACTCCTTAGTCAGGAGCCCCGAATCACATAGCGCATCGATATGATTAATCACTGAGCGCCGGGAGATCTCACACTGATCTGCAATGTGTTGGTACGACGGCCAGCATTCGCCTGTATCGCTGGCGTTGTCCGCCAGCTTGATCAGCACCAACTTCCGAAGTGGATTACCCACCTTGATGCTCATGGCCTTGGCCATCAGTAGCATGCTCATGCCGCAACCTTCCCTTTCTTCTTATCTGCCCTCGCCTGCTGGCGCTGTTTCTTCTGGACCAGCTTGGCCATGCGCTTGGCGACCCGTAGACATTCCGAGAACACCGCCCCTTTCCGGAAACCCGATGTTTTCTCGTAGTGGCTCACAGCCTCTTTGCAGGCCAGGTGGGTAGCTTCATCAGAATATCCGTCGGCAAGCAGGAGCTGGCGCACGTGGCGATCGATGAACTCTTTAGGATGCATGGGCCACCCCCTGCTTGAGCTGTGAGGAATGGCGCAATAGGTCGGCACCATGGGCCATGGATGAATTGGTCATTGGATGGGTCCTGGTTTGTAAAGCCCGGTGGTGAGGCGGGCCAAGGAAATTAGGCGCTAGGCTGGTTCTCGGCGCGTTCAAGGGTGCGAGCCTCAAGCTCGCGGGCCAGGCGAACGGCCTGGCGGTCGGTGCCGGCGGCTTGGGCAGTCGAAATCAGCGGCTCATCCAGGGCCAGGGCCAACTCATGCATAACCGATTTCAGGATGATGTTGTCCCGATCGCTCACAAGCTGAGATGCCGGGCGCGGCGGACGGAGTTGCGTGGTCATGGGTTACCTCCCGAGGACGAAGTTGATGAGTTTTTGTAGTGGGCGCAGCGGGCGCTCCTGGTTGTAGACGGCCTCGTCTTCCGGGCTGAACTGGAGCAGGCCGCGCTCGGGCAGGCCGGAACCATCCAGGATCTCCTCGACGGTCACGGACGGGTATCCCTGCTCGATAAGGCTCAGATTGGCCCGTTTGACGGCTCTCGCCAGGATTTGCGGCTCATGTTGAGATATGGCCTTAAGCAGGATCAGCAGCGAGGTGCGGGCAAATGCGGTTTCTGTCATCTGCAGTTCGGCCCCTACCTCTTGCCACACTCGGCGCTGTGCCGGGTTGCCGCGCACGCGAAGTGGTGAAACAGAATCCATTTTTTCGTGATCAGACAGAGCTGGTCGTCCCATTGTGTTGGTCCTCTAGTGGTTTTGACTCAGGCCGGTGGTCAGGCGGCCTGTTGAGCGGAATGGTCTTGGTCCTTGTTCAGGGGGTAATCCTCGAAGCCCAGACGCAGCTCGCCGTTGCTTGCGATGACAAAGCTGACTGCATGCTGTGCCGGGATCACATCGCCCCACTTCACAGCGAGGCTGCGGGAAATGCCGATGGCTTTCATTGCACGGGCCATGTTGCCGAAATACTCAATCACTTCGCGTTTCTTCATTGGTCGGGTCCTTGGTATAGGTCATTGGCAATCGTTCACTATCGTAACCACTAACAATCCAATATTCAACAACCAATGAGAACACCATGCATCATAAAATTTGTTCATAATCGGTAACTTGCAGCGGGCGACATGAAACCTTCATTTAACGAACGAGTCAGAGCGAGAATGGAACAGCAAGGTCTTGGCGTCTCTGAGATAGCCAGGAGGGCTGGTATATCCAAATCCCTGGTATCGAACCTTCTGAGCAACCCTCTGAAAGACGTTCGGGTTTCCACCTTATTCGGTCTTGCAAAGGCTCTGTCAGTAGATCCTATTGAGCTGTACACCGGCCGCCCGTCTATTGAGGTGGTCAGCGACTTGGTGAATAGCGTTTATCGAATACCAGTGTTCACCATCGATGAGGTGCTGCAACACCCAACTGACTCACTACCTCTCGTAAGCTCAGACCGGATGCTTCTCACCGAGATGCCTGGTGCGCTTATTGGGGTTGAAGCGCCAAACGACCAGCTATCCAAGCAAGGTATCGTGCAAGGTGATGTTTGTGTGATCGATCTCGGGGTTAACGCGATAGAAGCCGATGCCGTGCTGCTAGTGCAATTAAGTCGAGCTAACCAAGCCAAGCTTCTTAGGGCTATACCAGCCATAGAGGGATGGGCCTTTGGTGTTGATGATGAACGCCTTCCAGTCATCTCCGCTAAAGATGTGATCATCCTTGGTAGGATGGTAGAGCGTAGAGGCTAATCCATCGCCCAGTGACCCGCTAATCCACGGCCAATGGCCGCCTGCGAACCCTGCTCAAGAAGCCCCGCCACTAGGCGGGGCTTTTTTTATTTGAAAAATTCACGATCGTGCATTGACCAATCGTTCCCGATCGATAACAATCATTTCCGTCAACTATCGAGAACGACCTGACGGTGACTCGAGAGACGCAATACAAAACAACCTTGAACCAGACCAGAGGACCAACCATGAAAATCAATGACCCTGTGCAGTACACCAACCCCCGTACCCGCGTCACCGTGCCGGCCGTGATCACCGACATCACTGATCTCGGAAAACGCCGCGGTGGTGGTCTGTTCTACACCGTCAAGACCGAGGGCGGTAAGGAACACCGGGCTCGGGCAGCCAGCCTGCAAGCAGCTGCTTAGCGAGTCGCTCCCGCCGAGCGCGGGAGCACTCAACCGCATGAGCATTGGCTCAGTGTTCAACCGGTTGAGACGCATCATCGACAACCAGCAATCAGGACCCAGCCCCTTAACCAGGGCAGAAGTGAAGCGCCTGACCAGCGCGTAAGAACGACAAAGCCCGCACAAGGCGGGCTTCGAAGGACCGGGTACCACCCGGTCAGATACTGCCAGGGGACCAACCCCAGCAATAAGGACCCATCCAAGCCAAAGCTAGGAAGGGAGTTAACGAGGACCAACCCGTCAACAGGAGCAAATGTACCATGACCAAGCGCATTTTTTCCAGAGCCGCGCATCGCGCCGACCAGATGATTGCGGCCATCGCCGACCGACTGAACGGCAACGCCGCCCGTCGTCGGGTCATCAAGCAGCGCCTGCATATCGCTATGATGGCCACCGAGCAGCACCACATCGTCGCCGCCCGTGCCGCCCAGAAACGCACAGCTGGCATCACCAAGCACAGCGCCCTCCTCCACTGGCGGGCCGAGTTTCACCGCAATGCGGTCTGATTCAGCGACGGCCGGACTGCAATTTCGCAACAAAAGGAGCCAGGCGTGAATACCGCTCTGCATAGCCACCGAAATCATCAGGGTCATGGAAATACCAGGCGCCATTTTTCCAAACGACCTCCACATTTCCAGGCTTTTTAGGGTTCTTTACGACTTCACAATCATAGGGGGACGTTCCGGTGGCAAAGACAGAGCAAACAACACAATCGATCGAGCCAGGCATGACACTGATCCAGTCACCAGGGCCAACTGAAGGACGTTCTTTCATCGTGTTTTACACTCCCAAACAGCGTGTATTCATGGGTCTGAATGCGGTTATTCACAAAATCGAAGGCGCATCAGACCTAAATGAGATCAGGCCAACATTACTAAACCGTCTGGAAAAAATTGCATCTTGGGAAGGCGAGCTTTGCAACGTTGATCCCAAAGAAAATGAACTTGAACAGCAATACCCCATCCCTGGTGCAGCCTACACATAGGCCTCACTCACCGAATCCGGGTCTGGCGCTTCCCTCATAGCGCCGTAGCCAAAGCCTCTTTCTCAAGCACCGCAAGGATGCTTTGGCTTCGCTCACGCCAAATTCGGCTGAGCATGCTCTTTAACAACATGGAACCGGCTCACAACCACAAATCCCGATGCCGGTAGGGATGCGCCGATAACCCGTCAAACCGGAAAGCGGTGTGTGAACGTGAAGGGTGCCGGCTTGCGAGCCGGCATCCCAAAATAGCGTGAACAGCGCGATGTTTTGGGATGGGCAGAATGTAATGAGCTCACCGCTAACTGCCATAATTACCCTACTAATAACAAGGAGGGGTTATGGGTCGATCTAGGATGATACTTAATACGATATTACTGGGGTTATCACTACTGGCGGCACCCGTTGCTATGGCCACGTCGGCTGATCTGGCCACACTGATGACTGCGGCCGAGAAAGGTGATGTAAACGCTCAATACCTTGTCGGAGCGTCTTATTATGACGGCCAAGGTGTGGCCAAAGACCATACAAAGGCCGCTAGCTGGTTTCTGAAAGCCGCTGAGCAGGGAAATGCCGATGCGCAATACATACTTGGTCATATGTACTTGAAAGGTCAGGGGGTGACCCTAAACTATAAGCAAGCCGCCAGCTGGTTAGCTAAAGCGGCGGAACAAGGTAATGCCGAGGCACAGTTGAAGTTTGGATTGATGCAAAGCGAAGGGATGGGCCTGCCACAAAATTATCAACAGTCAGTTTTCTGGTATGAAAAAGCGGCCAAGCAAGGTTTGCCATTAGCCCAAACCAACTTGGGCTTGGCATATGCCCAGGGTAAAGGTGTGCCACAGAATAATGTGCAAGCCTATGCTTGGCTATCGGTGGCTGCGGCAACCGGCCTCAAACCTGCCACTGAAGCTCGTGACTACATTGCAAATTCGATGACACCATCTCAACTTGAGAAAGGCCAAGATCTCGCTGCAAACTACTTTGAGAAATACAAGCCCAAGCAGTAATGCTCACTCGTTTTCACCCAATCACCCCAGCCCTCGCGCTGGGGTTTTTGTTTTTACCACCACAGGACCCGACCATGAAAAAGCGTACCGACCAATGCAACCAACTAATCCCCCCGCTCAATGACGCATGCCGCAAGCGCCTGCGGGAACTGCGTGAACACCTCGGCCTGAGCCGGCCGAAGTTCGCCGACATGCTGGGCATCCCGCCCACCACGCTCAAGAACTACGAGCTGAACTACCGGGAAATCAGCGGCGGGACCCTGCTGTTGGTAGCACAGCACCCCGAGCTCTCGGCCCACTTCAGCTGGTTGACCACCGGCCAAGGAAAAGAGCCTGCAGTGTTGGAGACATCAGAATGAAGATTCTTGGCCTCACTAACCATCGCAGTGTCGAGAACATCGCTGTCCAGCGCAGAGTCGTGTCCATCCACATGCAGAACGATGGGGTTGGCGATCGTCGATTCGTCCCTGAAGTTGCACAAGCACTTCGCGAGATAGCACAAGCCCTAGACGATGGCCTCATTGGTAACGAAGCCGCAGACTTTCTAAAGAGCTCCGGAGGAACGGAAATCACCATGCATGGATATAGCCTCTTCATGGGTGCTAGCGTGGTTGAACAGAAGGTCCAATCCGAAGAAAACCCACCGCTCTTGGTATTTCAGGTGAGGAGCCGTGACGGGAGAGTCATCAACATCTATAGCGATGGCTTTATCGATGGCGATGGAGCGGCGGAGTTCAACTTCGTCAGGAACTACTTCACCCCTCGATTCGATGCGATCAGAGGGTTACTCGCTCGAGTGCAGGGCAAAGGGATCCCCGATGACGAGCTTGAGCGAATTTTCGCTGGCTTTTGAGGGCATCTCGCAAGGCTCCGCATTAAGCGCCAACGCTATCGGTTCAAACTCATCAGAAAGAAAGTAAGTCACCCACTTATGGTCATCACTGAGAACCGAGAACACCTTGTGCCCAACAGTGCCCTGACCAATTAACACACTGTCCCACTGAGCAATTTGCTTGTATTCGGCACTGCTAGTGCTGTCCGTAACCACCTTGAACCACGCCATAACTCCTCCAGCAAATGAAGCGTCAAATGATACCAAATTAACGTTTCTTTCTGCTGATTACCACCAGGACCCAGACCAAGGACCAAAACCATGAAGCTACTGACCGAGGCCCAATTGATGGGCTTTCGCGGCTCAATGCCGCCCCGTGCCCAGCATCGCTACAGCGTGACCGTCGAACCCAGCGCCGCAGAGCGCCGGATTGCCCACCAACGCACCGCCGCTCGCCGCGCCATCGAGGAGTATCACGAAGCGCGCGCCCTGCGTCGTGAAATGGAGATCTAGTCATGACCAACGAAACCGCCCTGCTCGCCCTGCTGGAGAGCCAGGAGGCCGAGGCCAACGCCATGGCTGAGTGGATCGCCGAGTGGAGCGAAGAGAACCTCCCGCTGTTACTGGCCGGCCAGCTCGATACCGACGCTGCCACCCTGCTGGCCGAGGTAAATGCCGAGCGGGCCACCCAACTCAACCAGGCCATTTACCTGCTGATGGTGTCCGGCGACAAGGTGCCGCTCACCCTGCAAATCCAGCAGGTACTGAACGCCGGGCTCGATGCCCTCGCCCAGGAGGCCTGGAGTAACCACCTTGCCGCCCTGCACGACGCCATGAGCGACGAGCAGTGGGAGCAATACCAGCACAGGAGCGCAGCATGAACGCCATAGTAGACACCTCCGCTGCGCACCCGCTTGGTCGGGTGTTCGGCCTCTCCAACGAGGAGTACCACGCAGGCCCCGGGGTCAGCAAAAGCCAGCTCGACCAGATAGCGGAGAGCCCGGCCACCTATATCTGGGCCAAGAATGCCCCGCGCGATGTAGAGAAGCTCAAGGCATTCGACATGGGCAGCGCCATCCACTGCCTACTGCTCGAACCGGACGAGTTCGAAAGCCGCTTCATCATCGCCCCACCGTTCAACCGCCGCACCAACGCCGGCAAGGCAGAAGAGGCCGAGTTCCTGGCCAGCTGCGCCGAACTGGGCAAAACGGTGATGGATGCCGAAGAGGGCCGCAAGCTCCACCTGATGCGCGACAGCGTGATGGCCCACCCGGACGCCCGCTGGCTGCTGGAGCAGGAGGGACACAGCGAGGCCTCCTTCTACTGGATTGACCCCCAGACCCAGGAGCTGTGCCGGGTACGGCCAGACCGCCACCTGAGCAATCACCCCGTCATCATTGACGTGAAGTCGGTGGACGACATGAGTCGCTTAGAGCGCCACGTCGAGGAGTTCCGCTACCACGTGCAGGACGCCATGTACTCCGAAGGCTTCCACCGGGTGATGGGCGAGCAGCCGGAATTCGTCTTTCTGGCGGTAAGCACCAGCGTGAACTGTGGCCGCTACCCGGTGCGGGTGCGGCCCCTCCCCGACGACTGGAAGGATGCGGGCAAGGACCTGTTCCGCCGCGACCTCCAGCGCTTCCACGACTGCCGAGTCAACAACGACTGGCACGACTTCAAACCCCTACTCCGCCCAGCATGGGCGGCAAGGAAAGCCGCATGAGCAACATCACCAGTATCAAGCAGCAGGCGGTCGAGAACTTCACCGCCCAGTACCCCATCCTCGTCCAGCGTGGCATCGACGAACCGACCTGGAACGCCCTGTGTAACACCATCTACCCGGGTGCCAACCCCGATTCGGTGGTCATGGCCATCGACTACTGCAAGGCTCGCGGCCTGGACATTCTGCTCAAGCCGGTTCACCTCGTCCCCATGCAGGTCACTGATGCCCGCAGCAAGGATAAAGTCTGGCGGGATGTGCCGATGCCAGGGATCGGCATGTACCGGATCCAGGCTGACCGCTCCGGCAACTACGCCGGCGCCGACGAGCCCGTGTTCGGGCCGGATGTGACCGAGGAGTTCCAAGACCCCTACAACCAGAGCACCAAGATCAAGGTCACCTACCCGCAGTGGTGCAAGTACACCGTCTACAAGGTGGTGAATGGGCAACGAGTCGCCTTCCACGCCCTTGAGCGCTGGAAGGAAAACTACGCCACCCAGAGCGGCAAGACTGAGTGCCCCAACGCCATGTGGCGCAAAAGGCCCTATGCCCAACTCGCCAAGTGCACGGAGGCGCAGGCATTGCGAAAGGCTTGGCCGGAGATCGGCAGCGAGCCCACCGCCGAGGAGATGGAGGGCAAGGAGATCATCATCAACGAGATCCCCGACAGCCAGCCGCAGCAGGTTGTCCCTGCGAAGAGTCGTGCCCTGGATGCCATTCGTGGCCAGACCACAGGGCCGGTCACTCTGGATCACGAGCGGGCGGCCGAGTCTGAGGCTTCCGCCCAGGTTGACCACGCCAGCGCCTACGCCGACCACTGCGCCGCCATCGAGGGGGCCAGCGATACCGCCGAGTGGCAACAGGCCTATACCGACGCATGGGCATGGGCCAACGAAACAGGCGACGGCAACATCATCGCCGGTATCAAGCAGATCGCCGGCGAGCGCAAGAAGCAGCTCGGCGCCGGGCGCAGCACTCAGTAATAACCATCAGGCCCGCCCACTGCGGGCCTTTTCAATCCTAAGGACCCGCCATGACCGAACAAGCCAAGACCGACAACTCCCAAGCTCAGCTGGTTGTCATCGAACCCACCACCGCCATCGCCCTGTTCACCGAAGGCCAGGGTATCGGTGAACTGCTGGCTGACATTCGCCAGAAGGCAACCAGCCTGGTGCCCGACATCACCACCCCCAAAGGCCGCAAGGAGATTGCCAGCGTCGCCTACGCCGTCGCCAAGACCAAAACCTACCTGGAAGGGTTCGGCAAGGAACTGGCCGGCAAGTACAAGGAGATCCCCAAGCGCATAGACGCCAACCGCAAGCAGATCCGCGACACACTCGACGCCCTGAACGATGAGGTGCGCGCCCCGCTCACCCAGTACGAAGAGGCAGAAGCCGCCCGGGTCGCCGCTCTGCAAGACCGCCTAACCATGCTGAAAGACCTTGGAGCGTCAGGCGCTAACGAGTTCTCTGCCGCCGATCTGCAGACCATGCTGCTGGAGGTCGAGCAGACCGCGCTGGACGACACCTGGCAAGAACTGCTTCCTCAGGCGACCGTCGCAAAAGAGCTCGCAACCAAACACCTCGGCGAGGCCCTGGCGGCACGCCGGAAGTACGAAGCCGAGCAGGCAGAGCTGGAGCTGCTGCGCCAGAAGCAGGCCGAACAGGAGCGCATCGATCGCGAGCGCCTGATAGCAGAGCAAGCCGCGGAGCAAGCCCGCCTTAAGGAAGAGGAACGCCAGCGCCTAGAGCGCGAAGCCGCCCAGCACCGCGAACAGGAGGCCCAGCGCCAAGCCCAGGCCGCCCGCGAGCGTGAGGATCAAGCCAGGCGCGATGCCGAAGCCGCCAAGCTGGCCCGCCAGCAGGCCGAAGCCAACGCCGCGCGCCAGGCAGAGGAGGCCGCCACCCGCGCCGCCGAGCAGGAGCGTCAACGCATCGAGCTGGAACAAACCCGCAAACAGCAGGAAGAGGATCGTCGCGCCGCCGATGTGGAGCACCGCCGCACTATCCACAACGCCATTCTGATGGACCTGATGGGCCTGGGAATTGAGGAAGAAAAAGCCATCAACCTTATCAAGCACATCGCCAGCAACAAGATCGACCACCTGGCCATCAACTACTGACCACAAGGTGAAACAAGGAGTAATACAAAGATGGCCGACTACCGCGGCTCCACTACACAGACCGACACCCGGGACATGACCCAGACCCCGCTTTGGTTATTCCGGGCTCTGAATCTGGAGTTCAACTTCTCCCTCGATGCCGCCGCCCTGCCGGAAACGGCGCTCTGCCAAAAGTACCTGACGCCGGATATCGACGCCCTGAACGTGGACTGGGGAGACTTTATCAGCCCATCGGTGCGGGCCCCATGGGCCTGGCTCAACCCGCCCTACTCCGATATCCGCCCATGGGTGGAGAAGGCCATCGAGCAACAGGGGCGCGGGATTGGCACCGTAATGCTGGTCCCCCAGGACACCAGCACGGAATGGTACCCCGGTGAGCGCGCAAGCGAGGTCCGCCATATCACAGGCTACCGCGATGACAACGGAAAATGGCGCAACGGCCGGGTGAGCTTCATCAACAAGGCCACCGGCGAGGAAATGAAGGGCAACCCCAAGGGGTCCATGTTCCTCATCTTCGCCCCTGGCTGGCGCGGTAACTGCCGGATCCGCGATGTCAGCAAGCTCACCCTACTGCTGGCCGGAGCAGAGCCCGTCAGCGCTGCAGCCTGATACCCCCAATTCATCCACCGCTGGCCACACAGAAACGGTGGATAACTCATAGGACTCCCATGCTTAAAACCGTAAATACGGTGGCGACATCAGGGCCGCACCTTGAAGGAGTTAAGCAATGCGTTACAGGCAACCCATCATCCAGCAAGGCCTGACCCGCACCGAAGCTGAAGAAACCCGTACCAGATACCTCCGCATCAACCCGGGCGCCCGGGTCACCATCGACAGCGAACCCGACAACCCCCAACTCAAGACCTTGATAGCTCACCTCCCTGTTCTGCCGTTCCGGCAGGTACTGGCGCCAGGTTTTATCGGGTACCGCGGCTGGCGGGCATAACCGGCAAACCAATAGTGTTCCCATAACTTAGGTAGCAAGGAATCACGGCTCTTCCTTCATTAAAGTCGGCGCCCCATCCTCAAGGACAGGAGGGCCACGCCATGCAACAACTTCAACTGACCATCGACCAGGATAGCCAGCTACTCAACGACCTGGTCAGCACCGTGCGCTCCCCCACCCTTTCCCGTTCGGCCAAGCTCGCCGAGATAGGCCGCATCCTGGCGCACTTCGATCTGCCTATCGAAGCGCCCCGGGTTACCGGCCAGCTCTGGAGCGCAACAGCACTGGGTAAGGAGCTGGGGGTCAGCGCCCAAGCCATTGGCCGACTGGCCAACCAGCACAAACTGAAAACCACCGAACTGGGAGAATACCGCCTTGACCAGGCAGCCAACTCCCGCAAGCAAGTTCAAACCTTCTACTACAACAAGCTCGGGCGTCACCGGCTCGAGTCACTATTAACCGCGAGGACCACATGCAACGAAATTACATCTACCCCTGCGCCAGATGGGTAAGGCCACGCCTTTTTGAGGCGCTCACAGGCATGACAGAGAAGGCAGCCGAGGGACGACGCCTCAAAGGAGAATGGCCGGAAGGAGTGATCTGGAAATATGGTCCAGATGGACAGGTTCGTTACAGCATTGAGGAATACGACAAGTGGGTAGAGTCAACGCAATAGACAACCTCTCCACCCTGGTTGCAGGACAGACTGGGTTAGAGGTACACGGTAACAAATTGCGGCTCTGCTTCAGCTACAAAGGCAACCGCTGTCGCGAAGTCCTCGACATCCCTCTAAGCAAAGCCAACATCAAATTCGCAGCAAACAAACTTGCTGCGATAAAGCACGAGATCGCCCTGGGCAATTTTGACTATGCCAAGCACTTCCCCAATTCCAAGGCTCTGGCGCGCCTAGGTATTAAGAATACTCCCAACATGACCCTGGCCCAGGCCGTCTCAACATTTATGGAGAGCGTAGGCCCGACAGTGGGCATCTCCACCAAGCGCTCATACCTTAGCGCCTTCCGTAGAATGACCTTGTTCCTGGGCCAGGACATGCCGATTTCTGACCTACTGCCCATGCATATCGAAAGGTTGCGCAACGACTTGTTCAGCGATTGCAAACCAAGATCAGTCAAGACCTACATGGGACATGTTGGGAACTTACTGAACTGGGCAGCCAGAAATGAACTTATCGAAAGAGAGTTTGATGTACGCGTCAATGCAGCAAAGTTAAGTACAGGAAAGAGCGCAGATCCTTTTGAACACTGGGAGTTTCAAAAGTTGCTGGAGGTAACGTCTAACAAGCAGTTCAAGAACATCTTGTTGGTATTGGCCTATACCGGTATCCGCCCCGGTGAGCTACGCGCCCTCAGTTGGGAGGATGTCGATATGGAGCGGCGGGAGCTCCACATCCGGCGCAGCATCACTCAACAGAAGATGCAGTTCAAACTGCCAAAGACTAATCGCACTCGGATTGTGCATCTGATGCCCCCGGCTCTGGCCGCGTTACAGGAACAATTTAAGATAACTGGGGCACTTTCGGATGCAAAGATTGACATGCACCTACCAGGTGGCATGATCGTGCGCCAAACATTGCGCCCAGTCTTCCGACCAACCAGAGTTGTGCCGGGCAGGCCACCTTTTTACTCCGGTGTTTTCCTGGTGGCACCATGGCAAGCAGCAATCAAAAAGTCTGGGGTTCGATATCGTCGGGCCTACCAACTTAGGCATACCTTTGCCAGTTGGAATATTACTGCTCACGGAAATCTTGCGTTTATAGCTGAACAGATGGGCCACAACTCCGCAAGGATGTTGCAAGAGGTCTATGGAAAATGGATCGAATCCGCCAGCCGCAGTGAGGCCGACTTGATCTGGAGTGCAATGCAAAAGAATGGGCATTTGCCCCAATAGCGCCCCAGAATTTTCAACCAGTGACATAGAGCACTGATAATTAAGGATTTTTTTACAATCATATGTTAAGCAGCAACAACATCACCATGCAGTTCGGCGCCAAGCCGCTGTTTGAGAACATCAGCGTCAAGTTTGGCGGCGGCAACCGCTACGGCCTCATCGGCGCAAACGGCTGTGGCAAGTCCACCTTCATGAAGATCCTCGGCGGCGATCTGGAGCCCACTGGCGGTAATGTGAGCCTGGACGTCAACGAGCGCATCGGTAAGTTGCGCCAGGATCAGTTCGCCTACGAAGAGATGCGCGTGCTGGACGTGGTCATGATGGGCCATAGCGAGCTGTGGGCCGCCATCGCCGAACGCGATGCCATCTATGCCAACCTCGACGCCACCGACGACGACTACATGAAGGCCGCCGAGCTGGAAGGTCTGGTCGCAGAATACGACGGCTATACCGCCGAATCCCGCGCGGGCGAGCTGCTGCTGGGTGCCGGCATCCCCATCGAGCTGCACAACGGCCCCATGAGCGAAGTGGCCCCTGGCTGGAAACTGCGGGTGCTGCTGGCACAGGCGCTGTTCTCCAACCCCGACATCCTGCTGCTGGACGAACCGACCAACAACCTGGACATCAACACCATCCGCTGGCTGGAGCAGGTGCTCAACGATCGTGAAAGTACCATGATCATCATCTCTCACGACCGTCACTTCCTGAACTCCGTCTGCACCCACATGGCGGATCTGGATTACGGCGAGCTGCGCGTCTACCCGGGCAACTACGACGAGTACATGACGGCGGCCACCCAGGCCCGCGAGCGTCTGATCGCCGACAACGCCAAGAAGAAGGCCCAGATTGCCGACCTGCAATCCTTCGTCTCCCGTTTCAGTGCCAACGCCTCCAAGTCGAGCCAGGCGACCTCCCGCCTCAAGCAGATCGACAAGATCAAGATCGAAGAAGTGAAGGTCTCCAGCCGTCAGAACCCCTTCATCCGCTTCGAGCAGGACAAAAAGCTCTACCGCAACATCCTGGAAGTGGAAGGGGTGTCCAAGGGTTATGGTGAGGCGCCGCTGTTCAAGGGCCTGAGCATGATGCTGGAAGTGGGCGAGAAGGTCGCCATTCTGGGTACCAACGGTATCGGTAAATCCACCCTGATCAAGACCCTCATGGGTGAGCTGGCGCCGGACAGCGGTACCATCAAGTGGTCCGAGAATGCCCAGATCGGCTACTACGCTCAGGATCACGCCGACGATTTCGACACCGACCTCAACGTGTTCGACTGGATGGCCCAGTGGAAACAGGCCAACGAAGACGAGCAGGCGGTGCGCTCGGTACTGGGTCGTCTGCTGTTCACCCAGGACGACATCAAGAAGCCGGTCAAGGTGCTCTCCGGTGGCGAACAGGGTCGCATGCTGTTCGGCAAGCTGATGATGCAGCGCCCCAACATCCTGATCATGGATGAGCCGACCAACCACCTGGACATGGAATCCATCGAATCCTTGAACCTGGCGCTGGAGATGTATCAGGGCACCCTGATCTTCGTCTCTCACGACCGTGAGTTCGTGTCGTCCCTGGCGACCCGCATCATGGAACTGACCGAGAACGGCATCCGCGACTTCGGCGGCACCTACGAAGATTACCTGCGCAGCCAGGGCGTGGTGTAACTCCTTCCCCGGGTCTTTCATCGTAAAACCGGCGCCAATGGTGCCGGTTTTTTTATGTCTCCTTGTTCCCTTCTCCCCTGCGTCTCCCACTGCGCGAGCCGGGTTAGAAGAGCAAGAGTGCTGTGCAGGAGCCGCACGCTTGTCATCCAGCTGTCCGGCTTATCCACTGCCAGGATAGACAGCACAAGCCGGTGCCCGGCCCCTTCCCTCTCAGCCCGCCCGAGCTTGCCGAGCGGAGCATGGTCGGGACATAAAAAAACGGCTCCATCAAGGAGCCGTTTTCAATGAGGGCGTGAATCGATTACTCGACGGTTGCCTCCACATCGGTGAAGTACTCAATCTTGGCCGCCTTGCGCAGCTCGTCGATCAGCGACTTGTAGTCGGCCTGAGCCTTGCCCTGACCGAGCTGGCCTTGCAGCAGGCTCACCATCTGGGATGGCTCCTTGGTCACATTGACCTTGTCGAGCGCCACCACTACGCGATCGCCATTGGCTTCGGCCACCAGCTCGACGCTCGGCTTGCCATCCTTCGGATGGGGCATGCGGAACGCCTGGGCCAGCAGATTCTGATCCATCTCCTGGGCGAAGCGGGAGACACCCTTGTGGCTCTCCACCTTCAGCCCGAGGGCGGTCAGATCGGCCTGGATGTCCTCGCCGGCGTGCAGCTTGTCCAGCAGGCCCTGGGCCTTGCCACGGGCTACTTCACTGGCCTTCTCATGCTTGATAGCCGCAATCACCTGATCCTTGATCTCCGCCAGCGGCTTGGCCGCTTTCGGCTGGTGACCCATGATGTGCAGCACCAGCGCCTTGCCATCGGAGAGCTCGATCACGTCGGAGTTGGTGTTCTCGTCGCGCAGTTGCTCGGAGAAGGCAGCCGCAAGCACCTTGGGATCATTGAGGGGTGCCTGGGCATCGGCCTGGCTGAAGTAATCAGACGAGATCACCTTCAGACCCATGGCTTCGGCAGTCAAATCCAGCGAGTCCGGGTTCTCGAAGCTGCTGTCGGCCATCTTCTGCTGCTCGGCGAAGAACAGCTCCTTGGCCTTGTCCGCTTGCAGACGGCTGATGGTTTCGCTCATCACATCGGCGAACATCTTGGTCTTGGCGGGCTCGACGGCCAGCAGCTTGATGATGTGGAAACCAAACGGGCTCTTCACCACTGCGGAAAGATCCCCAGTCTTGGCCAGTGCAAAGGCCGCCTGCTCGAAGGCAGGATCCATCACCCCTTTCTCGAACCAGTCCAGTTCGCCGCCCTTCTTGGCGGAGAAGGTATCGCTGGAGTTGGCTTTGGCCAGGGTAGCGAAGTCTTCACCGCCCTTGACCTTGGCCAGCAGCTCGTCAGCCTTCTGCTGGGCCGCCTTCTCATCCTTGCCAAAGGGGATCAGGATGTGTGCCACGCGGCGACGCTCGGCACGCTGGAACAGGTCCTGGTGCTGATCGTAGTAATCCTGGGCATCCTGCTCGGTGACCTTGATGTTCTTGCCGAGGTTGGCGGCATCGAGCAGCAGGTAGTCGACCTTGACCTTCTCGTCGTTCATGAAGCGGCCGCTGTTGGCCTTGTAGAACTGATCCACCTCGGCGTCGCTCACCTCGACCTCACCCATGTAGGCGGAGGCAGCCAGGCGCACCAGGCGCAGGTCCCGGGTCTGGTTGTAGAGTTTGTCGAGCTGCTCGGCCTCGCCCTTGAGGGCGAACTCGGAGCCCAACAGGGCGCCCATCAGTTGCTGGCGTACCATGTCCTGACGCAGGGAGTCGCGGAACATCTCAGGCGTCATGCCGGCGCGGCGGATCAGCTGCAGGTAGCGATCGTTGCTGAACTTGCCGTCCTCGGCAAACTCCGGCATCTCCACGATGGCCTGCTTGATCTGCTCGTCGCTGACGCGCAGGCCGAGGGAACGGGCCTTGTCATCGATCAGCGCCTGATCGATCAGCCGGTCCAGCACGCCGCGGCGGAACTGTTTCATGTAGTCGGGGTTGGCGGCCAGCTGGTTGAAGGCCTCACCCATTTGGGATTCCATGCGGGCCCGCTCATTGCGATAGGCATTCTCCAGTGCAGGGGCACTGATGTCATTGCCGTTGACGGTAGCGGGGGCGGTACGTGCCGGGCCATTGAGGTAGCTGCCTACACCGGCCAAGGCAAAGGAGAGGATGATCAGGCCCAAGATAATCTTGGCTACCTTGCCCTGCGCCCCTTCGCGTAGTTTATCCAACATCATGTTTGTACTTATGCTCCCGAACTCGATGGGCGTAAATAATGAAAAGGCGCACCGATTGCGATGCGCCTTGGTCAATCAGTATGAGGGAGAGCCCTCTCACTTGTCTGGTCAGCGACCAAGGTCGGAGCCGATGAACATCAGCGCCCGGCTTAGTTGACCGCGTCTTTCAGGGCCTTGCCGGCTTTGAAGGCAGGAACTTTACCGGCGGCGATTTCGATGGTCGCACCAGTTTGCGGGTTACGGCCAGAACGAGCGGCACGCTCGCGAACGGCGAAAGTACCGAAGCCAACCAGAGCAACCTGGTCACCCTCTTTCAGGGCTTCACCCACGGCGTCAATGAAAGCATCCAGCGCACGGCCAGCGGCAGCTTTGGAGATATCAGCACCGTCTGCAATCTTGTCAATCAGTTGAGATTTATTCACTCTTATATTCCCCTTTTATCGAACATCGCTGCGGCACTGATTTCCCTGGCCACAACAAGTGGAGGTTTTATAACAAGCCTCCTGATCAGTTGCAAGTGACAATCTGGCGCAAACCCGCGCCACATCACGCATTGCGACTCATCATGAGTACCCGATCGGTGGTCAAGGCTACTTCCGTTATCCGGTGCATGCAAGCCTTAACCACCCCCCGAATGCGCCAAATTTGCGGCGCATCAACATTTACACGACAGAAACGCGTTCGAAACCCTGCGGATTGTCCTGCAACGCCAGTGCAAGCACCTCATCAATCCAGCGAACCGGATAAATTTCAAGGTCTTGTTTGACATTGTCCGGGATCTCCTCGAGATCGCGTTCGTTCTCTTTCGGGATGAGCACCCGCTTGATGCCGCCACGGTGAGCCGCCAGCAGTTTTTCCTTGAGACCCCCGATGGGCAGCACCTCGCCGCGCAGGGTGATCTCGCCGGTCATGGCCACGTCGGCACGCACCGGGTTGCCGGTGAGGCTGGAAACCAGGGCGGTACACATGGCGATACCGGCACTCGGGCCGTCTTTCGGGGTCGCCCCTTCCGGCACGTGCACGTGGATGTCGCGCTTCTCGTAGAAGTCCGCGTTGATGCGCAGCTTCTCGGCACGGGCCCGTACCACCGTCATGGCAGCCTGGATGGACTCCTGCATCACGTCACCGAGTGAACCGGTATAGGTGAGCTTGCCCTTGCCCGGCATGTTGGTGGTCTCGATGGTGAGCAGATCGCCCCCCACTTCGGTCCATGCCAGCCCGCACACCTGGCCTACCTGATTCTGATCGGTGGCCTTGCCGTAGTCGAAACGCTGTACCCCGAGGAACTCCTTGAGGTTCTCCTGATTGACCAGAACATGCTTGATGCTCTTGTCCAGCAGGATGCGTTTGACTGCCTTGCGACAGATCTTGGAGATCTCACGCTCCAGGCTACGCACCCCCGCCTCGCGGGTGTAATAGCGGATGACGCCGATCAGGGCAGAGTCTTCGATGGTGATCTCGGACTCTTTCAGACCGTTGCGCTGTATCTGCTTGGCCAGCAGATGCTGCTTGGCAATGTTGAGCTTCTCGTCCTCGGTGTAACCGGACAGACGGATCACTTCCATCCGGTCCAGCAGCGGACCCGGGATATTCATGGAGTTGGAAGTGGCCACGAACATCACGTCCGACAGGTCATAATCCACTTCCAGATAGTGATCGTTGAAGCTGCTGTTCTGTTCGGGATCCAGCACTTCCAGCAGGGCGGATGCGGGATCGCCGCGCATGTCCGAGCTCATCTTGTCGATTTCGTCAAGCAGGAACAGCGGGTTCTTCACGCCGACTTTTGCCATCTTCTGGATGAGCTTGCCGGGCATGGAGCCGATATAGGTGCGGCGGTGACCGCGGATCTCCGCCTCGTCACGCACCCCACCGAGCGCCATGCGCACGTACTTGCGACCAGTCGCCTTGGCAATGGACTGACCGAGCGAGGTCTTGCCCACACCGGGAGGTCCAACCAGACAGAGGATGGGGCCCTTGAGCTTGTTCACCCGCGCCTGCACCGCCAGGTACTCGAGGATGCGATCCTTGACCTTGTCCAGGCCATAGTGATCCGAATCCAGCACCTCTTGTGCCTTGGCGAGATCCTTCTTGACCTTGGAGCGGGCCTTCCACGGCACCTGCACCATCCAGTCCACATAACTGCGCACCACTGTGGCTTCGGCAGACATGGGGGACATCATCTTCAGCTTGGCAAGCTCGGCCAGGGCCTTCTCACGGGCATCGTCCGGCATCCCCGCCTCGTCAATCTTGCGATTGAGGGCTTCGAATTCGTCCGGGCTGTCTTCCAGCTCACCCAGCTCTTTCTGGATGGCCTTCATCTGCTCGTTGAGATAGTACTCCCGCTGGCTCTTCTCCATCTGTTTCTTGACCCGGGAGCGGATGCGCTTCTCGACCTGCAAGAGGTCGATCTCCGACTCCATCATGGCCATCAGAAACTCGATGCGCTCGGACACAGAGGCGATTTCCAGCACCTTCTGCTTGTCTTCGAGCTTGAGCGGCATGTGGGCAGCCATGGTGTCAGCCAGGCGCGCCGCATCGTCGATCGCCGAAATCGAGGTCAGCACCTCGGGCGGGATCTTCTTGTTGAGCTTGATGTAGCCTTCAAACTGGCCGATGGCGGAGCGCACCAGCACATCCTGATCCTTCTCTTCGATGGGGGCAGACGCTATGTACTGCGCCTCACCGACGAAGAAGTCCTTGTCATCGATCATCCGCTCAAGACGGGCACGCTGGCCCCCTTCCACCAGCACCTTGACGGTGCCGTCAGGCAGCTTGAGCATCTGCAAAATGTTGGCCACTGTCCCGACGGAGAAGATCTCCTCCACCGTAGGCTCGTCAGTCGACGCATCCTTCTGGGCCACCAGCAGGACTTTTTTGTCCTGCTCCATGGCCGCTTCCAGACAGCGAATGGATTTTTCCCGCCCCACAAAGAGTGGAATGACCATGTGGGGGTAAACCACCACGTCACGAAGAGGCAGGACGGGAATCTCGATGCGTTCTGAACGCTCTAGGTTCATATATGTCCTCTCGGCTTGTTATACCGTTGGCAAAGCGCTTGGCTGAGTATATGGGGGCGCAAAGATGAGATTCAATCGTCTTGTCCGTAAAAAGCATGAAAGGGGCAAAATGCCCCTTTATGTGATTAAAAATCAGTCAGTTACTCTGACGCTGCGGCCTGTGTCTCGGGATTGTCGTAGATCATCAGGGGCGCGGAGTCCCCCTTGATCACCGTCTCGTCGATCACCACCTTGCTGACCCCTTCCAGGGAGGGCAGGTCATACATGGTGTCGAGCAACACGGCTTCGACGATGGATCTCAGGCCACGGGCACCGGTCTTGCGCTCCATTGCCTTGCGGGCGATGGCGTTCAGGGCGTCGTCACGAAACTCCAGCTCCACCTCTTCCAAGGCAAACAACGCGGCGTACTGCTTGGTCAGTGCGTTCTTCGGCTCTTTCAGTATCTGGATGAGGGCCGCTTCGTCCAGCTCGGTGAGGGTCGCCACCACCGGCAGACGACCGATGAACTCGGGGATAAGACCGTACTTGATCAAATCTTCCGGCTCCACCTTGGCAAAGTTCTCGCTTAAGGTCGCCTTGGCATTCTTGGATTTGACGTCAGCGCCAAACCCGATGCCGGTTCCCTTGACGGAACGCTGCTCGATCACCTTGTCCAGGCCGGCGAAGGCGCCACCACAGATGAAGAGGATCTTGGAGGTATCGACCTGCAGGAACTCCTGCTGCGGATGCTTGCGGCCACCTTGCGGCGGTACTGAGGCTATGGTGCCTTCGATCAGCTTCAGCAGTGCCTGCTGCACCCCTTCCCCGGACACATCGCGGGTGATGGAAGGGTTGTCCGACTTTCGGGAGATCTTGTCGATCTCGTCGATGTAGACGATGCCGCGCTGGGCCTTCTCCACGTCGTAGTCACACTTTTGCAGCAACTTCTGGATGATGTTCTCCACGTCCTCACCCACATAACCGGCTTCGGTCAATGTGGTGGCATCGGCCATGGTGAAGGGCACATCCAGCAGACGGGCGAGTGTCTCGGCCAGCAGGGTCTTGCCGCTGCCGGTCGGGCCAATCAGCAGGATGTTGGACTTGCCAAGCTCCACACCACCGGACTCGCTGCCGCTGCGCAGACGCTTGTAGTGGTTATAGACGGCAACTGCCAGCACCTTCTTGGCGTACTCCTGCCCGATCACGTAGTCGTCCAGATGGGCACGGATTTCATGAGGGGTCGGCAGCTCGCTACCATCGCGCTTGGGAGAGATCTCACGGATCTCCTCGCGGATGATGTCGTTGCACAGCTCGACACACTCATCACATACGTAGACGGAAGGGCCAGCGATCAGCTTACGCACTTCATGCTGGCTTTTGCCGCAGAAAGAGCAATAAAGCAGCTTGTCGCCCTCACCCTTGCGTTTCTCTGTCATTCAGCGACCTCGTTTTATCAATAGAGGATGGATCGTCCTGTTGAGTTTACAACAGGACGGGATACCCTGCTCAGCCGCGCTGGCTCAGGATGCCGTCAACCAGACCATAGGCCACAGCCTGCTCGGCCGACATGAAGTTGTCACGGTCGGTGTCGCGTTCTATGGTGGCCATGTCCTGTCCGGTATGGAAAGCCAGACGATCGTTCAGGGTATTCTTGATTTTCAGGATCTCCTGGGCATGGATCTGGATGTCAGATGCCTGGCCCTGGAAGCCGCCCAGCGGCTGGTGGATCATCACCCGAGCGTTAGGCAGGCAGAAACGCTTGCCCTTGGCACCACCGGCCAGCAGGAAGGCGCCCATGGAGCAGGCCTGCCCCATGCAGACGGTGCTGACGTCCGGCTTGATGAACTGCATGGTGTCATAGATGGACATCCCTGCAGTGACGGCACCACCCGGCGAGTTGATGTAGATGCTGATGTCCTGATCCGGGTTCTCGGACTCCAGGAACAGCAGCTGAGCCACCACCAGATTCGCCATGTGATCTTCAACCTGACCGGTCAGGAAGATCACCCGCTCCTTGAGCAGACGGGAATAGATGTCGTAGGAACGCTCACCCTTAGCCGTCTGCTCGACCACCATAGGGATGAGCGCATTGCGTGGGGATTCAGTCACATCGTTATAGTTCTTGTACATAAGGCATTGTCCCTAAAATAAAATGGCCCGAGTGGAGATCACACGAGCCATTATACTTAACAGTTTTGACCTTAAGTCAAATGTTCTTAGGCAGCGGCACCGGACTTGTTGATCACGTCGTCAAAGGCAACTTCTTTCTCGGTCACTTGCGCCTTGGACAGGATCAGGTCGATGGCTTGATCTTCTACTGCCAGGTTACGAACGCCGTTCAGCATCTGCTCGTTCTTCTGGTAGTACTCGATCACTTCCTTCGGATCTTCGTAGGCTGTGGCCATGGACTCGATGATGCTGGTCACACGGGCGTCGTCAGCCTTGATCTCGTTGGTGCGGATGACGTCACCCAGCAGCAGACCAACGCGTACGCGACGCTCGGCTTGCGCCTGGAACAGCTCGGCCGGCAGTTCAGGAGCGTTGCCGCCCTGGAAGCCACCGAAACGCTGCAGGGCTTGCTGACGCAGGGCGTCGATTTCCTGAGCAACGGCAGCCTTCGGCAGATCGATCTGGTTGGCTTCAACCAAGCCGTTCAGCACTTGCTCTTTCACGCTGTTTTTCAGGGCTTGAGCCAGTTCGCGCTCCATGTTCTTGCGCACTTCGGCCTTGAGCTCTTCAACGCTGCCGCTCTCGATGCCAAAACGCTTGACGAACTCTTCGGTCAGCTCAGGCAGTACCTGCTCTTCAACCTTGATCAGCTTGGAGGCAAACTTGGCCGCTTTGCCTTTCAGGGCTTCGGCGTGGTAGTCAGCCGGGAAAGTCACCTCGATGGTGAACTCGTCGCCCGCTTTCTTGCCCAGGATGGCGTCTTCGAAGCCAGGGATCATGCGACCGGCGCCCAGTTCCAGAGTGAAACCTTCGGCCTTGCCACCGTCGAACTCTTCACCGTCGATGGAACCGACGAAGTCCAGGGTGACACGCATGCCATTGGCGGCAGCGGCATCGACGTCAGACCAGGTGGCGTGCTGCTTGCGCAGGGTGTCGATCATGTTGGCCAGGTCGGCATCCTTGACGGAGGCAACCGGTTTCTCAACCTTGATGCTCTCGAGACCGGCAACTTCAAACTCCGGGTACACTTCGAAAGTGGCGGTGAATTCGAAATCCTGGCCTTCCTTGATCTCTTTCGGATCCATGGTCGGGGCACCGGCCGGGCTCAGTTTGCTCTCGATGATGGCCTTGATGAAGTTGTTCTGCATCATTTCATCGGCAACACGGGCATGGGCCATGGCGCCGAACATCTTCTTGATGATGGCAACCGGAGCCTTGCCAGGACGGAAACCGTCGATGCGACGAGTCTTGGCCAGGCCATTCAATTCTTTACGCACGGCAGCGTCAACGGTAGCAGCCGGTACAGTGATGGTAAGACGGCGTTCCAGACCTTGGGTTGTCTCTACAGAAACTTGCATTCTTTTACCTCGTTCAACTCAGCACTGTGTGCTGACCCTTTATTGCCCCTGGGCAAAGCCCGGAGTCTTCCTGTTTATAAAGACAACGACTGTCTTTGTGATGAGAAAATATGACGCGACATTATAGCGGCGCACATTGGTCGCGTCGAGCCGCACATCCCCCTCGGGGGCACAGACGGCACAATTTGCGCATGACTGCCTGCTATATGGGGAAGCCTGGCGCCTACTTCAAGCATCCGGCCCGCAATAATTTGCACTTGCTCACCCTTTTGTGCGCCACACCATGCTTTTTTCATCTTCCTGCGTCGTCAGGGTGCATCCGATCAGCGGGTCTGCGACCCAAATTGTCCACCTTCTCGCATCAGCCATTGCGTCCCTCTGCGCCGCTCGCTATGGTGACTGCCAATTTATGAGTCTGGAGTGACCCACATGTCCTTTTTCCGCTTCTTGTTCAATCTGCTCTGGTTCGTACTGGGAGGCGTCTTCATGGGGCTGGCCTGGTGGCTGGCCGGGCTGCTCTGCTTCGTCTCCCTGATAGGGATCCCCTGGGGACGTTCCTGTTTCGTCATCGGCACCTTCACCTTCTTCCCGTTTGGCAAGCAGGCGGTGAGCCGCAAGAGCATGACCGGCCAGAGCGATATCGGCACAGGTGCCCTGGGGATGATTGGCAACATCCTCTGGTTCCTGGTGATCGGGATCTGGCTGGCCATCGGCCACATCGCTTCGGCCCTGGCCTGCTTCGTGACCATCATCGGCATTCCGTTCGGCATCCAACACCTCAAGCTGGCCCTGATTGCCCTGGCGCCCATAGGCCAGATGGTGGTGACCAACCACGAGGCCGAGTCCGGTCGCTATATTCGCTAAACAAGAATGCATCGCCAGGCTATGCCTGGGATGTCAAAAAAGGGCAGACTAGGGTCTGCCCTTTTTCATTGCCCCAGTTCGAGGTCTTCCATGCTGCCCAGCCACTTCTTCGCCAACCTCGCCCGCATGCGGCTCATCTACCGCTGGCCCCTGATGCGCAACATACAGCCGGAAAACATCGCCGAGCACAGCCTGCAAGTGGCCATGGTGGCCCACGCCCTCGGCGTCATCAGCAACCGGCTGTTTGATGGCAAGGTGGATGCCAACCACGCCGCCGTGATGGCCCTCTATCACGACAGCAGCGAGGTGCTGACGGGCGATCTGCCGACCCCGGTCAAGTACTTCAACCCCGAGATAGCCCGCGAGTACAAGAAGATTGAACTCGCCGCCGAACAGCGCCTGCTGGGTATGCTGCCCACCGAGCTGGTGGAAGACTTTCGCCCCCTGCTCGACTCAGGTGCCCAGGACGACGCCCTGGCCCGGCTGGTGAAGGATGCCGACACCCTCTGCGCCTATACCAAGTGTCTGGAGGAGATAAATGCAGGCAACCGGGAGTTCGAGCCCGCGCGCAAGCGCCTAGAGCAGATGTTGGAGGCCAGGATGAACCCGGCAATGCGCTACTTTATCGATGTGTTCGTGGCGAGCTTCTCGTTGCCCCTCGATGAGCTCAACGCCCACTAAGCCAGTCGGAACGACCAGAAGAGAGAAGGGCCCGCCGATGCAGACCGGCGGGCCCTTCTTTTTCAACATATTGCTAGGCTTGGCAGACCTGGCTCGCGGATCAGTGTCCCAGCTCCCGGGAAGGCACCAGACCGCTCGCCCGCCAGGCGGGATAGAGGGTGGCCAGCAGACTCATCAGGATGGCGGCACTGGTCACTATCATCAGATCCTGCATGTGCAGTTCGGTCGGCAGGAAGTCGATGAAGTAGATGTCCGGGTTCAAGAAACGATGGCCGATCACCCCTTCGATGAAGCTCAGGATCTGAGTCAGCTTGCTGGAGAGCAGGCCCCCCAACAAGGCCCCGAGCAAGGCCCCGAGCACCCCGTTCACCATCCCCTGGATGACGAAGGTGAGCCGGATCTGGCCCGGGCTCGCCCCCATAGTCTTGAGGATGGCGATCTCGCTGCGCTTCTCGTTCACCGCCATCACCAGGGTGGAGACGATGTTGAAACAGGCCACCGCCACCACCATCAGCATCACCACGTACATGACGGTGCGCACCATCTGGATGTCCTGATAGAGGTAGCCCTGGCGGCTCATCCAGCTGCTGATGTAGACGTAGTGCGGGAATTTGCGGGCGGCCGCCACCGTGATGGACTGCGCCTTGAGCACGTCGTTCACCTTGAGGCTGAAGCCTTCCACCGCGCTGCCCATGCCGGTGATGGACTGGGCATCGGTCAGGTGCATGAAGCCGAGCACGCCGTCGAGCTGGCCGCCTATCTCCAGCAGCCCCACCACGGTCAGGGTCTCCCGCCGGGGATTCTTGATCCCCGTCTCGTCTCCCCCTTGGGGCAGCAGCAGGGTCACGGGGTCACCTATCTTGACCCCCAGTTTGTCGGCGATGGTCTTGCCGAGGATCACCCCGTGCTCGCCCGCCTGGAGTTCACGAAAACCCAGCCCCGTCATGTAGTTGCCTGCATCTGACAGGTTCGCCTCGAGCTCGGGCAGCACGGCGCGCACCTGCACCCCCTTGATGGCGGAGCCGTGCTCCAGCAGGCCATCGAGGCGGATGACCGGGGCCGCAGCCTCGATCCCGGGCTGGGCCAGCAGGTAGTCCCGAAGCCTCGGCCAGTCAGGCAGGGGCGCCTCCATGCCGATGAGCTCACCGTGGGGCACCACAGAGAGCACCCTGTTTTTAAGTTCCCGCTCGAAGCCGTTCATGGCGGAGAGGCCAAGAATGAGGGCCATCACCCCGAGGGCTATGCCGATGAGGGAAGAGGCGGAAATAAAGGCGATGAAGCCGTTGCGACGGCGGGAGCGACTGTAACGCAGGCCCAGAAAGAGGGGCAGCGGCTTGAACATCAGGCGACCTCCGCCATGATGCCGCTCACCAGGGTCACCCGGCGGTGCAGCTTGGCAGCCAGGTTCAAGTCATGGGTGACCACCACGAAGGCGGTGCCCAGCTCCCGGTTGAGCTCGCAGAGCAGTTCGTACACCGCGGTGGCGCTGGCATGATCCAGGTTGCCGGTAGGCTCGTCCGCCAGCACCAGGCTCGGCTCGTTGACCAGGGCACGGGCGATGGCCACCCGCTGGCGCTCGCCACCGGAGAGCTCGGAAGGCCGGTGATTGAGACGGTGGGAGAGCCCCACCCGTCCCAGCATCCGGGTCGCCTTGTCAGTGGCGCTCGCCACCGACTCGCCGGCGATCAGCAGCGGCATGGCAGTGTTTTCCAGCGCGGTGAACTCGGCCAGCAGGTGGTGGAACTGATAGACGAAGCCCAGCTCCTGATTGCGAAAACGAGCCTGGGTCTTGCTGTCCCAGTGGTGGATATCCTGCCCCTTGAACAACACGGCGCCGCTCGAGGGGTTGTCCAGCGCCCCCATCAGGTGCAGCAAGGTGGTCTTGCCCGAGCCCGAGCTCCCCACCACCGCCAGCATCTCGCCTGGGGCGACGCAGAGATCTATCCCCTTGAGCACCTGGGTCTCCAGATTGCCCTCTTTATAGACATGGTTGAGGGCCTGACAGCGCAGCAGAGGCTCGCAGGACTGGGGTTCATTCATAACAGGGGCTCCACTTATACCAGTGACCACATTGGCACCAGTCACAACGCCGGCACTCGCACCGGAGGTAACAACAGAAG
The DNA here is from genome assembly GCF_041402505.1 of Aeromonas sp. S2(2024). NCBI lineage: Bacteria > Pseudomonadati > Pseudomonadota > Gammaproteobacteria > Aeromonadales > Aeromonadaceae > Aeromonas > Aeromonas sp. S2(2024). The sequence goes on from NZ_JBGLRL010000002.1 coordinate 169,383, forward strand.
ATGATGGATTCACAGCGCTATTCATAACGTAATGCCTCGGCCGGTTTGACCCGGGCCGCACGGGCTGCCGGATAGAGGGTGGCACTGAAGCTCAGCAGCACGGCCCCCAGCAAGATGGTCATGACCTGGGCGGGTTCGACGATGACCGGCAGACCGCTGCCCCCCGCCGCCATATAGAGGTTGAGCCCCACTGCATCGAGCAGGGGGTTGAGTCCGAACGACAGGGCCAGCCCCGCCAGACCGCCAAACAGGGCGCCGATGACGCCGCTCGACGCCCCCAGCACCATGAAAATCTTGACGATCCCCGACTCGCTCATGCCCATGGTGCGCAATATGGCCACCTCCCCTTCCTTGTCGGTGACCACCATCACCAGGGCGGAGAGGATGTTGAAGGTGGCGACCGCGATGATCAGCACCAGCATCAGCCCCATCATGCGTTTCTCCATGGCCACCGCCTGGAAGAGTTCACCCCGCTCCCGGCGCCAGTCCTGCCACTCCAGCCCGTCCGGCAGCGCGGTTTTCACCACCTGGTCGGCGGCGAAGGGATCGTCGAGCCAGAGGCGGATGCCGCCCACCGTCTCCTCGGGCAGGCGCAGCAGGCGCTGGGCGTCCCCCAGGGCAATCAGCGCCACCTGGCTGTCCACGTCGGCGCCGACCCCGAAGATGCCGGAGACGGTGAAGATCCGCTGGGCCGGTACCCGGCCAAAGGGGGTGAAGCGGGTCCCTTCGGTCAGGATGAGACGCACCTCGTCGCCAATGGAGACCTTGAGGCGGTTGGCCACCCCCTGCCCCAGCACTATGTGGTATTGGCCGCGCTGCAGGCTGTCCAGCCGTCCCCCCAGCATCTGGGCATGGAGAATGTCATCCTTGGGCCAGCGGGCCGGATCTATCCCCTGCACGCTCACCCCGGTGAGCTGGCCCGGGCTTTGCAACATGCCTTCGCTGTCGAGCATGGGGGCCGTGGCCACCACGTGGGGCAACTTGTCGAGATCGGGCAGGCCGGGCGGATGGGCATCGATGCGCCCCGCCGGATTGGTCACCACCACGTGGGGGATCACCCCGAGAATGCGCCCCTTGAGCTGCCCCTCGAACCCGTTCATCACCGAAATGACCACCATCAGGGCAGCAACCCCGATGGCGATGCCAAAGGTGGAAAACAGGGAGATAAAGGAGACGAAGCGGTTACTGCGTCGCGAGCCTGCATAACGCAGGCCTATGGCCAGCGAGAGTGGCTGAAAAAGTCCGGTCTTCAAGGATATCTACGTTGCCAACAAAATAAGATGCCGGATAATAGGGTCTGTTGACGCTTCAACGCAAGCCGCGTTGCCGCAGCAGATGACGCCGGGGCTGGCGCAATGGCCCATTCCCCTGAGCCCAGGAGGCAGCCCATGGCGCCATGTTTTGCCGAATGCGCAGGCCCCCGCCGCCATGTTGCGCCCCCACAGTGACGGGAGAGCCCCAGGGGCGACCGGAGATGGCGTCTCGCGCCAGACCGGGGACGCCGCGGCGGGGCAAGGTCAGCAGTGCCTATAAAAAATCGTCTATGACAACAAGGGATAGCCTCCATGCAGGAACAGTTCTTCAGCGTCACCCATGCCACGCCGGTCAATGTGATCCCCATGCCGGCCGACTTTCACCTGCCGACGCTGGAGGCTCTTGACGCCGAGCTGCCCGAGCCCTTTCGCATCGCCTCCGCCATCACCTCCATCGACCTGGTGAGCAGCCGCCTGCTGCGCAACCAGAACGAGTCCATGCACGATCTGGTGGAGATCATCAACCAGCAGTCCCGCAAGATCGACATGATCATGGGCTTCGTGCTGGCGGCGCAGGATCACCCCGAACATCGCTTCCACACCCTGCGCTTTGGCGCCGGCCAGCTCACCTACCTGCACCCACGCCAGGGTCACGGCGAGCCGCCGCAGTTGCACCAGATAGTGCGGCTCAAGATCTTCCTGCGGGAAGAGGCCTCCGCCGTCTACTGCTATGGCGAAGTCAAGCAGCGGGAGCACGGCGAGCATGGCGAGCATGTGGTGCTCGACTATGTGCGGATCCGCGAGGATGACAGGGAGCTGCTGGTGCGTGCCAGCCTGCATGTGCAATCCAAGCAGCTCAAACTGCGTGCCCAAGAGCGTCAGCGCTAATCACAGCCAACGTCAACGTTAAAAGAATCGAACGATGCCAATGAAACTCCCCGCCTTGCCCGCCAAAGCGGGCCAGAAATTGACCCTGGGCCAGCTGGTCGGCAGCAGCCTGGCGCTGGTTGCCGCCCGCCTCACCCGGGAGGCCAACCGCCCCGTCCTGCTGGTGACTGCCGATACCCCGAGTGCCCTGCGCCTCGAACAGGAGTTGCAGTACCTGCTGGCCGACCAAGGCTGCCCGGTGCTGATGTTCCCGGACTGGGAAACCCTGCCCTACGACACCTTCTCCCCCCACCAGGACATCATCTCCCAGCGCCTCGAGACCCTCTACAGGCTGCCGCAGATGAGCAGCGGCGTGCTGATAGTGCCCATCTCCACCCTGATGCTGCGCACGGCGCCCCAGGCCTATCTCGACAAATACAGCCTGATGGTGACCAGCGGCCAGCGCCTCAACCTGCAACAGTTGCGGGGACGACTGGCCGAGGCGGGCTATGTGGCGGTGGAGCAGGTGCTGGAGCACGGCGAGTTCGCCGCCCGCGGCTCCCTGCTGGATCTCTTCCCCATGGGCAGCAACCGGCCCTATCGCATCGACTTCTTCGATGACGAGGTGGACTCCATCCGCCCATTCGATCCCGAGAGCCAGCGCTCCAGCGAGCCGGTCAAGAGCGTCAGCCTTCTGCCCGCCCGGGAATTTCCCACCGACGAGGCCGCCATCGAGCTGTTTCGCGGCCAGTTCCGCGAGCAGTTCGAGCTGTCGCGGGCCGAGGGCTCCGTCTATCAGGAGGTGAGCAAGGGGCGCTGGCCCGCCGGCATCGAATACTACCTGCCACTCTTCTTCAGCCAGACCGCCAGCCTGTTTGACTACCTGCCGGACAACACCCTGCTGCTCACCGTGGGGGAGATCTACCCGGCGGCCCAGCGCTTCTGGAACGACATAGGCCAGCGCTATGAAGACAGGCGCTGGGACAATACCCGCCCCCTGCTGCCCCCTCAGCAAATTTACCTGCCGGTGGAGCAGCTGTTTGCCGCCCTCGGTCAGTACGGCGCCGTGCGCCTGCAGGAGGCCACCACCGACGGCGGCGCGGGCCAGCACGACTTGCCCATCGCCCCCCTGCCCGACTTGCAGCTCGATCACAGCAAGGAGCAGCCCCTGCTGGCCCTCAGCCAGTTCCTGCAAGGCTTTGCCGGCCGCACCCTGTTCGCGGTGGAATCCGAAGGGCGGCGCGAGGGGCTAGGCGATCTGCTCGCGCGGATCAAGCTACAACCCAAGGAGTTCGCCTCCCTCGATGAGTTCGTCGGGAGCAAGGCGCGCCATGGCCTGCTGGTCAGCCCGCTGGAGCGGGGCTTCCTGCTGGAACCCGCTGGGGCAGAGGCCCTGGCCCTCATCACAGAGACCGAGCTGCTCGGCGGCAAGATCAGAAGCAAGCGGCAGCGGGAGAAGAGCAAGAACCTGAGCTCGGATGCGGTGATCAGAAACCTCGGCGAACTGACCCAGGGCCAGCCCGTGGTGCACCTGGATCACGGGGTCGGCCGCTATCTCGGGCTCGAGACCCTGGATGCCGGTGGCCTGCCCACCGAGTTTCTCACCCTGGAATACGCCGGTGGCGACAAGCTGTTCGTGCCGGTCACCAACCTCCACCTCATCAGCCGTTACACGGGGTCGGATAACCCCCCCAGCCACAAACTCGGCGGCGAGGCCTGGGCCAAGGCACGGCGCAAGGCGGCGGAGAAGGTGCGCGACGTGGCGGCCGAGCTGCTCGACGTCTATGCCATACGCGCGGCCCGTGCCGGCTTTGCCTTCAAGCACGACAAGGAGAGCTACCGCCAGTTTGCCGCCAGCTTCCCGTTCGAGGAGACCGAGGATCAGCTCAATGCCATCAATGCGGTGCTGGGGGACATGTGCCAGGCCAAGAGCATGGACCGGCTGGTGTGCGGCGATGTGGGCTTTGGCAAGACCGAAGTGGCCATGCGGGCGGCCTTCGTAGCGGTGCACGGCGGCAAGCAGGTGGCCGTGCTGGTGCCCACCACTCTGCTGGCCCAGCAACACTACGACAACTTCCGCGATCGCTTCGCCAACTGGCCGGTGCGAGTGGAGGTGCTGAGCCGCTTCCGCTCCGCCAAGGAGCAGACCAGCGTCTTGAAGGAGCTGGCCGATGGCAAGGTGGACATCATCATAGGCACCCACAAGCTGCTCGGCTCCGACCTCACCTTCAAGGATCTGGGGCTGCTCATCGTCGACGAGGAGCACAGATTCGGGGTACGCCAGAAGGAGAAGATCAAGGCGCTGCGGGCCGATGTGGATATCCTCACCCTCACGGCAACACCGATCCCGCGCACCCTCAACATGGCGATGTCCGGCATGCGGGATCTCTCCATCATCGCCACCCCGCCTGCCAAGCGGCTCGCCATCAAGACCTTCGTGCGCCAGCACGAGCCAGCCGTGGTGCGCGAGGCTGTGCTGCGGGAGCTCAAGCGCGGCGGTCAGGTCTACTACCTGCACAACGACGTGGAGAGCATAGAGAAGTGCGCCAGCGATCTCGCCGAACTGGTACCGGAGGCGCGTATCGGCATCGCCCACGGCCAGATGCGCGAGCGCGACCTCGAGCGCATCATGTCGGACTTCTACCACCAGCGCTTCAACCTGCTGGTGTGCACCACCATCATAGAGACCGGCATCGACGTGCCGAGCGCCAACACCATTATCATGGACAGGGCGGATCACCTGGGGCTGGCCCAGTTGCACCAGTTGCGGGGTCGGGTCGGCCGCTCCCACCACCAGGCCTATGCCTACCTGCTCACCCCCCATCCCAAGCTGATGACCAAGGATGCGGCCAAGCGGCTGGAAGCCATCGCGTCGCTCGAAGATCTCGGCGCCGGTTTTGCGCTGGCGACCCACGATCTGGAGATCCGGGGCGCGGGCGAGCTGCTCGGCGACGATCAGAGCGGCCAGATCGAATCGGTGGGCTTCACCCTCTACATGGAGATGCTGGAGCAGGCGGTGGAGGCGCTGAAGAACGGCAAGGAGCCATCGCTCGAACAGCTGATGAGCCAGCACACCGAGGTGGAGCTGCGCCTGCCGGCGCTGTTGCCGGACGACTACATCCCGGACGTCAACATGCGTCTGTCCATGTACAAGCGCATCGCCAGTGCGGCGGACGAGCAGGAGCTGCGCGAGCTGAAGGTGGAGCTCATCGACCGCTTCGGCCTGCTGCCGGAGCCGACCAAGACGCTGATGGAGATCGCGGCCTTCCGCCAGCGCGCCACGGCCCTGGGTATTCGCCGGGTAGAGATGAGCGATCGCGGCGGCTACCTGGACTTCACCCAGGAGACCAAGGTCAACCCGACTTATCTGGTAAAACTGCTCTCCGAGCAGCCACGTATCTATAAAATGGATGGACCGACCCGATTGCGCTTCCAGGTGCCGAACCAGGACAGGGCCATGCGGCTCAAACTGGTGGATGCCCTGCTGACGGATCTCGCCAGCCACAGCCTCTAGTGGCTGCCAGCGCCAAACAAAACGGGAGCCATATCGGCTCCCGTTTTTTATGTGACTATCGCCGCGACACGCCTGGCATCACCCCTGACGGGCCGGATCCTCGTGGGCGGAGAATTCCCGCATGAAGGCCTCGGCCCGCTCCACCATCTTGGTGGAGCCCACGAAATAGGGGGTACGCTGGTGCAGCGCCGTGGGCTGGATATCCATGATGCGACCAAAGCCGTCGGACGCCTTGCCACCGGCCTGCTCCACCAGGAAGGCCATGGGGTTGCACTCGTAGAGCAGGCGCAGCTTGCCGTTCGGGGAGTTGGTGCCGGACGGATAGATGTAGATGCCGCCCTTGAGCAGGTTGCGGTGGAAGTCGGACACCAGGGAGCCGATGTAGCGGGAGGTGTAGGGCCTGTGGGTCGCCTCGTCCCGCTCCTGGCAATATTTCAGGTATTTCTTCACCCCGTCCGGGAACTTGATGTAGTTGCCCTCGTTGATGGAGTAGATCTTGCCCTCCTCCGGAATGCGGATGTTCTCGTGGGAGAGGCAGAAGCAGCCGATGGAAGGGTCGTAGGTAAAGCCGTTGACCCCAAAGCCCGTGGTGTAGACCAGCATGGTGGAGGAGCCGTAGACAACATAACCGGCGGCCACCTGACGGTTGCCCGGCTGCAGGAAGTCCTCCAGAGTCACCCCGGCGCCCGGCTTGCTGACCCGGCGATAGATGGAGAAGATGGTCCCGACCGAGACGTTGACATCGATGTTGGAAGAGCCGTCGAGCGGATCGATCAGCACCACATACTTGGAGTGGCGGGAGAGCTCGGAATCGAAGGAGACGAAGTCCTCCTCCTCCTCGGACGCCATGCCGCACACCTCGCCACGGGCCTCCAACGCCGCCTTGAAGCGCTCGTTGGCGTAGACGTCCAGCTTCTGCTGCACCTCCCCCTGCACGTTTTCGGCCCCCATGGAACCGATGATGTCCGCCAGCCCCGCCTTGTTGATCTCCCGGTTCACCACCTTGGCGGCCAGGCGAATGGAGCTGAGCAAGGAGGTCAGCTCGCCGGTCGCGGTAGGGTAGTCCGCCTGTTTCTTGACGATGAACTCGCCCATGGTGATCATGTTTCGCATTCTTGTTCCTTTAAGATCGTTTCCGTTGGCCGTTGAAAACGTTTGCAAGTGTCGGCAAAAAAAGTGCCGATCCTCGGCAGCGTTATTTTGTAACCCAATGTAACGCCTGTTTTTTGTTTTTGCAGCGAATTAAGCCGGCGTATAAATCACCAGAAAACCCCGTCAGTACGGCATGCAGCGCTGAAAAAAAGGCTTCGATTGGCGTCTTTCATCATGTTAATTCGTGACGAGAATGTTACTTCACACTTCCTGTCTCCACTCTTCCCCATCCGGCATTCGCCCCGCAATGCCAGTCGGTCCCCCTCTTGAGATCTCGCCATCAATCCCGCACACTGCTCTGGCTTTGGAAGCAAAAAAACATAAGGATATTCAATGAAAAGGACTCTCATTGCCGGTGCGGTTGCCGCCCTGCTCGCGCTCCCCGCGCTGGCGGCCCAGGTACCGGCCGGTACCAAGCTGCTGCCAGCAGAACAGCAAACCTTCATCCGCAACATCGGCACCGAACCCGCCTCCATCGACCCCCAGATGGTGGAAGAGACCGCAGGCAGCGACATCGTCAACGATCTGTTCGAAGGACTCTACACCCTGGATGGCGACGGCAAGTTGCAGCCTGCCGGCGCCCTGAGCTACGAGCTCGATCCCACGGGCACCGTCTACACCTTCAAACTGAGACCCGATGCCAAGTGGTCCAACGGCGAGCCGGTGACGGCAGCCGATTACGTCTATGGCTGGCAGCGGGCAGCGGACCCCAAGAATGCCTCCAACTATGCCTGGTTCATCGAGCTGACCGGTGTCACCAACGCCAGTGACGTGGTGCAGGGCAAGAAGAGCCCGGATGCGCTGGGCATCAAGGCACTCGACGCCCATACCCTGCAGATCACATTGAAGAACCCGGTGCCCTTCTTCCTGAAGACCCTCTCCCACTACACCACCTTCCCGGCCCCCAGGGCGACCATAGAGAAGTTCGGACATGAGTGGGTCAAGCCGGGCAACATCGTCTCCAACGGCGCCTTCGTGCTCAAGGAGTGGACTCCCAACGAGCGTCTCATCTCCGAGCGCAACCCCTATTACTGGGACAACCAGCATACGGTGCTGAACAAGGTGCTCTATCTGGAGATAGTCTCCGACACCGCCGCCTACAACCGCTATCGCGCCGGCGAGCTGCACTACACCAGCTATCCGCTGGAGCAGTACAAGCAGCTCAAGCAGCAGAGCCCGCAGGAGCTGGTGAGCGTGCCGACCCTGGCCACCTACTACTACGTGTTCAACACCCAGCGCAAACCGTTCGATAACCCCAAGGTACGCAAGGCGCTGTCTCTTGCCATCGACAGGGACACCATCACCGAGAAGATCCTGGGACAGGGCCAGCTCTCTGCCTTCAGCCTGACACCGCCCATTGTGGACGGCTTCGAACTCAAGCGCCCGGCCAGCGAGCTGATGAGCAAGGAAGAACGCATCAAGCAGGCCAGGACGCTGCTCGCCGAGGCGGGCTACGGGCCGCAGAATCCGCTGGACGTGGACATCCTCTACAACACCAACGAGGGGCACAAGAAGATAGCGCTGGCCATCTCCTCCATGTGGAAGCACAACCTGGGGGTCAAGGCCGAGCTCAACAACATGGAGTGGAAGACCATGGTGTCGGCCCTGAACGAAGGGGATTTCGGGGTGAGTCGCTACGCCTGGAACGGGGATTACAACGATGCTTCCACCTTCCTCGACATCATGACCTCCAGCAGCAGCGCCAACAGCGGCAAGTGGTTCAACAAGCAGTATGACGCCCTGCTGGCCAAGGCCCATGACGCCAGAGATCCGGCCGAGCGCAACCAGCTCTATCAACAGGCCGAAGCCCTGATCGATGCGGAGGCCCCCATCGCTCCGGTCTACTTCTACGTCAAATCCCGCCTGCTCAAGCCCAACATCAAGGGCTACCCCTATCAGAACCCGCAGGATCTGGTCTACTCGAAAGACCTCTATCTGACCGCGCAATAAGGTTCGCTATCCCGCATACAAAAAGACCGCCTTTCGGCGGTCTTTCTTCTTAATCTTCCCGGCAGGTGGCCATCGCGAGCCGGACCCGCCGCCGCACCATCACCGGTTTGACCAGTAGTTGAGCCAGCAACACCCCCAACAGAGTCATGCCGCCACCAATCAGGTGATAACTGGTGAGCCGCTCCCCCAGCCAGCTGATGGCCAGCGCCGCCGTCATCACCGGCAGCAAGTTCATGAAGATAGCCGTACGGCTGGCCCCCAGCAGGGCTATCCCCTGCATCCAGAGCCAGGGTGAGAGGGCCGAGGTCGGGATCCCCGCATAGAGGATGAGCCAGAGCGCGCTGCCATCCGGCCATTTGCCATCCACCAGCAGGTAGAAGGGGGTGAGGAACAGCAGGCTGCAGAGCACCTGGCCGTAGAGCATGGACCAGTTGTCGAGCCCCAGATCCCAACGCTTGAGCAGCACACTGTAGAGCGCATAGGTGGCCGCCGAGAGCAGCATGTAGACGGAGCCGATATGAATACCCTGGGTGAACAAGCGGGTCGGGTCCCCTTGCCCCAGCAAGATGGTCAGCCCCAGGATGGAGATAACGCCGCCGACGAGGGCCCCCCAAGTGGGGCGCTCGCGCAGCAGCCAGATGCTGAGCAGCACCGTCATCAGCGGGGTCAGTCCCATCATCAGCCCGATCTCGGTGGCACCCAGGGTCTGGGCCGCGTAGTAACCGAAGGTCTGGTTCAACACCATGCCGAGAAGGGCCAGTATGGCCAGCCGGGAGAAACCGGCCCGCAGCTGGTCACGCATGCGCCAGGCCCGCCGCGCGAGGAAAGGAGTCAGTACCAGGGCCGCCACCATCCAGCGGGACCAGGCCAGAGCGGCCGGCGAGAGCACCCCCACCGCCAGCTTGCTGACGATGCCGTTGCCGGCCCAGATGGCCATGCAGGAGAAGGGGAACAGAAAGGCAAGGGGCATCACTATGTCCAGAGAAAGGGGGCGGATATTTCGCGGGAGTATAGAGAGGCAAACAGGATAAGCAAGCGCACTGATGCGGGGCGCGACAACCTCATCCAGAAATAAACTTGAACGGGCTCAAACTGCTTCACTCAGCCCCAGATACAATCATGCCCGCACAGGGCGGGCATGAGGGGGAGATGGCCATGCTGATGCAACTCAAGCGGCATCCATGTGCAGCCTCGATATCAACTCGTTGACTTCGAGCACCGTCTGACGATGGGGAATATCGGCTTGCAGTGGCATCATCAGCAGGCCCGACTGGAAATCGAAGCGCCCCCTGCCGTGGATGTAGATCCGTCCCTTGAAGAAGGTTTTGACATGCTTTGCCACCATCAGTGGCAGGTACTTCTTGAACACTCTCATCGTTTGCAACCTCTTGCAGTTGTATCCGTATGACAGCAGCTTATGCGAGATAATTCCGTTAAATTTGTATAAAAACCGGAAAAATCGACTCTCTCTTCCCCAAAAAACCAATCTGTAACTTTTTATTAACTTTTATCGTATTGTATGCGGTCCTTCCAGCCAGAGCAAGACCCCCTTGCCATCTTGCCACTCGATGCAGGCCAGACCCGAGGTGGCAAACATGGGCGCCCCTGCCGCCGGGCAGAGACTTTGCACCAGATACCCGACCAGAGGCAGGTGACTGACCATCAGGATATTGTCGTGGGTCTCCGCCAGCGCGGTGAGATAACTCGCCACGAAAGCCGGATCCCCATAGGGGGTGATCTCGCCGCTCTCCTCGACCTTCAGGGCCTCGGGCAGCTCGGCAGAGATGGCCTGCCAGGTCTGTCTGGCACGCACGTAGTTGCTGTGGATCACCAGGCTCAGAGAGCCTGTCAGCTGAGGGGCCAACCAGCCCGCCATGTGGATGGACTCTTCGATGCCTTGCTCGGTCAGTGGACGCTGTTCATCAGTCTTTGCGTTCATGCCAGCCTGGCCATGACGCATGATGTAGATTTTCATTACAACCTCGCCCAGGGGGCCTGTTTAAATAGCGGGGGGATCTTACCCCGCCATGCAGGGGGAAACAATTGCGCTACCTCTCAGAAAAGGGTTTGCCTCGTGAGATAGCGGGGTCGATAATCATGTTTAAATTCAAATAAATTCACCGCGAGTCACTCCCCAATGAGCCCATATGCCAGTCCCAACGACCATCGGCGGTATCACTATCTGGAGCTGGCAAACCGGCTCAGGGTCTTGTTGATCTGCGATCCCGAGACCGATAAATCGGCCGCCTCCCTGGCCGTCAACACCGGCCACTTCGATGACCCAGTCGATCGCCAGGGCATGGCCCATTTCCTTGAGCATATGCTGTTCCTCGGTACTCGTACTTATCCCAAACCCGGCGAGTACCAGCAGTTCATGAGTCGCCATGGGGGCAGCAACAACGCCTGGACCGGCACCGAGTTCACCAACTTCTTCTTCGACATCGACAACGGCTTCTTCGAAGCGGGGCTGGATCGCTTCTCCCAGTTCTTCATCTGCCCCACCTTCGCCCCCGAGTGGGTCGACAAGGAGCGCAACGCGGTCGACTCCGAATACCGCCTCAAGTTGCAAGACGATGTGCGCCGCAGCTATCAGGTGCACAAGGAGACGGTCAACCCGGCCCACCCCTTCTCCAAGTTCTCGGTCGGCAACCTGGATACCCTGGCGGATCTGCCCGGCCGGGATCTGCGCTCCGACCTCATTGCGTTCTACGAAACGCACTACAGTGCGGATCGCATGGCGCTGGTGATGCTCTCTCCGGCATCCATTGAAACCCAGCTCGGCTGGTGCGATCGCTTCTTTGGCACCATTCTGGATCGCCGCCTGGGCCCCCCCGCCCTCTCGGCCCCCCTCTACCGGCTCGATGATCTCGGCATCCGCATCCAGATAGCCCCGGTCAAGGAGACCCGCAAACTGGCGCTGACCTTCCCGCTGCCGAGCGTGGATGCACTCTACGACAAGAAACCCCTCACCTTCCTGAGCCACCTCATCGGCTACGAAGGGGAAGGCAGCCTGCTCTCTCTGCTGAAGGCAAGAGGCTGGGTCAACCAGCTCGCCGCCGGAGGCGGTATCAGCGGTGCCAACTTCAAGGACTTTGGGGTGAGCTTCGGCCTCACTCCCTTGGGGCTTGCCCATGTGGACGACATCATCGCCGACCTGTTCGGCTACCTGAAGCTCATCGAACGCGATGGCTTGCAGGCCTGGCGTTATGACGAGAAGCGCAGCGTGCTGGAATCGGCCTTCCGCTTCCAGGAGCGGGGCCGGGCGCTGGACACCGTCTCGGGTCTCGTGCTCAACCTGTTCAGCTATGCCCCGGACGATCTGATCCACGGCGACTACATGATGCGCGAGTACGATGAGCCCCTGATCCGGCGCTTCCTCGCCAAGCTGACCCCCCACAACCTTCGGGTGACCATACAGGCGCCGGAGGTGAGCACGGATCGCCTCGCCCGCTGGTATCAGACCCCCTACAGCGTCCAGAGCATCACCGAGGCGGAGAAGATCCGCTGGCAGCAGAGCGAGCCGGATCCCGCCTTGCACCTGCCCTCCCCCAACCCCTTTATCAGCAGCCGCCTCGATGCCAGAACGCCGGCCCTCAGCGCCGACATGCCGGCCTGTCTGGTCGACCGCCCCGGTTTTCGGCTCTGGCATCTGCACGAGCACCTGTTTGGGGTGCCCAAGGGGAGCCTCTATATCTCCATCGACAGCGAGCATGCGGTCAGAAGCCCGCGCCACATCGCCATGGCCAGGCTTGCGGTGGAGCTGCTCACGGATCACCTCAATGCCCTCACCTACCCGGCCGAGCTCGCCGGGCTCGGTTACCAGATCTATGCCCATCAGGGGGGCTTTACCATCAACCTGAGCGGCTTTGCCGACAAGTTGCCGCTGCTGCTCGACATGATCCTCGGCAACCGGACCCTGGGCTACCCGGATCCGGCGCGCTTCAGTGAAATCAAGGAGCAGCTCATCCGCAACTGGGAGAACCAGTCCAAGACCCGACCCATCTCCCAGCTGTTCAACCAGCTCACCAGTTTGCTGCAACCGAACAACCCGCCGTTCGAGCAGTTGCTGCGCCACCTGCGCACCATAGCACTCGACGAAATGCCTGACTTCGTCAGCCGGCTCTTTGCCGAGGTGCACATAGAGACCCTGGTGCACGGCGACTGGACCGCCGCCGAGGCGCTTGAACTGGCCGCCCTGCTGGAGCGTCACCTCGGCGTCAGAAGTCAGCCCAGTGCCGAGACCCGCCGCCCCCTCATCTCCATTCAGGACAGGGGCACCCTCATTCGCGAGCAGGGGTGCGATCACGAAGACTCTGCGCTGCTGGTCTATTACCAGTCCCGCACCACCCGGGCGCGGGATCTCGCCTGCTTCACCCTGGCCAACCACATCATGTCCTCCACCTTCTTCCACGAGCTGCGCACCCGCCAGCAGCTCGGTTACGTGGTGGGGGCCGGCAACCTGCCCCTCAATCGCCACCCCGGCCTCATCTTCTATATACAGTCGCCGGTGGCGGGGCCGCAGATCCTGCTGGATGCGGTGGAGGAGTTCATCGATCTCTTCCCGCTGGCCATGCTGGAGTTCACCGAGCAGCAGTGGCAGGACAGCAAGGCGGGGCTGCAGGCCCAGCTCAGCGAGCGGGATGCCAACCTGCGCAGCCGCGGCCAGCGGCTCTGGGTCAGCATAGGCAACAAGGATCTCGGCTTCGATCAACGCGAACGGGTGCGCGAGGAGGTGGGCAGTCTCAGCCGCGCCGACCTGGTGCGCTTCATCACCCAGTTGCGCTCACGCACCTCGGATAGGCTGATCCTCTGCAGCTATGGCCTGGGCCACGAGCACGACGAGCGGATCACCGGCCAGTTCATCGACGATCCCCGGGCCTTCCGGCTCAATGCCGCCACCTTCGAGGCCTGATCAGGCCTCGACCCCCTCCCATCCCACGGCAGATTGCGGGCAATAAAAAGCCGACCCCTGAGGGTCGGCTGGAAAAACCATAATCAATTGCGACCAGAGCCGCCAAAAGTGAACATGAGCGTGAAAATCAGACACTGAGTCGATGAACGGCCGAATGGTTCAAACCAGAGCGTATCGGTCGACACCTGCAGTGATTGAGAAACAGCCTCATCTTAGGCATTCCCCCGACTTGTCACGTTGATCTATGTCAAAGGAGGTAAAGAAGCGCGCTTTTCCTCTTCAGTGGCGGGATCACGTAGTCACCTCAGCCCCGGCGGATCAGGCGATAGGCCACCTCATCGAAATAGGAGAGCTGCCCCGAGAGCACCCTGGGGTGATCCAGCTCGGCGGCGCGCCCCAGCACCTCCACGCTAAAGTCGCGTTCGAACAGGGTGCGCACCTCCATCTCCCCCACCGAGAACGGCGGCTGCACCTGCTGCTCCGGCTGATACTCGAGGGTCACCAGCAGCACCTGACCACCCGCCTCGATGAGGCGGCTCATCAGGGTCGCATACTGGCGGCGCATGGCCGTCGGCAGGGCGATAAGGGCGGCCCTGTCATAGGCGAGCCGGTAGCGGCAGCCAAGCTCGGGGACGGCGAAGAAATCCCCCTGATAGATGCGCAGGTCGTCGTGCTGGTGACACTGATAGGGGCCCACCTCGCTTGTCTCTGCACTCAGATTGTTCTCGTCAAAAAACTGGGTAATGGCGAGCTCGGAGAGCTCGAAACCATCCACCGGATGCCCCTGACCGCTCAGCCAGAGCAGGTCGCGGGACTTGCCGCACAGGGGCACCAGCACGGGCTCACCCTGCTGCTGCGCCGACCACCAGGATTGCAGCCAGCGGTTGAAATCTGCCTGATGAAAGCCAATCCGGTTCTCTTTCCACTTCTGATGCCAAAACGCCGCTTCCATCATCTTCCTCTCGTCATCTGCATTGATGCATCAATATCACAACTTCATCGGGACGGCGCAAGCCTTGTTGTCCACTGCACAGGGAGCGAGGGTCCGATGACGTCCAGCCGACCGCACTCAGGCGCAGGCGGGCTCAGCCGCCATGGTGGTGGCCACGGCGTCTATCCGGGCAGCAATCTGTGCAAACGAGGGGCGCTGCAACACAGTCTCCAACAGACACGCTTCGGCCAGTGAATGGAGCGCCCCAAGCGCCTCGTCCCTGGGATGGCAGCGCGCCAGCAGCTCCTCCAGCAAACAGCCAAAGGCCCTGACCTCCAGACGCTCGAGCCGGGCAGCCCGCTCGCGGTCGGCGAGGTCATAACAGGAGGCGGCGCCGAAATCCCCGAGAAGCACCCGGCCCTGTTCCTGAACAGAGTGCAGCAGAGAGTGCAGCAGGTTGTGAGCATAGAGATCCCCGTGCAGGATGCCCCGCCCGTGCAGATGCAGCGCGGCGCTTGCCACCCCCTGCGCCATGGCAAGCAGCGCATTCGGAGTGAAGGTCAGATCCGCCGGATAGACATCCCGGGTGCAGGAGTCCAGGCTCGGCGGCCCCGCCAGGTTGACAAACCCGGGGTCTATCAGCGTCATCACCAGGGCCGGCATGCCAGAGGGATGGCCGCTGACTCGGCCCGCCACCCCGATGAGATTGGGATGCCTGCCTGCGGCGAGCGACACCGCCATCTCGCAGCGAGGCAGGCCATCGCTGGTCATGGCCCCCTTGAAGAGCTTGACTGCCACCCCCTGCGTCCCCTCATCGGAGTGCAGTGCTGCGCTGTGGATAACCCCGGACGCCCCCTGCCCCAGTTGCTCCCCCAGCGTCAACGCCTGCCAGGGGATCTCGGCCGCGGCTGCCGTCTCGCCGAGTCGGCGCTCCTGCTCGTCGCTAAAGGGGTTGCCTGAATAGGCCAGCCAGGCGAGGCGCGGCAAACCGAGCAGCCACTCGGGAAGTGCCTCCAGCCGGTTGGCGGCGATGCGCAACAGCTCCAAACGCTGGCAGTTGGCAAGGCTTGCCGGCAGCTCGCGCAGCCGGTTGCCAGAGAGCATCAGCTTTTGCAGGGCGGCACACTGCCCCAGCTCGTCCGGCAGCCGTTCGATGGCGTTGTCGGTCAGGATCAACCAGCGCAGCCCCGCAGGCAGTGACGCGGCGGGAACCGTGGCGATCCGGTTGGCCTTGAACCCCACCATGGTGAGTGCAGGGCAGCGCCCCAGCACCTCGGGCAGCTCGGTGAAGCGGTTCTCGGAGCAGAAGATGATGCGCAGTTTGCCAAACCCGGCCAGCTCGTCAGGGAGCGCGCTCAGCTGGTTGCCGGTGAGATCCAGCACCTCCAGCGTCTCTTTCAGGCTCAAAATCTCGCTGGGGAACTCCGTCAGATTTTCACAAAGCTTCAAATGGCGAGCACCGCACAGTTCACCTGCGCGCAGCTGTTCCAGGGTATGCATAACCATTTCTCAATCTTGTCGTGGCCCTGCCTAGCGGCGCTAAAGCAGACCATATGGTACCGCCGGACATGGGCCCGGCGGTTTTAAAGGAGGGCATTATAAAGAATTCGGGGCGCAGATCGCCCCTTTTGTTACCTGCTGACGAGGCATGGCGCTCAACACCGCCACCCCCATCGAATTGGCGAAACACGTAGGGTGCAATAAGCGCAGCGCATTGCACCGTTTTCAGAGCGGCTTTTGCGCAAGGTATGAGGCACAAAAAATTAGAGGTGCAATTCACTTTTTTCATTGCACCCTACCGGACTTGAAACAGACAATTTTTATTCAAACCGCTGCTCGCGCTCCATATCCTCCCGCTGTTCTCGCTCTTTCTCATCCTTGATCGACTCAATCAGCTTTGCAGACACCGATCGAGCTGCCGCAGCGATGTCAGCCCTCTCATGTTCAACCAATTTTCTAATTGCATCGGCTCTGGGCTGCATCACGTTTGCTCTGCTACCAGACCAGACACGCTTGACGAATGCCTCTAGAATAATTGCAGGCTCAGGGGACGCCTCCAACAACCTGAGCGCGGATTCCGACATAGTAAGTCCACCAAGATCTTCCCCCTCCTTCCAAAGGCTGACACCAGCTGCAACCCCGCCCCAGACATTAGGATCGTTTTTGGTGCGGCACCACTTAATCAACACATCCACATAGATCTTGGAGATAGGTGACTGTCGCAATCCGCTATGGTGGATAAAAAACAACCGCCTACGTTGTTGTTCTTTAGTTCCCTCAAAAATACGATTGAGAAATGCTTCTGGCATCAATCCCGCGGTCGTATCAATGGCACGTTTAAACGCATGAATGTAGCCATAGTGCTTGTCAACAGCAGCAAAAATCGTATCCAGCCAATCCCGCTTTTCAGTCTCATTACCATCAAAACGCAATGCAGCCTCAACAACTAGTTCCATACGATAACCTATAGACCCACTATAGCTACGGTGTTCTCTTGTAAGACTCTGGATTGCAGCTCTTAGACCTATCCGCCGAAAATCAGCTCCAAGAGTATCCTCATCACTTTCTTTGCCACGTAGCTTCCTGCTTAGAGCATGTACAACCACGTCATCACCGTTTGGTTTACTTAGAAGCTGCTGAGCAAGATCAAGAACACGATCTCTGGGCAAATGAGCATACTTATCCTGCCAAAGGATTGGTTCATACATTCTGGGAGGAATATCAAAATCATCCAGAAGCACCATACAACGGTCTAGATCAGTTTCTGTGAACTTTCGCAGGGGGTGCAAACCAACCAAAACTCTTCGAAGATCAGGATGTTGGGCACAATCATCGAGCAGTTCCTCCGCTAGCGCTGGATTGATAGAGTCAACCTCTCTGATGAAACCGCCAAAGACAGCAAAATCCCTGCAAGTTTCAGGCTGTTGTTCCAATTGTTCAACAAGTTGCAGCCAACCAGCTTGTAAGTCATGTGCTCCCCTTGCCAACCCTCTCCCGAATGAAATGCGGTATGGCAACCAATCGTTGGAAAAAAGCTTGGGACATAGCTCATTTAGCCTATATCCCGATGCAGCAAACTCCTCACCCAGCCTAAACGCCTTTGCTTCAAGTTGATTCTCAGACTCTTGAAAGACATTGGTGTCGCTATGTTCAAAATTAGTATCTTGCGTCCAATAATCGAGCTCAGAACCTAGTACATAAATCATGATTTTTGGAACCAAACCATGGGGCTTCAACGCCCTCTCCAATGCGGCAAGATTGTCTGGTAGCGGCTCAACATCACCCTCGCCTTCTCGCTTGATATGGTCCAAATAGATCGTTGAACGAATTGCTATCCAACCTTCACCCCAAGGGTGATAAGCATGTAACTTGTGCGCTGCATCGACTAATACGTCCCTAATCGCTTCTTCGCCCCACATATCTCGAAACGCATTCGCCAGGGTCTGTCGAGCAGGACCTTCAAGGTCTGGATCTCTGGAGGTGCCCAGTTTGACTGCAATGTCGATAAAGGCTTTACGCCACTCAGACAATTCATCCTGACTGGGGTTAAATCCATAGTCTCTTGGCCGAGCACCAAACTCATTCATTCCAAAGCCAGTCCAACGATCCTCTAAGGCTGTCGAAAGCATCTTGAAACCCAACGACCTGCGTCTAGCAACACCTGATGTAAGACATTCATTCATGATCGAAATGCGTTGCGATAAGGAGGCATGTGTGCCGGACAGATATGCTTGGAAAAACTGTGTGATCTGATTTCTCACCGAGTTGTTATCGTTGTTTTCCTCTTCATAGTCCGCCATATGAATAAGGAGCCTAATACACCGTTCGAAGGCGTTCGTTTCATACGCCAGTAATTGCAAAAGATTGATAATTGATGTTCGCCGAGAACTGTAACCCGGCATCATGCCTTCAAAATCAGAGGCAATAAGCACTGCTTCGATCCTGTCGAGCAGAGCTTCTGGCGCAACCGGCGCGATATAATCCAGCATTCGCGCCGACCTATCGTCCAACACAGTTATCCGTCCAAGCAGCCCATCAGGTTCAAGCCAAGCCTCAACGATTTCTTTCGCAATGGAATGATCGTGCAACAACCCTAACCTGTGTGCGAACGACATGAGTAAACGTTGACGGCCGGGGGCTTCAAAGGTTTTTCTGAGTTGATAAATCGGGATGCTATCTAGTGCCGATGACGCCAGCCTGTTGGCAATCGCATGGGGCAGGACAGCCCGCCAATGGGCTCTCTTTTGTACGATATGGCGATCTGACAACTTGCTTGTTGCTCGGAACAACTGGTTTGCGGAGTACCCCGAGATAGAATCCAATACCTCCAGTTCGTTTTGACCTTCCTCAGCCGTTGAAACCGAAAATGAATAGACTAGAGATAATATTTCAGCTTGCTCCCGTAGACCGTCATCCGGATTGTTTCGCTGTTCGAACAAACGATCAAATAACTGAACGTCAGAAAGTTGAGCCAAACTCTCACCTTCCTCAACTCTCTCGGCGATAGCCAGAGAAACCCGCGCATTGCCATCAGCAAACTCGGCTATTCGGCGTGCATTACTCCGACCAATGTTGGGAAAACGACGCAGAAGAAGCTGTTCGGCCACCTCAGGCCCAACCGCTTCTATCTGGATGACCTCTGTGGTCTGAGGTTTGTCGTCTCTAATGTCATACTCAACAGTGATAAGGCTGATCGTACCTTTGGCCGCTACTTTACTGGCTAGAAGTGTGTGCAATTCAGAAGGGCAATTATCAAGGATCATAATGGCCCGTCGCCCCTCAGCGATCAGTCGATCCAGCATTGCTGTTGCAGAGGGTTCTGGGCTTTCTCCAGTATCAACATAAACTGCGATAGTACGATCGAGCGCATCTGCTCCGACTGATTCATCGAAAAGTGCCTGTACAATTCGGGTCTTTCCAACACCGGATAATCCCGTGATGCGAACAGCTTTATTGGTTGAGCGAATCAGCTCACGCATTGGACCGATAGCATCCTGAATGGCTAGCTTTTGCCCCTTTCCAGATGGCAGAGTAATTGTCACCCCTGGTGCTGAAATCAAGGTATCTACTGACCCCTGAGGCGGATTACTCCAAGCACCATATGGCTGCCACCCAGAATATCCCTGACCAAGTATTCTTTTTGCCCAGAGCATGACTGACGGGTGCTGTCGCAACCATTGCACCAATTTCGAACGGTCGAAAAAATCCAAGTGAATATTGGAGCGATTAGGGTCATCCGTTATTACATCCTTCATTGCCTTAAGGCGATCCCTCTTCATAAGAGGAGAGCAATCATCACCCAAGCTGACGATGATATAACTCCCTCCCTTTGCCGCTTGCTCAGAGATCGTCGGTGATAATGCCCCATCAGTGATCATTTCTGAGGTTATCGCAGCTCTCGGCATTGGATACTTTTTGGCTTGGAAGATCGTATCGGGTCTTTCAATAAAGCCCGTGCTCATTTGCTCGATCGGTACTTGAACATGCACATCTATACCACCATCGGGAGCATTGATAGAGCCTGACCAGTGTACATAGGCAGGGCTATGACCGTGGGCGGCGATCTCAGCCTCGGCGAGGCGCGCTATCAACTCTTCGAGCTGGGTATCGGAGAACCGGAGTAATTCGTCTTTCTCAATATCAAAAATGGCCACGACACCTTACCCCCAAATAGAACGCTCATATCATATTCGGAGGTAAACCAATAATCCATTTAATGAGAAAGCCCCATCAGCCCAAGGGAATGAGTGACTTTCGACCAACAAAGAGTCATCGTCATCAGCCCTGCAAGGGCTCTGCTATAGGAGCAGATTGTTGCGCAAACGATTGGAAAAAGAAAAGGCGCCTCAAGGGCGCCTTTTTGACAGTTTTGCGTGTTCGCAGGAATAGGCGTTAGTCGCTTATTCCCATTCGATAGTTGCGGGCGGCTTGCCGGAGACGTCGTACACCACGCGGGAGATGCCGTTGATCTCGTTGATGATGCGATTCGACACGTGGCCGAGGAAGTCGTACGGCAGGTGGGCCCAGTGGGCGGTCATGAAGTCGATGGTCTCGACGGCGCGCAGCGCAATGACCCAGTCGTACTTGCGGCCATCGCCCATGACGCCGACGGAGCGCACCGGCAGGAAGACGGCGAACGCCTGGCTGACCTGGTTGTAGAGGTCGGCCTTGCGCAGCTCTTCGATAAAGACCGCATCGGCCTTGCGCAGCAGATCGCAGTACTCTTTCTTCACTTCGCCAAGGACGCGCACGCCCAGACCCGGACCCGGGAAGGGGTGACGGTAGAGCATGTCGTAGGGCAGGCCGAGTTCGAGGCCGACACGGCGCACTTCGTCCTTGAACAGCTCGCGCAGCGGCTCCACCAGGCCCATCTTCATCTCTTCCGGCAGGCCGCCGACGTTGTGGTGAGACTTGATGACGTGGGCCTTGCCGGTCTTGCTGGCGGCGGATTCGATGACGTCCGGGTAGATGGTGCCCTGGGCCAGCCACTTGGCGTTTTTGAGCTTCTTGGCTTCGTCGTCGAACACTTCCACGAAGACGCGACCTATGGTCTTGCGCTTGGCTTCCGGCTCGTCGATGCCTGCCAGAGCTGACAGGAAGCGCTCTTCGGCATCGACCTTGACGATCTTGAGGCCGAAGTGATCGCCAAACATCTCCATGACCTGGGTGCCTTCGTTCAGGCGCAGCAGGCCGTTGTCGACGAAGACGCAGGTGAGGCGATCACCGATGGCGCGGTGCACCAGCATGGCAACAACGGAGGAGTCCACGCCGCCGGAGAGGCCCAGTATCACCTCGTCGTCACCCACCTGCTCGCGGATGCGGGCAACGGCGTCGTCGATGATGGTGGCCGGGGTCCACAGGCATTCGCAGCCGCAGATCTCTTTCACGAAGTGCTCCAGCATGCGGGCACCCTGGCGGGTGTGGGTCACTTCCGGGTGGAACTGCACGCCGTAGAAGCGACGGGCCTCATCGGCCATGGCCGCATGGGGGCAAGTCGCGGTCTGGGCTATGGTGGTGAAGCCAGCCGGGATCTCGGTGACCTTGTCGCCGTGGCTCATCCAAACGTCCAGCAGTGCATGGCCGTTGTCGGCGATGGCGTCTTCGATGTTGCGCAAGAGGGCGCTGGTCTTGCCGGAGTGGCCCAACACTTCCACCTGGGCATAACCGAATTCACGCAGGTTGGAGGACTGCACCTTGCCGCCGAGCTGCTCGGACATGGTCTGCATGCCATAGCAGATGCCAAACACCGGCACGCCGGCGTTGAACACGTACTCGGGGGCGCGCGGGCTGCCCGCCTCGGTCACGGATTCCGGGCCGCCGGAGAGGATGATGCCGCTAGGATTGAACTCGCGGATCTGCTCTTCGGTTACGTCCCAGGCCCACAGCTCGCAGTAGACGCCGATTTCACGGACGCGACGGGCGATGAGCTGGGTGTACTGGGAACCAAAATCCAGGATAAGGATACGGTGGGCGTGAATGTCTTTAGTCATTTTATTCCTGCATCAGGCTGATGTTGTCACAAAAAGCATGGGATAAAAAAATGGTGGAAAAACGGGGCGCAGGGCCCCGTTTTATCAGCCCATCCGGTAGTTGGGGGCTTCTTTGGTGATGGTCACGTCGTGCACGTGGGACTCTTTCATCCCGGCGCCCGAGATGCGCACGAACTCGGCCTTGGTGCGCATGTCGTCGATGGTGGCGCTGCCGGTCAGCCCCATGGAGGAGCGCAGGCCGCCCATCTGCTGATGGATGATCTCTTTGAGGCGGCCCTTGTACGGCACGCGCCCTTCGATCCCTTCCGGTACCAGCTTGTCGGCGGCGTTGTCGGTCTGGAAGTAGCGGTCGCTGGAGCCCTTGGACATGGCACCCAGGGACCCCATGCCGCGGTAGGACTTGAAGGAGCGGCCCTGGTAGAGCTCGATCTCGCCCGGCGCCTCTTCGGTACCGGCGAACATGGAACCCACCATGACGCAGCTCGCGCCAGCAGCGATGGCCTTGGCCACGTCACCGGAGAAGCGGATGCCGCCATCGGCAATCACCGGGATACCGGTGCCTTCCAGCGCGTCCACGGCGTCGGAGATGGCGGTGATCTGGGGCACACCCACGCCGGTCACGATACGGGTAGTACAGATGGAGCCCGGGCCGATACCGACCTTGACGGCATTGACGCCGGCGGCAGCCAGCGCCTTGGCGCCAGCGGCGGTGGCGACGTTGCCACCGATGATTTGCAGGTCAGGATAGGCATCACGGGTCGCCTTGATGCGATCCAGCACGCCCTGGGAGTGGCCATGGGAGGAGTCAATCAGCAGCACGTCCACACCGGCTTCCACCAGGGCGGCAACGCGCTCTTCGTTGCCGGCACCGGCACCGACGGCGGCACCGACCCGCAGACGGCCGCGCTCGTCTTTACAGGCGTTCGGCTTGCGCTCGGCTTTCTGGAAGTCTTTGACGGTGATCATGCCCTTCAACTTGAAGTCGGCGTTCACCACCAGCACCTTCTCGATACGGTGCTTCTGCATCAGGGCAACCACCTCTTCGCGAGGGGCTCCTTCACGCACGGTGACCAGACGATCCTTCTGGGTCATGATCTGTTCAACGGTCTGGGAGAGATCGATCACGAAGCGCACATCACGGCCGGTGATGATGCCGACAAGCTGGTTGCCGTCAGTTACCACGGGGTAACCGGCGAAACCGTTCTTGTGGCTCAGCTCCTTGATCTGGGCGATGGTCATGTCAGGGCGTACGGTGACGGGGTCGGAGACCACGCCGCTCTCGTACTTCTTGACCTTGCGCACTTCGGCAGCCTGCTGCTCGATGGACATGTTCTTGTGAATGAAGCCGATACCGCCTTCCTGGGCCAGTGCGATAGCCAGACGGGCTTCGGTCACTGTGTCCATGGCAGCGGAAATCATCGGGATATTCAGGGAGATAGCAGACGTGAGCTTGGTACGCAGGTCGGCGGTATTCGGAAGAACAGTGGAGTGTGCTGGAACCAACAGTACATCGTCGAAGGTCAGCGCTTCTTTGGCAATCCTGAGCATGGCAATATCTCACCGTTGAGGAGTGGGGGTGTAAAATATTGCCGACAAATTTTACTCATGCATTGGCCAGTGGTAAAGAAGTTTTTTGAATTTTTTATGGCGTAGCCCGATTTAATACGACCAACGGGGCAAAAAACCAATAAATTCAGGCGTAACCATGCCTTTTTTCGCGACAAGATGATCTTTTTTGCCGTTGGCAGCCAAATGCCCGTGAAGCGCCCCTCGGGTCACTTTTTAACAATTCCCCTCCCCCGCGTCCCGCAGGGGGCCACCACTCAGCCCCCCTGGTAGCGACCGGGTTTGTGCCAGTTCATCAGCATGGCGTTCATGGCGAGTGCGCTCAGGGTGGACCAGAGCAGCAGAGAGAGCGGCAGGGTGAGCAGGGAGAGCGCAAACACCAGCACATCGAGCACCATCTGGCTCTTTCCCGCATTGATGCCGGTACGCCTTTGCAGCCAGAGCGTCACCACGCCTATGCCCCCCACCGATGCGTTGTGGCGGGCCAGGGACAAGACCCCCATACCGAGGAAGGTGCCCCCTACCAGGGCCGAAAACAGGGGGTGGACATAGCTCACCGTCAAGAGCAGCGGCACCGCCTGGGTGGCGGCCGAGAGGGCGACGTTGACGATCAGCGTCTTGACCATGAAAGCCCGCCCCATGGTGACGTAACCAAACACCAGGAAGGGCAGGTTGACCAGAAAGAAGAGCACCCCTATGGGCAGGCTGCTGACATGGGCGAGCAGCAGGGCTATGCCCGCGATGCCGCCGGTGATCATGCCGGCGCACTTGAGCAGATTGAGGCCGACTGCGATAAACATGACGCCAAGCACCATGCCGTAGACATCATCCTTGAGGCTGTGGGCCAGCCCCTTGTCCACAGAGAGTGGCTGCATGGTCATTTCACCTTCCATATGACTCCTTAACACGAATTGATTGTGGCGTCCCTTGCCCGAAAACCAGGCCGCTCCGGCACGGATGGCGGCGGTGCATTCAGCCTGCTGACACCAACCCCCGACCTTGCGGCCCCCTGCCCCTGACATCGCCATCATGGGCATGACAAGTCACAGCAAAAAGAGCGCCAATCAAAACAAGAGTCCGAGATACCATCAAAAATCGAATTTAAATTCCGTATAGTCATCAAGAAACAGATGGAACATACCAATCCGGGGATGGGCTACCCTGCCGGATCAGCATGTTTACCCAATCCACTCAAAAGCATGTCGTGGTCATTCCTGATTAACCCGTTTATTCGGTAGATCATGCCGATAAAATGCCATTTTAAAGCATATAAGATGCCCATAAGGAGGGAGTCATGGGGGTGATACGGCATATTTCTGCGGGATTGGGTTCAAGGGCAAACAACAAGGAAATGCACCATATCGGGGCAATCGCACCAAAGACGTGCAATTCTGGACCCTGCGTTTGCCTCGCTCGGAGCGACCTGGGTGGGATGGGCCAGCTCTCATCCCCCGCGTCATGCTCGGCGCCATAAAAAAGTCGGCCCCAAGGCCGACTCGCTGCACACAGTGACAGGCTTTCCTTATTTGAGGTATTTGCCGTCAACCCCCACCTTGCCCGGGCCGTTCAACACCCAGACTCGCGCCGAGTAGGCGGGCACCTGGAAGCTCAGGCTGCCGTTGCTGACGCTCTGGCTCGCGCCGGTTATCACGTCCCTGTAGGTGCCGTTCTTCAGGCCACTTAGGCTTATCTGCTGGGCCGCGTTGGCCGCGAGGCCCACGGCGGCGTAGCTGCCCTCGGCGCTCAGGTCGCGCACGAAGCTGATGCCGCTCCCCCACTCGTTCACCTGGCTCATGGGCGCCTTCTGCAGGGCGGGCACCGCCTTGCGGATCTGGTTCAGGCGCTTGATGTGCTGATAGAGCGGGTGGCTCGGGGTGGCCGGGTTGTCCAGCACGTCCCCATAATAGGCGCGACCGGTCTGATCCACCGTCATGGTGGCCCCGTCGATGTCCTGGGGCTTGCCGGCCTGGAACATCACCTCCTCCCCGTAGTAGAGGGTCGGGATGCCCCGCGCCGTCCAGAGCAGGTTGTAGGTCATGGCCGCATTGCCCTCTTCCCCGCCGTAGCGGTACTTGAAGTCGTTGTCCGGCCCCACGTCGTGGTTCTGGAAGAAGGTGATGAGCTTGGTGGCATCGCCATAGACCCAGTCCATCCCAAAGATCCCCCCCACCCCGCCAAAGCTCCCCTTGGTGACGTTGTCACGGAAGGTGGAGAAGAGAGAGAAGTCCAGCACCGAGAGGCCGGAATCACCCCCTGCGCGGGGATCCACCGGATTGGCCGTGGTGCGGGTATACCACCAGGGGCGGATCACCGCGGAGGCGTTGTCATTGGCCAGCTCAGAGCCCCAGCCGGTGCCCTTGACCAGGTTCTCGCCAAAGACGAACAGCCCCGGCTTGTGGGCCTGCCAGTCGTGGACATAGGTCAGCAGCTCGTCCCGCTCTATGTGCTTCAGGGTATCGATGCGAATGGCGTCGACCCCCATGTCGAGGTACTGGTGGATGGCGCCGTTGAGGTAATCCTTGACGTTCTGGTTGCCGGTGGCGAGATCGATGCAATCCCCCGCCATGTGCTTGCGCTGCAGGGCGAGCGGGCTCTCCCAGTCGCCGCCGGACATGAAGCCGTCCAGGTGATACCAGGCGGGATCCAGGGTCTGGGCGTCGATGCCAAAGAAGCGGTTCGGGTTGTAGCCTGCGCTCGGCACTGTGGCGCCGGTCTTGGGGTCCACCAGGGGCTGGGTGCCCGCCGGATCGGACTGGCAACGTGCCTTGTACCAGTCGGGGGCCGCCGGGTTGTCGTCGTCACAGCGGTTGGCGCTGGCGTAGTCCCCGAGGTTGCCCTGATAGGGGCCGTTGTTGATGAGTCCCTGGCTGGAGCCTGCCGGCACGTAGTACTTGACCGGCAGGCGATCGATCCAGGTCTTGCCGCGCAGGCCGTACTGGCTCGAATGGTTGATCACCACATCCTGTATCACCTTGAGCCCCTTGGCGTGGGCGGCCTGGATGAACTCGCGATAACCGGCCCCCGGCGACTCCAGACGGGGATCGACTCGGTAGAAGTCGTAGGCGTGATAGCCGTGGTAGTCGAGGCCGGAGCGGTTCTCCACCGGCGGCGTCACCCAGATGGCGGTGAAGCCGAGATCCTTGATGTAGTCGATCTTCTCGATGAGCCCCTTGAAGTCGCCACGCCAGTGAGGATCCCCCGCCTTGTAGCGGTCCCGATTGTAGTAGTTGTTGCTCCCATCCCCATCGTAGAAACGGGCGGTCAGCAGGAAGTAGATGCTCTCGGCGCGAAAATCGCCGCTCGCCACCGGGGTCTCGCCAATCTGATAGCTGAAGCTCTGCACCCCTTGATTGCCGCTGGCGTCGATGGCGAGGGAGCGGATCACCAGATCGGTGCCGCTGCCCTTGTCGCTGGCGAGAATGGCCTGACCGGCGTAGAGGGGGGACGCCGTGGTGGGAGTGCTGCCGTCCGTGGTGAAATGAACGGCGGGGGCGCTGTCGTTATCGTCGCTCACCCCCAGGGTGATGGACTGGCTATCCACATAGCTGCCCGGGGCCGGGGTGGCGGTCACGGTGGGCGCCTGATTGTCGGCGCCGGCGAGCGGTGCCGCCTCCAGCGTCTTGTCCTGGCTATCGAAGCAGATGCGGTAACTGGTGTTGGCGCTCACCTTATAGTCCTGGGCCGGGTAAGCCTCGGTCCAGTCCCCCTTGCGGTCAATCTTGAAGCGGGGGTTGCTGCTGCCAAACGTCTGCTCGGTACAGAAGGTCACTCCATCCTCGCTGGTCATGGCGGTCAGGCCCCAGTTGTTGGGGGTGCCGCGGAAATACCAGCTGCCGCCGGTCTGGGCAGCGGCAACCACCAGGCTCACGCTGCTGCTGCTACTGGCCCCCTGATCGTCGGTGACCGTCAGGCCATAGGTAAAGGTGCCCGCCTGAGCTGTGTTGACGCTGATACTCTCCGTGGTCTCGCCGCTGCTCCACAGATAGCTCGCTATCTGGCCGTCGGGATCCGTGGAGTCGCTGCCGCTCAAGGTCACGGCATCCCCCACAGCGACATTCAGGGTGCCCCCCGGGGTGATGACAGCGATGGGGGGCTGGTTGTCGTCCCCGAGCGCCGTGATGCTGTAGGCCTGGGTCTGGTCATTGACCTGGAAGCGAACATTGCCGGTGCCACTCCAGAGGATGTCGCCGCCACTGCGCTCCAGCACACCGTCGCCGTTGCTGTCGCCGAAGTTGATGACCCAGTCCCCCGCCTGATCAAACTTGAGCCGCTGGTTGGTCTTGCCATCCATGTAGGCGTCGGCCTGCCACAGGTGATCCGCCACCAGCGTCATGGGCAGGCTGGCCCAGCCATTGAAGGTACCGCGTACGTTGAGCTGCGGCAGCGTGCTGGTAAACCCCGCGGCCTCGCAACTCGCCACCGCCGTGGTGGTGATGGCCTGGGTGCCGGCATGGATGCGGATCTGATAGGAGGTATTGGCAGTGACCGCGTAGTCGGCGCTCGGGTAGCTCTGCTGCCAGTTGCCGTATCGGTCGATTTTAAAGCGCGGGCCGCCGCTGGCGTCCCCGCTCACGAAGCGCTGGCAGGTATCAAAGTTGACGCCGTCCGTCGACGTCATGGCGGTCGCCACCCATCCATTCGCGGTGCCCCGGAAGAACCATTCCGCCGCCGTGCTCGGCGCCGTGATCAGGGTTCCCAACAATCCGGCCGCGAGTATCCATCTAGCCATTGATAGTCCTTTATTTTCATTGTTTTGTGTGTGACGCCTGTGTACCCAGGCATTCCCCCATCCGCAACGTCCCGCCTTCGGATGAGCCCGACCAGTCTAGAGTCCCGAGTGACCGACTCATGGCAAACACGCGCAAAATGTGACCGGCGTCGACCTCACCATTGGCTGTATGTGATTGATAGCGCTTTCATTTCTTTGTATGGGAGTGAAGGGGAAGTCCCCCACCCGGAGGATATAGACGCGCCGCCCGTGGCGGTCACATCGGGGAACCTTATCAGCGCCTTTCCTACTGCTCTGGGCCGTTGCCATTGGGGGCGCTTGCCGCCATGATGCAAGGCCCCTTGCCATCTCGGGCAGCAGGGCGGTTCATTCAGGGAGAGAAGATGAGAACATCGGATTACGTGCGGCTGCTGGCGCTGGCGGCCATCTGGGGCGCCAGCTTCCTGTTCATGCGCATCGCCGCGCCCGCCTTCGGCTCGGTCAACACCACCTTCCTGCGGGTCTTTTTCGCCCTGGTCGGGCTCGCCGCCATGCTGTTGCTGCTGCGCACTCCCATGTTGTTTCAGTGCAAGCTCAAGTCCATCATGGTGCTCGGCATCATCAACTCAGGCGTGCCCTTCCTGATGTACGCCATCGCCGCGCTCTGGCTGCCCGCCGGTTATTCCGCCATCCTCAACGCCACCACGCCGCTGATGGGGGCCCTCATCGGCTTCTCCTTCTTCAACGAGACGCTGACCTTGCGCAAATGGAGCGGCGTCATGCTGGGGCTGATGGGCATAGGGCTCACCACCACCACGGGGGAGGTCGACCTGAGTGGTCAGCTGGCCATCGGCGTGCTGGCCTGCCTCATCGCCACCGCCTGCTATGGCTGCGCCGGTTTTCTCACCCGGCGCTGGATCAGCGAGCGGGGCGGCCTCGACGCCAAGCTGGTGGCCTTTGGCAGCCAGCTCGGTGCCTGCCTCTTCCTGCTCCCCTTCTTCGGCTACACCCTGGTGACAGGCCCCACCGTCAACTGGGCCCTGCCCGAGGTGTGGGCCAGCGTGCTCGCGGTCGGCTTCATCTGCACCGCCCTCGCCTATCTGATCTACTTCAGGCTGATCGCCGATATCGGACCCCTGCGCTCCCTGACGGTCACCTTCCTGATCCCGCCCTTTGGCATACTGTGGGGCTATCTGGTGCTCGGCGAGACCCTCACCGGCGGCTTCGTGGCGGGCGGCGCCATCGTCTGTCTCGCGGTCTGGCTGGTGGTGAGCCCGAGCAAGGCCGCCAAACCGGCCAAGGCGCAGCCACAGAGCTAACTGCCATCTGCCGGACCCCATGGCTCGGCGTCTGGCACAGCCAAACTGGTGCCAGATGCCGCTGCTGCCACAGACATGGACTCGGCGGATGGGCTGAACTGGGGTAAGGTATGCCCCATCGTTTTCTCCCCGCCCCGGCGGACACAGCAGCAGGGCCAGCCTTGAACCACCTCGACAAATCCAGCCAGAGCAGGCAACAGCAGATCTTCACCGTCACCCGCCTCAACAGCGCCGTGCGCATGATACTGGAGCAGGATCTGGGGCTGGTGTGGCTGACTGGGGAACTCTCCAACCTGGCGATGCCAAGCTCGGGCCACTGGTACTTCTCCCTCAAGGACATCTCAGCCCAGGTGCGCTGCGCCATGTTCAAGGGCAACAACCGCCGGGTGCCGTTCCGGCCGCAAGATGGCATGCAGGTGCTGGTGCAGGCGCGGGTCTCCCTCTATGAGCCCCGGGGCGACTACCAGCTCATCATCGAATCCATGCAACCCGCCGGGGACGGCATGCTGGCCCTGCGCTTCGAGGAGCTCAAGCGCCGCCTCGGCGCCGAGGGGCTGTTCGACGAGGGCCGCAAGCGCCCGCTCCCCCGCGAGCCACGCGCCGTGGGGCTGGTCACCTCGGCCACCGGCGCCGCCCTGCACGACATGCTGACGGTGCTTGGGCGCCGCGCCCCGGATCTCCCGGTCTTCATCTACCCGACCCAGGTGCAGGGCAGCGCCGCCATCTCCCAGATAGTCGCGGCTATCACTCTTGCCAACCGCCGTGCCGAGGTGGATGTGCTCATCGTCGGGCGCGGCGGCGGATCGCTCGAAGATCTCTGGTGCTTCAACGAGGAGGCGGTGGCCCGCGCCATCGCCCACTCCGCCATTCCGGTGGTGAGCGCCGTGGGCCACGAGGTGGACGTCACCATCAGCGACTTCGCCGCGGATCTGCGCGCCCCCACCCCCTCCGCCGCCGCCGAGCTGGTGGCACCGGACAGGAGCGCCCGCGCCCAGCGCCTGGTGCACCTCAAGCAGCGCCTGGTGCAGGCCATCTCCCGGCGCCAGACCGCCGCCCGCCACGGCTTCGCGCTGCTGCAAAAGCGGCTCGACCATCAGGATCCCAAGCGCCGGCTGGAGCAGCAGTCCCAGCGTCTGGACGAGTTGTCCGGCCGCCTGCAGCACCTGCTCAATCTGCGCCTGCATCAGGGGGAGCGGCGCCTCGCGAACCTCGAACTGCGCTTGCAGGCCAGGAGCCCGGAAAAACTGCTGGCCGCTGGCAAGCGTCGCCACCAGCTGGCACAAGAGCGGCTCCATACCCTGATGAACAAGCGCCAGGATCTCGCCGCCCACCGCCTCGCCATGCTGAGTGCGCGCCTCGACGGGATAAGCCCGCTGGCCACCCTGGGGCGGGGTTACTCCATCACCCGCACCCCCAATGGCGAGGTGATCCGCCGCGCCGCCCAGGTGAGCCCGGGCCAGCAACTGGTCACCACGCTCGCAGAGGGAGCTCTGCGGGTGCGGGTGGAGGAAGTGAACAACCCATGACGAAAAGGGGGCCTTCAAGCGGCCCCCTTTCCTTTCTCGTTTTGCTCCCTGCCCGCTACACCCGCGAGTGATGCCGGGCCCCGCCCGGATGAGCGGCGTGGGTTGCCGCCTCCCCTCCCAGGGGATTTGACTGCAGATACTCGAACAGACCCGCCTGCAGATTGACGGTCCAGAAGCGCCCCGCCAGGGTCAGCGCCAGTGTCTCCCCGGCCAGCTCGGCCAGGCCGTGCTGTTGCCAGCGTTCAAAGAGCGGCAACAGATGCGCCCGCAAGGAGGGCGGCAAGCGCCCGAGGGCCAGCCAGCCGGTGTCGAGGCCACCGCGCAGCAGGCCGTCGATGGACGCGCTGGGATTGGGCCTCATCACCATGCCGGGAGCACGCTGACCGGCCGCCAGCGCCTCGTGCCAGGCTGCCAGATCCCGGCCATACATGAGGCCGTGGCCATGGATGTTGCCCCCGGCCCCCGCACCGAAGGGGAGGATCTCGGCGCCGCGCTTGGCCATCTGGTTGTAGCGGCTCTGCTCGGCCTCGCCTTGTCGCCAGTGACTGCAGGAGAGCCGCTGCCAGCCCCCCTGCTCCAGGGTGTGGGCGCCATAGGCATACATGGCCGCCCGCTGCTGGCCATCGGCGCACCAGCCGAGCCGGCCCTTCTCCTGCGCCCGATCCAGATTGGTGCCCTGCATGGGGATGAGCTGGTAGAGATCCACCCCGTGCACCCCGCTGGCCATCACGTCCGCGATGTCCTGGCGCCACAGGGCATCATCCTGCCCCGGCAGACCGAAGATGAGATCCGCCACTATGACGGCCGCGTCATCCCGGGTCAGCTCCCCCAGCCGGGCGAGCAGTGTCTCCCTGTCGTCGAAGCGGGCCGCCTGCTGGCGCACTGCTGTGTTGAAGCTCTGCACCCCGAACGAGAAGCGGTTGAAGCCTCCCGCCAGGGCCGTCTGCCACTTATCATCATCAAAACCGTTGAGCCGCCCCTCCAGGGTCAGCTCCGCATCCGGGGTCAAGGGGAAGGCGCGAATGGCCCTGGCCAGTCGCCCCAGATCCGCCGCCGCCATGTCGGTCGGGGTGCCGCCCCCCACGTAGATGGCCGAGAAGGGGCGGCTCTGGCCAAAGGGAGACTCGGCGGCCCGTTGCAGGTCGTCGCACAGGGCCGCCATGTAGTGGCTCATGCGCGCCGGGTTGGCGCCGTTTTCGAAGAAGTTGCAGAAGCTGCAGCGCTTGCGGCAGAAGGGAACATGGATATAGAGCGCCCGCTCCTGAGCCTCGCTTGGCCGCTGCCACCAGGCTCGCCAACCGGCGTCGTCCAGCGTCAAGGGGGCTGCGCCGCCCCGGCTGGCATGGGCCGAGGTCTTGGCGCCAAAGGCGAACTTCAGGGGATCAGGGGTGGCGAGCCCCGTCATGGTCGGGGTGAATAGTGGTGTCATCACTGGCAGGTTACCGTCTGGAAATAATGCAAATGATAACTAATATCAGTTGAGCTCCGTGTTGTGCTGGATCAAGTCAGGGACATTGAGAGAGCGTCATCGCCTCCGCTATCTGGGTGCGAGAAAATATGTAGAGCGGGATCATGCTGAAGGAGTGGCAGGAAGAGAGCCACTCTCCGGCGGGAGAGTGGTGGCACACACGCGGTCAGGCCAGAGGAGGGATCAGGGCGCTGACGCTGGCTGGACAGATCAGCCGTTGTCTATGATGATGGCGACCCGGCAGTTCTCCGCCCGCCCGGCGGCGGTGCCGTTATCGGCGATGGGCGCCTCTTCCCCGCGTCCACGGATGTCCAGGTTGGCCGCAGGCATGCCCACAGATGCCAGCACCTCGGCCACGGACTGGGCCCGTTTCAACGAGAGCTGCTGGTTGTAGGCCGCCTCGCCGTTGGAGTCGGTGTGACCGTCCACCCGGGCCCGGTTCAGACCCACCTCAATCAGGGCCCTGCCCAAGGCTTCCACCACCTGGCGGGTGCCGGGATTGAGAGCCCCAACGTTGTTGGCAAAGAGCACCTTGTTGGAGATATCCAGGGTCCAGCCCTCGTCGGTCAGGTGAAACCCCTGCTCCTTGAGTGCGGCGATCTGCTGCTCGGTGAGGCCCTTGGGCGCGCTCTGGCAAGCCGCCAGACCACCGAGCAAGAGCGCGAACAGACCCGCTCTCATCAGGTTGAAAAAAGTCATTGTTCTCGTCCTTTCATTATTTTCAATTTCAAGTGGTTGTCTTATGGTCTCCGGTACCCTCCCTGCGTTGTCGTTTGGATTCATACATGGCACCGTCGGCGAATTGCAACAGGGCTTCTGCCGTCCCCCCCTGTTCGGGGTAGAGGGCGGAGCCGACGCTCACCCCTATCTGCAGATGGTGGCCATCGCTCAAGACCACAGGAGTGGTCATCGCCTGCTGAATCCGCATCATCACCTCGCGCACCTCACTCTCCTGATGCACCGGAGAGAGCAGGATGACAAATTCATCCCCTCCCAATCGACACACCAGATCCATGGGCCTGAGCTGATGCTGCACCCGCCGCGCCAGCGCGATGAGCACCTCGTCACCTATGGCATGGCCCAGGTTGTCATTGATCTGCTTGAAGCGGTCGCAATCCAGATAGAGCAGGGCAAACCGCTCATGCCGGGTGTGTCCTGCCTGGATGGCTTGCTCCAGCCGCGCCTCGAACAGCGCCCGGTTGGGCAGACCGGTGAGAGGGTCATGGGTCGCCTGGTGCAGCAGGCTGGCATTCTCCCGTTTCTGGTGAGCCTGCCATGCCTCCAGCTCGTCGAGCAGGGAATTGAAGTCTTCCCCGAGCGCGTGCAGCTCGGCGATGTTGGCCGCCGGTACTCGCTGCTTGAGGGCGCGCTGGCGGCTGACGTTGTAGGCAACCTCGGTCAGGGCCTTGAGGGGTGCCGTGATGGATCGCTGCATCCGGCGCGCCACATAGAGCGCCCCCAGGATGCTGAGCAACAGGCACACCAGGGTCGCCATCAGGGTCTGCAAGAGAAAGCGCAGCAGGTATTGTCCGTGACCGACCAGGTGGACCCGGGCTATCTCCTTGTTCTCCCGCACCATGGAGAGCTCCACCGGCCCCGGCAGGATCAAGCGGGCCAACTGCTGTTCCAGGCTGGTCCAGGGGGTCGTGATGTCCCGCCGCCAGCTCGCCAGCACCTGACCGTCGGGCAGCAGAATACTGGCGCTGGCGATGTCCTCCCGGGAGGTGATGGTCTCCAGGGCATCCTTGGCCGCATCCTTGTCATCGAACACCACGGCCGCCTCCGTGGTGTAGCTGATGGCACGCGCCACCAGCTTGAGGTTGTGATCCGCATAGAGGCGCAGGGCCAGCAGCGCCGTGATGGTCAGGAAGAGGCCCGCCATGCAGACGGCGGTCAGGGAGATCATCATGTGGGTACGCCCCAGGCTCTGTCGCAGCGTGAGTCGAGGGTTTGCGTGATTGATTGTCATCGCGCGTCCTCATCCGCCCTGGCGAGCTTCAGCACGGCCGGGTGCACCCGCACGCCGCTGCGGGCCAGCGCATCCAGGTTGACCCGAAAACGCACCCGCTCCCCTGCCTGCAGACAGAACACCGCATCGGCGATGCACTCGCGGCTCTGCTCGCTGATGCTGAGGATGGCGTGCCCATGCAGACGCTCGAACAAGGCGAGGCGTTGCTCGGGGGTCAGCACTCCCAGATAGATCACATCGCAGCGCCGAAACAACGCCTCGTCGTCGAGCTCGTAGCGATGCACATCGACCGGGCGGCCATTGGCCTGTTGTCTGATGGTCAGCAGCGACGCCGCATATGCCGTGGGCGCGGCGACACAGAGCCGCAGTGTGGCAGGCTCGCTGGGCCAACGGGTGTAGCTGAGGATATCGAGCACGGTTTGACGCACCATGTCGCTGCGGATCTCGGCCGAGGTCGCGGCCACCGCCACGTTGGCCAGTGCCAGCATGCAACACAGTGGCAGCAACCACATGGAAATCCGGATGAAACAAAACAACTGCATGATGCCCGCGCTTAAATCCACGTCGGTACCGGGATGGGCCGACGCCCATGAAGGGAGTGCCAGAGAGGAGTCGCACCGAGCTTACCAGCCGCGCGGCGGCTCCCCATCCGGACACACACCGGTTGCGTCATCTGGCGTCGCAGCGATGGCGGCCACCCACACCAAGAGGGGCGTCCTGGGTGCACACCGCCTTCGGAGTTACTTTTTACCAATCCCGTATTCGCGCAGCTTGTTGGCGATGGCGGTGTGGGAGACCCCGAGCCGCTTGGCCAGTTGGCGGGTAGAGGGGAAGGCCGGGTAGAGCCGCTCCAGCAGCCGGCTCTCGAAGCGCTTCACCGCCTCGTCGAGCCCCCCTTCGAACCACTCGTCGATGAGCGGCATGGCATCGGCCGCCACCGGCAGATCCACGTGTTCGGGGCCGAGTTCGTCCCCTTCCAGCAGGGTCATGGCCCGGTAGAGGCAGTTGCGCAGCTGGCGCACGTTGCCGGGCCAGCGGTAGGCGGTCAGGTATTCTGCCATGTTGCGGGTAAAACGCGGGCGCGGGCGCTGCAACTCGATCGCGAAGCGGGAGACGAACTGCTGGGCCAGCGCCATGATGTCCGCCTTGCGCTCGCGCAGCGGCGGCAGCGCCAGACTCAGCACATTGAGGCGGTAGTAGAGATCTTCCCGGAACTTGCCCTCGTGCACCAGATCCAGCAACTGCTTCTGGGTGGTGCAGATGAAGCGCACGTTGACCCTCACCTCCTGCTCGTCCCCGACCCGGCGAAAGACCCCGTCTTGCAGCACCCGCAGGAACTTGGTCTGCAGATGGGGGGACATGTCGCCGATCTCGTCCAGCATCAGGGTGCCGCCGCTCGCCAGCTCCAGCACCCCGCGCTTGCCCTCGGTGTTGTTGCCAAAGGCGCCGGGGGCGTAGCCAAACAGCTCGCTCTCGGCCACGTTGTCCGGCATGGCGGCGCAGTTCAGGGCCATGAAGGGGTGGCTGGAGCGCAGGCTGGCGCCATGGCAGGCACGGGCCAGCAGCTCCTTGCCGGTGCCGGTCTCGCCGACGATGAGCAGGGGGGCATCCTGCATTGCGAGTTTCGCGGCCTGGGCCAGCACCTCTTTCATCTTCTGGCTCTCGGCCTGCAGGTGTTCGAAGCCTCCCACCTCCACCGCATGGAGCGCGCTGAAGTGCATGCCGACCCGGCGGGCGGATTTGAGCACCACCACGGCGCCGGCCAGGGCTTGCTTGCCCTTCTCTTCTGCCACGAACAGCGGCATCAGATCGCCGAGGTACTCCTCACCGCCGAGGCTGAGTTTGCAGGTCTGGGGCTTGATCTCGCTCGCCTCCAGCCAGCGGGCGAAGGAGAAACCCTTGACCAGGGAGGCGAGCGCCACCCCACGCACCTCTTCCGGCGGCAGCGCCAGGGTAGTGAGGGCGGCCTGGTTGGCCTGGGTCACCCGTCCCTTGCTGTCGAGGGAGAAGACCAGGTCCGGCAGCGCCTTGAGCAGGGCCTCTATCTCGTGATGCTCTCGCTCGGAGGGCATGTAGGGGATGGTCTTGACGTCATAGACGCCGGGAATGCGGCGGATCTCCGGCATCAGATGCTGGAAATCGCGAAACTCCAGCTCGGGGAAATTGAGATAGATGATGCCTGAGGTATCGATTTCGATGCCGCGCAGATCGATGTTGTGCTCCACCAGTCGGTCGAGCAGTTCCCGGGTCAGGCCCAGACGGTCTTCACAGCTGACTTCAAGACGCATTCGGCACACACTTCCTAGCTAACATTCTGAATAGCCGGATGATACAGACTCGATCCCGCCAGTGCGAGCGCTCCCCCATAAAAATGCGGGCCTGCCCCGTTTTCACCGGGCAGGCCCTGTTTCTTCGCGTCAAGCCGCGGTTACTTCATCAACTCGTCGGTGCGTGCCGCCATGATGAAGTCGTTGCGGTGCAGGCCGCCTATCTTGTGGGTCCACCAGCTCACGTCACCAAATTGTCCACTCGGTGAGTTCCGATGGAGAGGTGGCGCAGGTGGCGCCTTCACTACAGCAACTCGTCGGTGCGTGCCGCCATGATGAAGTCATTGCGGTGCAGGCCGCCTATCTTGTGGGTCCACCAGCTGACGGTCACCTTGCCCCACTCGGTCAGGATCGCCGGGTGGTGGAACTCGGCCTCCGCCAGCTCCCCCAACCGGTTGGTGAAGGCCAGCGCCTCCTTGAAGTTGCGAAAGGCAAATTCACGCCTCAGTTGCAGCTCGCCGTTCACCACCAGGGGCTGCCAGTCGGGGATGGCGTGCATCAGCTCGCTCAGCTCCTGCTCGGTCACCCTGGGGGCATCGGCGCGGCACGCTTCGCACCGCTGGTTTGCCAGTTCAGACATTCGGGACTCCTTTCATCAATCATGTTGTGGAATG
Organism: Aeromonas sp. S2(2024); assembly: GCF_041402505.1. Lineage (NCBI taxonomy): Bacteria > Pseudomonadati > Pseudomonadota > Gammaproteobacteria > Aeromonadales > Aeromonadaceae > Aeromonas > Aeromonas sp. S2(2024). Next base: position 206,949 of record NZ_JBGLRL010000002.1, read on the forward strand.
GGTTGAAAACGGGTTCAGCTCGCCTGCCGGCCAGGGGCCGGGGCAAAACGGGGCGGACGCAGGCCGAGGCGACGGGCCTCGGCCACCGCCGCCATGATCTCCTGTGGCCCCAGACGGTAGAGACACGCCAGGTTCGGCAACACGAAATAGGTGGGCTGCATGATGTCGATGCGATAAGGGGTGCGCAGCACCTCCAGCAGATCAAAAGGTTGCAGCACCGGTTGCCCGGAAAGGGCATAGGCGGTCTCGCCGATGGAGGAGAGGATGCCGCCGCCGTAGATGCGCAGGTCATCGCCCTCCTGCACCAGCCCGAACTCCACCGTGAACCAGTAGAGCCGCGCCAGATAGACCCGATCCTCCTTGCTGGCGTTCAACCCGAGCTGGCCATAGAGGTGGGTGAAGTGGGCGAAGGCGGGGTTGGTCAGCATGGCGCAGTGGCCGAAGATCTCGTGGAAGATGTCGGGCTCCTGCAGGTAGTCGAGCTCGTCCCGGCGGCGGATGAAGGTGGCCACCGGAAACTGGCGATCAGCGAGCAGGGCAAAGAAGCGATCGAAGGAGATGAGGGCAGGCACGGCGGCCACCGACCAGCCGGTGACGGGGGTCAGGGCGGCGTTGATCTCCCCCAGTTGCGGGATGCGATCCCGAGGCAGTGCGAGCCGAGCCAGCCCCGCCCTGTATGCGTCGCAGGCCTTGCCCTCGAGCGCCGCGAGCTGGCGCGCGATCAGGATCTGCCAGGTCCCCTGCTCTTCCTCCGAGTAGTGGATGACGCCCTGCTCGTCCGGTTGGTGTGCTGTGTAGCTACTTGCCATGATCCCTGTCATCTCCTGCCCCTAGAGGCTCCTTGTCGTTGCTCTTCAGGATCACTGTAACGGCTTGCCCATCAAAAAAGCAGCCGACCCCGAGGTCGGCTGCCTGCCACAGATGTAAATAATTTGTGACATCCAAATCTACTTTCCCGGGGCGCTGTGGTGGCGCAAACGACCCGCACGGGGAGAGATCAGGCAGGGTGATCCCCGCCCTTGAATGGCACTATGACTTGCGAAGATAGCCCGCCAGCTGGCCGACAAGCCGCTTGCGCAGCTCCCCGAGCCTGGGTTTCTCGTCCGCACACCAGGGCAGCGGGCGGCACGCCTCTATGGTGCGCAGCCCAAGGCGAGCGGTGAGCAGGCCGGCCCCCACCCCTTGCGCGGCGCGGGCGGAGAGCTTGGCGGTCAGCTCGGCCCCCAGCAAGTCCATCCCCACCTCGGTCACCAGCTCGGTGGCGCCGGCATAGAGCATGTTGCGAAACACCTGGCGGATGAGGCGAATGCGGCTCCAGTAGCCGAGCTCGATGGCGTAGACATCGGCGATGTCCTCGATCATCCGCAGGTTGCGCCAGAGCATCAGCATCATGTCGACGGTGGCGAGCGGGCTCAGGGCCACCAGCACCGCGGCCTCCCCGGACCACTTGGCGACCCGGGCCTGGGCGAGTTTATCCCGCTCCCCCAGCACCAGCTGGCTGTAGAGGGTCAGCACCTCCCGATCGCTGTGGCTCTCATCGAGCTGGGCCAGCCAGGTGCTATATCCCTCCCGCCCCTTGTCGCAGCTCTTCTCGGCCAGGGCCTCGCAGAATGCCTGCCCCTGCCCCACCCCCTGATGGGCGAGCAGATCTTCGGCCCTTGAGCGCACATCCTGGCGCCGCTTGAGGGTGCGCAGCCGCAGCCACTCGCGCCCGACCACGCCGGCCGTGCCCACCGCCACCAGACCCGAAGCCAGCAGCCAGGCGCCGCCCCAGAGCGGGGTGGTGAGAAACTGGTCGTAGAGAAAGGCGCCAAACTGGCCCAGGGAGAGCAGACCGACCGCCCCCAACCCCCAGGCCAGCAGGCGATGACGACGGCGAGGCCTGACAGTGAGCGCGGGTTCGACCTCGGTGAGCTCGTCCAGCGCCTCGAGTCGCTCGAAGCTCTCCTCTTCCAGCCGCTGGGCCGGTGCCGGGGGCGGCGTCTCGCTCGCCACCGACAGGGTCGGCTCCAGGATCACCTTGCCTTGCAGCGGCACCTTCTGTGTTGTCTGATCGTTCATCTTGTTGTCTGCTCCTTGGTGCGGCGCCGGTTATTCGAGGTGATCCCCGAGCAAGAACTCCAGTGCCGCGTCCAGCCGGATATGGGGCAGCGCCTGATGGGCGCTCATGGGCATGGGGCGAAATGCCTGAAAATCGAAGCCCTGGGTACTCCACCACTGAGCAGGTGGAATATGGGGTGGCACCTCCCCCGGGAAGAGCAAGAGCGGCTCCCCGGCGAGACTGGTGCCGCGAATGGCCGGGAACTCGCGACCATTCGCGACCCCCTTGCCCACCTCGGTGGCTTTGATGGCGGCCAGCGCCAGGCATTCGGTCTCTATCCCCTCGAAGCGGGCCTGACCCCGGCCGCTGCTCACCAGATGCTGGAGCAGGGAGACCAGGGGCGCGTGCTGCTCCGGGGTGACGTGATCGGCCTTGCTCGCCACGAACAACAGCTTGTCGATGCGTGGGGAGAACAGCCGGCGCCACCAGTTGCTCTTGCCATAGGCGAAGCTTTCCATGATGCGGGCGATGGCCTGCTGCATGTCACCAAAGCTGGCGGCCCCGGCGTTGAGGGGCGCCAGGCAGTCCACCAGCACTATCTGGCGATCGAAGCCTGCGAAGTGCTGCTCGTAGAAGCCCTGCACCAGATGCTGCTTGTACTGCTCGAAGCGCTGCTTGAAGGTGGCGTAGAGGGTGCCATCGGCGGGCTCCCGGGCTGGCTTGTCCCACACCCAGGGCACGAATTGCAGCAGCGGCGCCCCGGCATACTCCCCCGGCAGCACGAAACGGCCCGGCTGGATGAGGTGCAGCCCGAGCTCCTGCTTGCAGGCATGCAGATAGTCGGTGTAACGGGCCGCCAGCTCGCTCGCTGGCCGCTCCTCGAAGGCTTGCTCGGCCTGCCAGCCGGGGGTCAGCCAGTCGGCGGCCAGGGCCTGCAGCTCGGGGCGACGCAACTGGTTTGCCACCTGCTCGCTCCACTGCTCGTAGCTCAGATCCAGCAGCGGCAAGTCCAGCAACCACTCGCCTGGGTAGTCCACCAGATCCACATAAAGGGTGGAGATCTCCCCCAGGTGCCGGCGCAAGGGGTGACGGGTGCGGTAGCGGATTTCCAGGCGCACTTCGGCCACCCCACGTGTCGGCTCAGGCCAGGCTGGGGGGTCACCAAACAGGGCATCGAGGCCCCGCTCGTAGGGGAAGGTGGGGATGTGGGCGTTTTGCTGGGGAACCCGGCGAGCACCGAGGATCCGCCCCTGACGATGGGCATCCCACAGGGGCAGACGGCCGTCGATGGCGGCGTGCTCCAGCTGGTTCACCAGCGCCGTGATGAAGGCGGTCTTGCCGCTGCGCGACAGGCCGGTGACCGCCAGCCGGATGTGGCGATCCCGAGCCCGGTTCACCACCTCAAAGGCCTTGTGCTGAAGCACAGACCATGACTGTTCGAGTTTGTTGCGTATCAAGGCGGGTCTTTTTCTCCTGTCACAGCCGAACCATGGGGATAAGGGCCGGGGCCATGGCCCCGCAGCCCTGTGGTACTCAGAGTTTGCTGAACTCGCGCTGCAGGGTGAACTCCTTGGAGGTCACCAGCTTCTCGAGACGCTGCACCCTAGGCTCGAGCGCGTCTAGCTCCTGGGCGATGCGACCGAGCGCCTGATGGGGAGTGACACCGGCCTGCCAGCTGCGCGCCTTCATGCGCACCTCGGCAAAATCGGCATCCTCCTGGGCGTAGAGGGTGACTGGCTTCTTGTCGAGCAGAAACCAGGCTGCAACGTAGGCGGTGAAGGTGATGAAACCGGCGAAGATGAGGCCGCTGATGGCCAACAGCCGCACGATCCAGGTCTCCACTCCGAAGTAGTCGGCAAGGCCGGCGCAGACCCCGGCTATCTTGCCGCGCTGGGGATCACGATAGAGGTTGCGCCCCTCTTTGCTCCACTGTGTCATACCTTGTTCCTCCAGCCCGGCACTTCCGCATCCAGAATCGACTCCAGGGCGCCGACCCGCTCCTGCATCTTCTCGGCACGCACCAGCAGCCCCTGCAGCTGTTCACGCTCGTCATCGGCAAGACCGGCACCAATGCGTCCCTTTGCGCGGTAGTGCAGCACCAGCCAGATGGGGGCCACCACCACCATGAAGACCACCATGGGAACCATCAATACACCCAGCAGATCTTCCATCTGTTACTCCCCCTGTTTCGGCGTGGTATCGCCTTGACCCAGCTTCTGGCGCATGGCCTCGAGCTCTTTGCTGATTTGATCGTCCGCTTCCAGCTCGGCAAACTGCTGGGCCAGGGCCTTGTCGGACTGTCCCAGATCGGCACGGGCTTCCATCTCGTCGATGCGACGCTCCATGCGCTCAAATTTGCTGACCACGGCCTGGCTGTCGCCACGGGCCACCTGGCTTTGCACGTTCAGGCGGCTGCTGGCCGCTTCGCTGCGAATGGCCATCGCCTTCTGGCGGGCACGGGCGTCTTCGAGCTTGGCTTCCAGCTGGCGGATCTCGTCGCCCAGCTTGTCGATGCCGCTGTCCACCGCCTGCTGCTCGCGATAGAGCGCCTCGGCCAGCTCGCTCTGCTTGTTCTTCTCTATGAGGGCAGCACGGGCCAGATCCTCGCGCCCCTTGGTCAGGGCCAGCTCGGCCTTGGCCTGCCATTCGTTCACCCGCTCCTGATGGCGGCTGACCTGACGGCCGATCTCTTTCTGGTTGGCGAGGAAGCGGGCCAGGTTGGAGCGCTCCTTCACCAGTTCATCTTCCATCTCCTGGATGATCAGGCGCACCATCTTCTGGGGATCCTCGGCCTTGTCCAGCAGGGACGTCAGATTGGAATTGATGATGTCGGCCAGGCGGGAAAAAATACTCATGGTTCTACTCCTGTGATGGGCATTGGGTTGTTTCTCCATTGACAATGGCAACTTGTGTGCCAATCTGGAACAATAATTAACTTGTTGATTTATATGGGCACTCTCCATGAGTTGCAAGATGCCCAGAACAAGAGATGATAAAAATAACCAACTTTTGGTAAGATTAACCAGATTTTTCAACGAACAGGGATCAGGATGACCACGGCCACGGAAAGTCTGTTGGGTGAGTCCAACGCGTTTCTAGAAATCATCGAGCAGACCTCGCGACTCGCCCCCCTGCGCAAACCTGTGCTTATTATCGGCGAGCGGGGGACCGGCAAGGAGCTCATCGCCCACCGCCTACATTATCTCTCGGATCGCTGGGATCAAAGCTTTGTCACTATCAACTGCGCCACCTTGAGCGAGAGCCTGCTGGAAACCGAGCTGTTCGGCCACGAGGCGGGCTCCTTCACCGGCGCAGCCAAGCGTCATCAGGGCCGGTTCGAGCGAGCCGATGGCGGCACCCTGTTCCTCGACGAGCTGGCCACCACCAGCGCCCGGGTGCAGGAGAAGCTGCTGCGGGTCATCGAGTACGGTGAATTCGAGCGCGTCGGCGGTGCCAAGGCGCTCAAGGTGGATGTGCGCCTGGTGTGCGCCACCAACGAGGATCTGCCGCAGCTGGCGGCCCGGGGACAGTTTCGTCACGATCTGCTGGACCGGTTGGCCTTCGATGTCATCACCCTGCCCCCGCTGCGGGAGCGACGGGAGGACATACTGATGCTGGCGGAGCACTTCGCCCACGGCATGACCCGGGAGCTGGGGTATCCGTTGTTTGCCGGCTTCTCCCGCAAGGCGACCCAGTTGCTGCAAGACTACCCCTGGCCCGGCAACGTGCGCGAGCTCAAGAACGTGGTGGAGCGCAGCCTCTATCGTCAGGGCAACCCGCAGTTGCCGCTCTCGGAGCTGGTGATCAACCCCTTCGACTCCCCCTGGCGCCCCCGAACCGGCACCCCGTCCCCGGTTGCCACCGAGGCGGCCTCAGCAAGCGGCCCCCAGGCCATCAGCCTGCCGCTGGATCTCAAGGGAGCGGTCGCGGAATACGAGATTAATTTACTCAAGCAAGCGATGCAGCAATCCCAGTATAATCAGCGCAAAGCCGCCCAATTGCTGACCCTGAGCTACCACCAGTTCAGGGGCATGCTGCGTAAATACCAGCTGCTCGACGGGGATGACAACAATGGCAATGCGGACAACGACTGACCCCGAGCCATCCCCCTTCAGGAGCCAATGCCAGCTGCTCGAGGGAATTGACGAACGGGATGTTCGCACATCCCGATGGGAGTTCCTGCCCGACAGGATCCCGCAACGCGCTCGCCCTCTGGCGGGCAACTCTGTCTGAAAACATGGTTCCAACATGAGAATGCTCACACCACTGCTGCTCGGTCTCCTGGTACTGGTCACCGGCTGTCAGAAACAAGACGATGCCTCCAGGACCGGGCTCATCTATTGTGCCGACGGGGCGCCCAGATCCTTCAACCCGCAGCTTGCCAATGCCGAGGCGACCCTGGATGCCAGCGCCCGCCCGCTCTACGATCGCCTGCTCGAGGTCAATGCCAATACCCTCAGCATCGAGGGGGGCCTCGCCACCCACTGGCGCAGCAGCGAAGATGGCCTCTCCTATACCCTGACCCTGCGCAAGGGCGTGACCTTCCATCACACCCCCTGGTTCAATCCGACACGCCATTTCAACGCCGACGACGTGTTGTTCACCTATCATCGCCTGTTGGACGAACAGCATCCCTTCCACCGCATCTCGGGTGGCGAGTACCCCTATTTTCACAGTCTGGGGCTGACCAGCCTCATCAAGCGGGTCTACAAAAAGGGCCCCCATGAGGTGGTGTTCGAGCTGAACCGGCCGGATGCCTCCTTCCTCGCGACCCTGGCCAGCGACTACGCCATCGTGCTCTCGGCCGAATATGGCGAGCAGATGGACAAGGCCGGCACCCCCGAGTTGCTGGACAGTCAACCCATAGGTACCGGGCCCTTCAGCTTCAAGGAGTACCGTCACAACGAGTTCGTGCGCTACCTGCGCCACCCTGGCTACTGGGGCGGCGAGGCGAAGATTGAGCAGCTCATCTACGACATCACCCCCAAGTCGTCCAAGCGGCTCGCCAAGCTGTTGACCGGCGAGTGCGACGTGATGAGTACCCCCTCCGCCAGCCAGCTGTCGGTGATCGACAGGGACGCTCACCTCAACCTGTCGGTACAGTCGGGCATGAACGTCGCCTTCCTCGCCCTCAACACCCGCAAGGCCCCCTTCAACAAGGTACAGGTGCGCCAGGCGCTGGCCAGCGCCATCAACGTGCAAAACCTGCTGCAGGCGGTCTATTTCGAGACCGGCCAGCCTGCCGCCAGCCTGCTGCCGCCGCTCTCCTGGGGCTACAACCCCTCCCTGACCCAGCGCAAGCCAGACCTGACGCTCGCCCGTCAGCTGCTCAGGGATGCTGGCTACCCGAACGGGTTCGAGATGCAGGTACTGGTGCAGCCCGGTGCCCGCCCTTACAACCCGGACGGCCTCAAGACCGCCCAGCTGATGCGCAGCGATCTCGCCAAGATAGGGGTGAAGCTCAAGATAGTGCAGCAGGCCTGGCCGGTCATCGAGACCCGGCTCGCCAAGGGACAATATGACAGCCTGCTCTCCGGCTGGATCGCCGACAACGCGGATCCGGACAACTTCTTCCGCCAGTTGCTGAGCTGCGCCGCCGTCGAGCGGGGCAACAACTACAGCCGCTGGTGCAGCCCCGCCTTCGATCAACTGCTGGACGATGCGGTAACCACCCCGCAACTCGCGTTCCGCTTGCGCAACTATTACTATGCCCAGTCGCTGCTCAACGAACAGTTGCCGCTCATCCCGCTGGCTCATGCCCTGCGCACCCAGGTGAGCCGCAGCGACATCCAGGGGCTGACCCTCATGCCCTTTGGCGGCACCACCTTCAACCAGGCCCATCGGGAGTGAACATGGCTGACATCCATCCCACAGGTGGCATCTGGCCTCCCTTCCCATCGACGCACCCGCACGCGGAGGCATAAGCATGTTTTTTTATATTCTGCGCCGCATCACCCTGCTGGTGATCACCCTGCTGGTGCTGACGCTGGGGGCCTATCTGCTGGAGTTTCGCCTCATCGGCCAGGTGCTGGACTTCTGGCACGGCTATCCTGACTTTCTGCAGCGCATCGTCGAAGGGGATTTCGGCCTCTCCAGCGTCTCCGGCCTGCCGGTGCTGGACGAGATCCGCCACTACTTCCCGGCGACCCTGACCCTCTGTCTCGCGGCCTTTACCATCTCGCTGCTGGTGGGGATCCCGCTCGGGACCCTGGCGGCCCTCTATCAGGGGCGCGGTCTGGATCTCTCCATCATGGCCGCCGGCCTCATCGGCTACGCCGTGCCCGTCTTCTGGCTGGCGCTGCTGATGGTGATGTTCTTCTCCCTGGATCTCGGTTGGCTGCCCTCTTCGGGTCAGATCAGCCTGCTCTACGACGTTCCCTCCATCACGGGGATCGCCATCGTCGACGTGCTGATGAGCCAGGAGCCCTGGCGCGAGGCGGCGCTGCATGACGCCCTGCGTCACCTGGTGCTGCCGTCTCTGGTGCTAGCCGTGGTGCCCACCACAGAGGTGATCCGCCACGTGCGCAGCTCCCTCATCGACGTGATGAAGCAGAACTACATCAAGGCCGCCGCCAGCCGCGGCCTCTCCCGCCGCCAGATCGTCTGGCGCCACGGCCTCAAGAATGCCCTGCCGCCGGTGTTGCCGCTGCTCGGCCTGCAGCTCGGCAGCGTGCTCACCTCCGCCATGATCACCGAGGTGGTGTTCGACTGGCCCGGGATCGGCCGCTGGCTGGTGAGCAGCATAGCGCTGCAGGACTATGCCGCCATCCGCGGCGCCTTCCTGGTGGTGGCCAGCTTCGTCATCTTCATCAGCGTCAGCACCGAGTTGCTGACCACCATCATGTATCCGGCACGACGCAAAGAACTCTATGCAAAACAAGACTGAACTCGCTTATTGCCTGAACTGGGGCCAGGGCTGGAGCCTGCATCATGCACGATAAATCGAACATCTATCCGGAGCTCAAGATCCTCTCCCCCCTGGAGCAGACCTGGGCCTCCTATCGCCGCAATCCGCTGGCCATGGGGGGGCTCTGGTGCTTCGGCCTGCTGCTGCTCATCACCCTGGTGGGCCCCCTGGTGGTGCCCTACGGCATCGATGATCAGCACAGCGGCCGCCTGCTGCTGGCCCCCTCCTGGGCCAGCACGGGGAACATTGACTACTTCCTCGGCACCGACGATCTGGGCCGCGACATCCTCTCCCGCCTGGTGGTGGGGGCCCGCCTCACCTTCGGCAACGCCTTGCTGGTGGTGGTGATAGCGCTCCTCGTCGGCTCCGCCATCGGCATCCTCGGCGGCATGAGCAAGGGGGTGAAGTCGAGCGTGCTCCATCACCTGCTCGATACCCTGCTCTCCATCCCCTCCCTGCTGCTGGCCATCATAGTGGTCGCCATCCTGGGGCCCGGGCTGTTCAATACCCTGATCGCCATCACGCTGGCATTGATACCGCCTTTCATCCGGGCGACCTACAACGCCGTCCACGCCGAGATGCAGAAGGAGTACATCATCGCAAGCCGCCTTGACGGCTCGCCCCCCTTGCGGATCATGCGTCTGGCCATACTGCCGAACATAGTGGAAACCCTGGTGACCCAGACCACCCGCACCCTCTCTGCCGCCATCCTGGATATCTCGGCGGTGGGTTTCCTCGGCCTCGGGGCCCAGTCACCCCAGCCGGAGTGGGGCGCCATGCTGGCGGATTCGAGCGATCTCATCTATCTGGCCCCCTGGACGGTGACCCTGCCGGGCATGGCCATCCTGTTCAGCGTGCTGGTGACCAACCTGGTGGGTGAAGGCATTCGCGAAGCGCTTAAAGAGGGGAACGACTGATGGGGGTATCATTGAAGAGAGGCAGCCTCATGGTTCCGGGTTCACGCCGGTACAGCGTTCAGGCCCAGCCGTCACGAGCCGATACAGTCACCCTCGCGCCGTTAAAAGGGGGAAATCATCATGCCCTTGCTTGATATACGCAACCTGACCATCGAGATCGACACTCCCCAGGGCAAGGTCAAGGCGGTGGACAGGGTCAGCCTGACCCTGAACGAGGGGGAGATCCGCGGCCTGGTAGGAGAATCGGGCTCGGGCAAGAGCCTGGTGGCCAAGGTGATCGTCGGCATCCAGAAGGACAACTGGACGGTGCGTGCCGACCGGATGCGCTTCAACGACATGGACTTGCTGACCATGGCCCCCAAGGAGCGGCGTCGCATCATGGGCCGCGAGATCGCCATGATCTTCCAGGACCCCATCAGCTGTCTCGACCCCTCGGAAGAGATAGGCACCCAGCTGGAAGAGGCCATTCCCACCAGCGCCTTCGCCGGCAAGTTCTGGCAGCGCTTCCAGTGGCGCAAGAAGCGGGCCATCGCCCTCTTGCACCGGGTCGGGGTCAAGGATCACCGCAAGGTGATGCGGGCCTATCCCCACGAGCTGTCGGACGGCATGTGCCAGAAGGTGATGATCGCCATGGCCATCGCCAATCAGCCGCGGCTGCTGGTGGCGGATGAACCCACCAGCGCCATGGAGTCCACCACCCACTCCCAGATCCTGCGGCTGCTGGACAAGATGAACAAGCTGGGCAACACCACCATCCTCATCATCAGCAACGACATCGCCGCTATCGCGAACCTGACCGACACCATCAACATCATGTACTGCGGCCAGATGGTGGAGGTGGGCACCCGGGATCAGATCCTCGAATCCCCCCGTCACCCCTATACGGATGCCCTGCTCAAGTCCATTCCCGACTTCGACAAGCTGGTGCGCCACAAGTCCCGGCTCGAGACCCTGCCCGGGGTGATCCCCCCCCTGCAGCACCTGCCCATCGGCTGCCGCCTCGGCCCCCGCTGTCCCTATGCCCAGAAGCAGTGCGTGCAGACCCCGCTGATGAGCAAGGTAAAGGGACACCAATTTAGCTGCCACTTCCCCTTGAACATGGAAGAGCCGAAGAAATGAGCCCGAGTCATCACCAGCCCATGCCCAATCAGCAAGGCCAAGGGACATCCATTTCTAAACTGCCACTTCCCCTTGAACATGGAAGAGCCGAAGAAATGAACCCGAGTCATCACCATTCCATGCCCAATCAGCTAGGCCAAGGGACATCCATGCCCCAGCTGCCACTTCCCCTTGAACATGGAAGAGCCAAAGAAATGAGCCTGAACGTGAATGTTGTCATGAAGGAGCCAAGCCTGTGATCGAACCCGCCCTGTTGCAGGTCAGGGGCCTGTGCAAGACCTATCAGAACCGCACCGGCCTGTTTCGGCGCCAGGCGGTGGAGGCCATCAAGCCCCTGTCGTTTGATCTCGGGGTGGGCCAGACCCTAGCCATCGTCGGGGAGGCAGGCTCGGGCAAGAGCACGCTGGCGCGGATCCTGGCCGGCATGATAGAGCCGAGCGGCGGCGAGATCGCCATCGAGGGGCAGCCCCTGGTTCACGGTGACTATCAGACCCGCTGCAAGCTGCTGCGGATGATCTTCCAGGACCCCAACACCTCGCTCAACCGAAAAATTCGGGTCGGCCAGATCCTGGAGACGCCGCTGCGCCTCAACACGGCCCTGAGCGAGGAGGAGCGTCGGGAGAAGGTGATCCAGACCCTGCGCATGGTGGGCATGCTGGCAGATCACGCCCTCTTCTACCCACAGATGCTCTCCGCCGGTCAGCAGCAGCGGGTGGGGCTGGCGCGTGCGCTGATCCTCAACCCGAAAATCGTGGTCGCGGATGAGGCGCTCTCCACCCTGGACATCTCGGTGCGCTCCCAGATCATCAACCTGCTGCTGGAGATGCAGGAGACCATGGGGCTGAGCTATGTGCTGGTGGCCAACGATCTGGGCATCGTCAGCCACATCAGCGACGAGGTGCTGGTGATGCACGAGGGCCGGGTGGTGGAGCGCGGCAAGACCTTGCGGGTCTTCGCCGATCCCCAGCACGACGTGACCCGCCGCCTCATCCAGAACTACAACAACGAATACCGCCGCTGATCCCCAGCCGTTCCCCCTCAGGCCCATGGGCCGGGCATAAAAAAACCCGGCCTGATGTCACATCAGTCGCCGGGGGATTGCGCTCAAAAAAGTGATTGCGTCGCTCGTAGTAGGAACACCGAGATAGTAGGCAGCCCCTCTGGGCTCAACAACTGTCAGATCTGACAGGCAGGCCGCTATGGAACCTGAACTGCGGGTCCGGCGAGCAGATAAGCTCGGCTTCAATCCGGCCAAAATAGGCGACCCGCTCGCTGATATCCTCTCCCGCATACTGCTCCGCCAGTGCCAGATAGTCCTGGTAGTGGCGCGCCTCCGAGCGCAGCAGGGAGACATAGAAGCGGCCCAGCTCCTCGTCAAGATGAGGGGCAATCTTGGCAAAGCGCTCGCAGGAGCGCGCCTCTATGTAGGCGCCGATGATCATCTTGTCCACCACGGCCGCCGGCTCGTAGGTGCGCACGTGGGCCAGCAGGCTGCGGGCATAGCGGGAGGCGGTGACGGGGCCGTAGGGGATGCCGCGGGCCTGCATGATCTCCAGCACCTGCTCGAAGTGGTGCAGCTCTTCTTGAATGAGCCGCACCATGGGGAACAGCAGGGGGTTGCGCTCGAGCTCGGCGAACACGCTTCTGTCGGACTCGCCCATGGTGCGTTTGCCGAGGATCTCGGCCTTCTCGGGGATGGCATCCAGCTCACGGTAAAATTCGAGCTTGGGCAGCAGGTGGCGCTTCTCCTTGGGCAGGCAGTAGCGGCGCACCAGGCTGTGGGCCGTCAGGGCGGCCTTGTTCTCGCAGTTGGCGTGATCGATGAGCAGGGTCGGCAATTGGGCGGGATCCCGCGCCATCTCCACCCACTCATCCGGGGTCTCACAATGCAGAAATTGGCGCACGGGGGCTAGCAGGTCATCCATCTGAACTCTTGTACTCTCTGGTTGGTCTTGATTGGCATATATTGATGCGGCGGGCGAGGCCCGCGAAGGGGGCCCATGCTAACGGATCCCGCCCCGCCTGCCCAGCGCAGAGGCCGCTTCACTCCAGCAGGCGCTTGAGGGAATCGCGCCGGACCAGCTTGCCACTGAAAGAGGGCAGCGCCTCGGGCTCCCCCTCCTCTACCATGGTGATCAACCGGTTGATGGTCTCCTGGATCATCTCGGTCACCGGCATCTTGACGCTGGCCAGCGACGGAATGACGTAGGGAGCCAGGGCGATGTCGTCGAACCCCACCACGGAGACCTGCTCCGGCACCGACACGCCGCACTCGTGCAACTGCTTGATGGCACCGATCGCCATGTCATCGTTGCTGGCGATCAGGGCACTGAAGCTCATCCCGCGCGCCAGCAGGGTCGAGACGGCGGCCGCGCCGCAGGCGGGCGTCCACTTGCCGGGGGCGATCAGCGCCTCTTGCACGGGAATGTCGTGCCGGGCAAGGGCCTCGCGGTAGCCGGCGAGACGCTCCATGCCGGTGGGGGAATCCGCCGAGCCCGTGATGAAGGCGATGCCGCTGTGCCCCATCCCGACCAGCCTGTCCACCACGGCAGCGGCGGCAGCCTGCTGATCGGAGTAGACGCAGTGCGCCGGGTGGCGCCGCAGCCGCCGGTTGAGCACCATGATGGGCTGGGAGTGCTGCTCGATGAGCTCGTCCATCTCCTCGACGCTGAGAAAACGCGGGTAGATGATGACGCCGTCACAGCGGGAGTCGAGCAGGTACTGGATGGCCTGTCGCTCCTCCTCGGCGCTGTGCTTGCCGTCGGCCAGGATCAGCTGGCGGCCCCGATCTTCGGTCAGCCGCGCCGCGTGGGAGAGCAACTCGCTGAAATAGACGCCGTGATAGAGGGTGTTGGTCACCACCAGGCCCAGAGTCTGGGTGTTTTTGGTGGCCAGCTGCCTGGCCAGCAGGTTGGGGCGATAGCCGCTCTCCTCTATGGCCTGGAACACCCGATCCCGGGTCTCCTGACTGGTATAGCCATTGCCCGACAGCACCCGGGAGACAGTCGCCTTCGACACCCCTGCCCGCTTCGCCACCTCCAGCATAGTCGTCATCATCTTCCCCTCTTCTCGACGGGCCGCAGTGTACTGCACGGGACCCGCTTGTGCTAACGAGAATGGGCGCCGGCCCCCCCTTTCAGTGATCCCATTCACGCTTCTGCACAATGGCGGTGCGACCGTCTTGTCTGTGAGCATGAAACTGAGCATGCTATGTGGAACCGGTTCCACAATGCAGTTTCATTCCCGTTCTTCCCGTCGTCAATGACGGGGTTAGACAAGCCTCATTTGGTAAAAAGGATACGACTAGATGTCAAAGAACTACGCGGCCCTGGCCGGCAAGGTCATCACGGCCCTCGGCGGAACCGGCAACATCGTCGCCGTGACCCACTGCATGACGCGCCTGCGCTTCGTGCTGCAAGACCCCGCCCTGGTGGACAGTCCAATGCTCAAGGCCACTGCCGGGGTACTTGGGGTGGTCAGCAGTGATAACCAGTGCCAGGTGATCATCGGCAACATGGTCTCCCACGCCTATCGCGAGGTGCTTGTCCAGTTGCCGGAAGGCGCACAGGAAGACCTGTCAGCGGCCAAGCCAGGTTTCAGCCTGCGCAGCTTGGGCGCCGCCATCCTCGACGCCCTGATCGGCACCATGTCGCCGCTCATCCCGGCCATCATCGGTGGCTCCATGCTCAAGCTGCTGGCCATGGTGCTGGAGATGACCGGCGTGCTTGAGAAAGGCTCCTCGACCCTCACCATACTCACTGTGGCCGGTGACGGCGCCTTCTTCTTCCTGCCCCTGATGGTGGCCGCCTCCGCCGCCGTCAAGTTCAAGACCAATATGTCGCTCGCCATCGCCATCGCCGGCGTGCTGGTGCACCCCAGCTTCATCGAGCTGATGGCCAGGGCCGCCGAGGGGGAGCAGGTGACCTTCGCCCTGATCCCGGTCACCGCGGTGAAATACACCTACACAGTGATCCCGGCCCTGGTGATGACCTGGTGCCTCTCCTACATAGAGCGCTGGGTCGATCGCATCACCCCGGCAGTGACCAAGAACTTCTTGAAGCCCATGCTGATAGTGCTGATTGCGGCGCCGCTCGCCATCCTGCTCATCGGCCCCATCGGCATCTGGATTGGCACCGCCATCTCGGGCCTGGTCTACACGGTCCACGACTACCTGGGCTGGCTGTCGGTGGCCATCATGGGCGCGCTCTGGCCTCTGCTGGTGATGACCGGCATGCACCGCGTCTTCACCCCGACCATCATCCAGACCATCGCCGAAACCGGCAAGGAAGGTATGGTGATGCCCTCCGAGATAGGCGCCAACCTCTCCCTCGGCGGCTCCTCCCTGGCCGTCGCCTGGCGCACCAAAAACCCCGAGCTGCGCCAGACCGCGCTGGCGGCGGCCGCCTCCGCCATCATGGCGGGGATCTCCGAACCCGCCCTCTACGGCGTCGCCCTGCGATTGAAGCGCCCCCTCATCGCCAGCCTCATCAGCGGTTTCATCTGCGGCGCCGTCGCGGGCATGGCCGGGCTCGCCAGCCACTCCATGGCGGCCCCCGGGCTCTTCACCAGCGTGCAGTTCTTCGATCCGGCCAACCCCATGAGCATCGCCTGGGTGTTCGCCGTGATGGCGCTCTCAGTGGTGCTCTCCTTCGTGCTGACCCTGGTGATGGGCTTTGAAGACATACCGGTGCAGGAGCAGGCTTCCCAGACGCCAGCCCGGGCCGACGCGGCCATGCCGGGCCAGCCGGCCGCCAGCCTGTGAATTCAAATCATCCGACATGACAAGAGGTAACCGATGTCGATAACCAGATTTCCCCAGGATTTCCTCTGGGGCGGCGCCCTGGCCGCCAACCAGGCGGAAGGCGGCCATCGCGAGGGGGGCAAGGGGCTGACCACGGTCGACATGATCCCCCATGGCGCCAACCGCATGGCGGTCAAGCTTGGCCAGGAGAAGCGCTTCACCCTGCGGGATGACGAGTTCTACCCAAGCCACGAGGCCATCGATTTCTACCACCGCTACAAAGAAGACATCGCCCTGATGGCAGAGATGGGCTTCACCGTGTTTCGCACCTCCATCGCCTGGAGCCGGCTCTACCCCAGGGGTGACGAGCAAGAACCCAACCCCGAGGGCATCGCCTTCTACCGGGCGCTGTTCGAGGAGTGCAGAAAGTACAACATCGAGCCCCTGGTGACCCTGTGCCACTTCGACGTGCCCATGCACCTGGTGGTGGAGTACGGCTCTTGGCGCAACCGCCAGATGGTGGACTTTTTCACCCGCTATGCCCGCACCTGCTTCGAGCAATTCGACGGCCTGGTGAAGTACTGGCTCACCTTCAACGAGATCAACATACTGCTGCACAGCCCCTTCTCCGGGGCGGGGCTGGTGTTCGAGAAAGGGGAGCACCAGGAGCAGGTCAAATACCAGGCGGCCCACCACGAGCTGGTCGCGAGCGCCCTGGCGACCCAAATTGCCCACGAGGTCAATCCGGCCAACCAGGTGGGCTGCATGCTGGCGGGGGGCAGCTTCTACCCCTACTCCTGCAAGCCGGAAGATGTCTGGGCCGCGCTGCAAAAGGAGCGGGAAAACCTGCTGTTCATCGACGTGCAGGCGAGAGGTGCCTACCCGGCCTATGCCGCCCGGGTGTTTCGGGAGAAGGGGATCCAGCTCGTCAAGGCGCCGGAGGATGATGAGATCCTCACACACAGCGTCGATTTCGTCTCCTTCAGCTACTACGCCTCCCGCTGCGCCTCGGCTGACATGAACGCGGGCAACACCAGCGCCGCCAACGTGGTCAAATCCCTGCGAAACCCCCACATCGAGGTGAGCCAGTGGGGCTGGGGAATAGACCCGCTCGGCCTTCGCATCACCATGAACAGCCTGTACGATCGCTACCAGAAACCCCTGTTCCTAGTGGAGAACGGCCTGGGGGCCATGGACGAGATCAACGCCGATGGCGAGATAGTGGACGACTATCGCATCGACTACCTGCGCGCGCACATCCGCGCCATGGGGGATGCCATCGAAGACGGAGTGCCACTCTTGGGCTACACCAGCTGGGGCTGCATCGATCTGGTCTCCGCCTCCACCGGCGAGATGAGCAAGCGCTACGGCTTCGTCCATGTGGACAGGGACGATGCCGGCCAGGGCACCCTAGCGCGCAGGCGCAAGAAGTCGTTCTGGTGGTACCAGAAGGTCATCGCCAGCCACGGGGAAGATCTGGCCTGAGGGCCTCCCCTTACTGGCGAGTAAGAGCATCAATGCAACAGGGGGGCCTAGGCCCCCCTGTTGTTCATCACGATGGCAATCAGAAAACGTTTAACTGCCTTCGTTGAAGATCTCCAGGTTGCTGGTCCCTTCCTGCCACTCGCGCACCGCCTTGTTGTCGTCGCTGCGCAGGGCGTTCAGGTGGTCCAGATAACCCTGATCCACATCCGAGGTGACGTAGTGGCCATTGAACACCGAGGTCTCGAAGTGGCGCAGCTCGGGGTTGATCTCCCGCACCGCCTCTTCCAGATCTTCCAGATCCTGGAAGATCAGGCCATCGGCGCCAATCAGCTTGCACACCTCTTCCACTTCACGGCCGTGGGCGATCAGCTCGTTGGCAGTGGGCATGTCGATGCCGTAGACGTTGGGGAAGCGGATTTCCGGTGCCGCCGAGGCGAAGTAGACCTTGGCCGCCCCTGCTTCACGGGCCATTTGGATGATCTGCTCGGAGGTGGTGCCACGGACGATGGAGTCATCCACCAGCAACACCTTCTTGCCCTTGAATTCGGAGCTGATGGCGTTGAGCTTGCGACGCACCGACTTCTTGCGCTGGGTCTGGCCCGGCATGATGAAGGTACGGCCGATGTAGCGGTTCTTCACGAAGCCCTGACGGTAAGGCAGGCCCAGGGTGTGGGCGATTTCCAGCGCCACGTCACAGGAGGTCTCGGGGATGGGGATGACTACGTCCACGTCGAGATCTTCCCACTCCCGTGCAATCTTCTTGCCCAGCTTGCGGCCCATGTTGAGACGGGCGGCATAGACGGAGACCTTGTCGATGCAGGAATCGGGGCGTGCGAAGTAGACGTACTCGAAGATGCAGGAGCTCATCTGCGGGTTTTCCGCACACTGCTCGGAGAAGAGCTGGCCCTGCTCTGTGATGTAGATGGCCTCGCCCGGAGCGACGTCACGCACCGTCTCGAAGCCGATGGCGTCAAGCGCCACGCTCTCGGAGGCGAGCATGTACTCCACCTGGCCCTGCTCGTCAGCGCGACGACCCAGGATCAGCGGGCGGATGCCGTTGGGATCGCGGAAGCCGATGAGACCGTGGCCAATCACCAGCGAGACCACCGCATAGGCGCCACGGATCTGCTGGTGCACCTTGCGTACCGCAGAGAAGATGTCTTCCGGCCGCAGCGCCATCTTGTCGCACAGATCCAGCTCGTGGGCCAGCACGTTCAGCAGCACTTCGGAATCCGAGGTGGTGTTGATGTGGCGGCGAGCCACCTTGAACTGCTGCTCCTTGAGATCCTTGGCGTTGGTGAGGTTGCCGTTATGGGCCAGCACCATGCCGTAGGGAGAGTTCACGTAAAAAGGTTGGGCTTCAGCGGCACTGGAGCTGCCTGCGGTGGGATATCTGACATGTCCTATGCCGATATGCCCCTTCAGTCGCTGCATGTGGCGCACTTCAAACACATCCTTCACCAGGCCGTTGGCCTTGCGTTGCCGGAAGTTTCCACTGTCAATGGTCACGATCCCGGCGGCATCCTGTCCCCTGTGCTGCAACACCGTCAAGGCGTCGTAGAGGGCCTGATTGACGGGGGTGGTGCCAACTATACCGACAATACCGCACATGTCTTTGCTACCTCGAAGTCACTGTACCTGTTGAAGAAAACTGGACGAGTTCAGCATGAACCCGAAAAACCACTGGATCACCGGCTTGAACTCGGGAACCAGTTTGGACGCCACCCACCAGTCGCTCTGGGAGAGGCTGGTGAAGGTATCCATGAAAAACAGCAGGGCACTGACGATCAGTACCCCGCGAATGGCGCCAAAACAGACCCCCAGCACCCGATCCGTGCCGGAGAGTCCCGTCTTTTCCACCAGCAAGCCCACCACGTAGTTGACCACGCTCCCCAGGATCAGGGTCGCCACGAACAGGGCGGCGATGGCGAGGCCGTTGCGCACCATGGCGTCGGAGAAGGAGGTGAAGTAGACGGCGAGATCCGGATAGAAATGGCTGGCAATGAAAAAGGCGACGAACCAGGTGACGAGGGACATGGCTTCCTTCAGGAAGCCGCGCACCAGGCTGATGAGGGCAGAGAAACCGACGATGCCGATGATGGCGTAATCAATCCAGACCATAGAAAAAGATGTCCTGCGAAATTGCGGCGCAGTCTAACAAAAACGATTGCGCAATGCTTGATAAAAATGTGTTAAAGGTTCAATGGAGCGCCGAAGGAGACCGACCCCGTCCCCTGCCGAGGGGGCGACTGGCGCCCAAATGCACAACGCCATGGCATGGCCATGGCGTTGTGCTGAGCAAGAGGGGCTTAGCCGATGTGGGTCAGGCCACCCATGTAGGACTGCAGCGCCGCCGGGATGGCGATACGGCCGTCTTCCTGCTGGTAGTTCTCGATCACCGCCACCAGGGTGCGCCCTACCGCAAGGCCGGAGCCGTTCAGGGTGTGCAGCAGTTGCGGCTTGCCGTCGACACGCACGCGGGCCTGCATGCGGCGCGCCTGGAAGTCGGTGCAGTTGGAGACGGACGAGATCTCGCGGTAGGTGTTCTGGGCCGGCAGCCACACTTCCAAATCGTAGGTCTTGGCGGCGCAGAAGCCCATGTCACCGGTACAGAGCGCCATCACGCGATACGGAAGCTCCAGCAGTTGCAGCACCTTCTCGGCGTGACCCACCATCTCTTCCAGCGCATCCCAGGACTTCTCCGGGTGCACCAGCTGGACCATCTCGACCTTGTCGAACTGGTGCATGCGGATGAGGCCGCGGGTGTCACGGCCATAAGAGCCGGCTTCGGAGCGGAAGCAGGGGCTGTGGGCGGTCATCTTGATGGGCAGTTCCTGCTCGTCGAAGATCTCGTCGCGGGCCATGTTGGTGAGCGGCACTTCGGAGGTAGGAATGAGGGAGAACTTGCGCACCTTGCCTTCGTCTTCCCCTTCGCCCTCGATACCTGTGTTGAACAGGTCCTGGGAGAATTTCGGCAGTTGGCCGGTGCCATACAGGCTGTCCGGGTTGACCAGATAGGGCACGTAGCATTCGGTGTAGCCGTGCTGCAGGGTGTGCAGATCCAGCATGAACTGCGCCAGGGCGCGGTGCAGGCGGGCAATTTGACCCTTCATCACCACGAAACGGGCACCGGAGAGCTTGACGCCGTTCTTGAAGTCCACGCCCTTGGCCGCTTCACCCAGATCGATGTGATCGCGCACCGGGAAGCTGAACTCGCGCGGGGTGCCCCAACGGCGTACTTCCACGTTGTCGTTCTCGTCGCGGCCCACCGGGGTGGTGTCGCTCGGCAAGTTGGGGATGGCGTCTGAGATGGCCTTGATGTCGGCCAGCAGGGTCTCGAGCTCGACCTTGCTGGTCTCCAGCTCGTCGTTGATCTTGGTCACTTCGGCCTTGAGCGGAGCCACATCTTCGCCGCGACGGGCAGCCTCACCGATGGACTTGGAGCGGGCGTTGCGCTCGGCCTGCAGCTCCTGGGTACGGGACTGCAGATCCTTGCGTTTCTCTTCCAGAGCATTGACAGCCGCTACGTCCAGCGCGTAGCCACGTGTCGCCAGACGAGCGGCAGCTTCTTCGATATCGCTGCGCAGATATTTGGGATCCAGCATGGTTTACCTACTTTTTTTAATGGGATCTGGGCCTGGGTCATCCGCCCTGGCGAGAAAACAGATCCGGAAGTTAACGTCGGTTGGCGCACCCCTATGTCTTCGGAATCGGGCCTTCTAAATCAAGAAGATGGTGCAAGGCCAAGACAAGCGGGGTCAGAGGGGCAGTGTAGCAGACCGCCCCCCCGCCCGAACAGGGCGTATTGCTGTCGTTTTTGCCAAGTTTGACGGCATCGGCAGGCTTATCTTCGCCGATCCGAGGGATCGCCATGCTGCCCGGACAACGTGCCTTTACTTGTCTCTTTGACGCGGGCTCTGCCGGTCCAGATCGCGCAGGTAATCGAGCTTCTGGGCGATCTGCTTCTCGAGGCCCCGATCGGTGGGCTGGTAGTAGTGCTTGCCGGCCAATTCTGGCGGGAAGTACTCCTCGCCGGCGGCATAGGCGCCGGGCTCGTCGTGGGCGTAGCGGTACTCGGCGCCATAGCCGAGCTCGCTCATCAGCTTGGTGGGGGCGTTGCGCAGGTGCGGCGGCACCTCGAAGTCCGGCAGGTTTTTGGCGTCATTGAGCGCCGCCTTCCAGGCGGTGTAGACCGCATTGCTCTTGGGGGCGCAGGCGAGGTAGACGATGGCCTGGGCGATGGCCCGCTCCCCTTCCGCCGGACCGATGCGGTGGAAGCAGTCCCAGGCAGACAGCGCCACCTGCATGGCACGGGGATCGGCATTGCCCACATCTTCCGAGGCAATGGCCAGCAAACGGCGGGCGATATAGAGGGGATCGCAACCGGCACTCACCATGCGGGCATACCAGTAGAGGGCCGCATCCGGCGCCGAGCCGCGAATGGACTTGTGCACCGCCGAGATGAGGTCGTAGAAGTGATCCCCGCCCTTGTCGAAGCGCGCCACATGCTCCCCCACCACGGCGGCGAGCAGGGCGCTGTCGATCACCCTCTCCCCTGCCCCATTACTCTCGGCCATGTCGGCCAGCAGCTCCAGGTAGTTGAGGGACTTGCGCCCGTCCCCATCCACGGCTTTGGCCAGCGCCGCTTTGACGCCGGGGGCAAAGGTGAGGCTGGGGTCATTGAGGCCACGGGGGTCTGTCATCGCCTGATCGATCATGGCGAGGATGTCCTCCTCCTCCAGCCGTTTGAGCAGGTAGACCCGGGCCCGGGAGAGCAGTGCGTTGTTGAGTTCGAACGAGGGATTTTCGGTGGTGGCGCCGATGAAGGTGATGGTGCCGTCTTCGATGTGGGGCAGGAACACATCCTGCTGGCTCTTGTTGAAGCGGTGCACCTCGTCCACGAAGAGGATGGTACGCACCCCGCGCCAGCTGTTCTCCTTCGCCTTGTCGATGGCGGCGCGGATCTCCTTGATGCCGGAGGTGACCGCGGAGAGCCGCTCCACCTCGGCCTGGCAGTAGTGGGCCATCAGCTCGGCCAGCGTGGTCTTGCCGGTGCCGGGCGGTCCCCACAGGATCATGGAGTGGCAGTGCCCCGCCAGGATCGCCTTGCGCAGGGGCTTGTCAGCCCCCAGGATGTGCTGCTGGCCTATGTACTGATCCAGGTTCTGCGGCCGCATCCTGGCCGCCAGCGGACGAAAGTCCGACGAGAAATCCAGCGACAAGTTGCTCATCTGTATTGACCGTTCAGTATCACGCATACCGCCATGGAAAAACGGTCCGACGAGAAATTCAATAAGAGGTTACTCATCTGTTGACCCCCTGCGTCACGCCCACCGCCGTTGACAGACGCACTGACGAAAAATCCAGCGACCGCCTGCTCATCAGCGCTGATCGTCCAGCGCGACCCCCGCAGGCGTCTTGAACACGAACTCGTTGCCCTTGAGCACCGGCTTGCGGTTGAAACTGCTCAAGGTGAATTCGCTCCACTGCCCCTGGGCCTCTTTCACGTCGAACCGGCTGATGTTGTTCTGGCGGTCGAAGGTGATGCGAAAGGAGGCAATAAGCTCATCCTTGTTGCGGCTGGTGACGGTGTAGACGTCCCCCTGCTGGGTCACGTCGTAATTCTTCCAGAGCCCGACATCGTTGCCGGCGATGAGCACGAAGGGGGTGTTGAGCACAGCATCCTTCATCTTGAGGGCGGTGACCTGCTCGACGAAGGGGTCATAGACCCACACATCCTTGCCGTCCGCCACTATCAGGCTCTCGTCCGGGGCAGTGGTGTGCCAGTTGAAGCGGTTCGGGCGCTGCACCAGCAGGGTGCCGCTCGCCTTCTGCAGCTCCTTGCCCTTGCTGTCATAGACGGTCTGGGCAAACTTGGCCGAGAACAGGCTGACGCCCGTCAGCTTCTGCTTGAGATCGCTGGCCGCATCGGCCCACACCTGGCTGCTGGCGAGCAACAGTACAGAACCCATCAATAATGCTTTTTTCATCGCGATTCCCGTTGAAGAGGGTCAGATAAAAGGCCATGTCCGCAGACATGGCCAGGATGATATGAAGGCTTAATCACGCACCGGGGGCGGTGCCAGCACGTCGCGCTGGCCGTTGCCCCCCGGAGAGCTGACGATGCCCTGGTTTTCCATCTGCTCGATGAGACGGGCCGCCCGGTTGTAACCAATCTTGAACTTGCGCTGCACGCTGGAGGTCGAGCCACGGCGGGATTCCACCACGAAGGCCACCGCCTCGTCGAACAGGGGATCCAGCTCCTCGTCACCACCGCCGCCGTACTCGCCGCCACCGCCCTCGCCGTCCGACTCACCGGAGAGGATCTCCTCGATGTAGTTCGGTTCGCCGCGCAGTTTCCAGTCCGCCACCACCTTGTGCACCTCGTGATCATCGACGAAGGCGCCGTGGACCCGGGTCGGGTTGGAGGTGCCGGCGGGCATGTAGAGCATGTCCCCCATGCCGAGCAGGGATTCGGCGCCGCCCTGATCCAGGATGGTGCGCGAGTCAATCTTGCTCGACACCTGGAAAGAGATCCGGGTCGGGATGTTGGCCTTGATGAGGCCGGTGATGACATCCACAGAAGGGCGCTGGGTCGCGAGAATGAGGTGAATACCGGCTGCCCGCGCCTTCTGGGCGATACGGGCAATCAGCTCTTCCACCTTCTTGCCGACGATCATCATCATGTCGGCGAACTCGTCCACCACCACCACGATGTGGGGCAGTTTTTCCAGCTCAGGCGGCATCTGATCCATGGAGTCACCCGGACGCCACAAGGGATCCCGCAGGGGCTCGCCCTCGGCGGCCGCGGCCAGCACCTTGTCGTTGTAACCCTTGAGGTTGCGCACCCCGACCGCGGACATCAGCTTGTAGCGACGCTCCATCTCGCCGACGCACCAGCGCAGGGCGTTGGCGGCGTCCTTCATGTCGGTGACCACCTCGGTCAGCAGATGGGGGATACCTTCGTAGACCGAGAGCTCCAGCATCTTGGGGTCGATCATGATGAAGCGCAGATCGTCCGGCGTCGACTTGTAGAGCATGGAGATGATCATGGTGTTGACCCCCACCGACTTGCCCGAGCCCGTGGTACCGGCCACCAGCAGGTGGGGCATCTTGGCCAGGTTCACCACCACGGGTTCCCCCGCGATGTCCTGCCCCAGCCCCATGGTCAGCGGATTGTGGCTGCCAGAGAAGGCCTCGCAGTCCAGGGTCTCCCGCAGGTAGACGGTCTGGCGTACCCGGTTGGGCAGCTCGATGCCGACGAAGGTCTTGCCCGGGATCACCTCCACCACCCGCACGCTGCTGGCGGACAGCGAACGGGCGAGATCCCGGGAGAGGTTGGTGATCTTGCTCGCCTTCATGCCCGGCGCCAGATCCAGCTCGAAGCGGGTGATCACAGGGCCCGGATAGACACCGACCACCTTGGCCTGCACGTTGTAGTCGGCGAGTTTCGCCTCCACCAGCCGGCCCATGCGGTCCAGCTCGTCCTTGCTCATCATCTGGGTCTTGGCGGGCGGGCGGTCGAGCAGATCTATGCTCGGCAGCGGCGCCATGGCGGGCTGGGGGCGACGCTTGGGCTTGACCGGTGCGGCGACCGCAGGGGCGGCGGCTGCCTCCTCCCCTTCCGCCCAGGGCAGATCGAGTTCGTCATCCCCGTCATCGGCCAGGGCCGGCTGACGGCGGGCATGGGCAACGGCGGCGCGCTTGGGTCTGGTCACGGGCGCCGGCTCGTCCTCTTCATCATCGAATTGCGGATCGAACTGGAAGGTGTCGTCATCGAGCTCCGGCAGCCATTCGTCAGATTTTGACTTCTGGCTCCCCTTAGCCTTGGGGTTGCGCGTCCAGCTGCTATGGGGCTCGTCCTCTTCGTCGTCGAGATCGAGAGCGCCCACCCCCCCTTCCAGCAGGGGATCCGGCCCCTCAAAACGGGGCTGGCGCCAGCCGCCGGTGAGCCAGCGACCCAGGGTTGTCGGGAAATGGTAGATGGCGCTGACGCTGCCGGTGCAGGTGGCCCCGATCCGTTCGACTATGGTGAGCCAGGACCAGCCGGTGAACAGGGTGATGCCGGTGGCCACGAAGCAGAGCAGCATCAGGTTGGCCCCGACGCCGCCAAAGAGGGGCACCACGGCGGAGGCGATCACGTCCCCCACCAGGCCGCCTGCGGAGAAATTCTGCAAGTCATTGAAGTTCATGCTGGCGATGGCGGACATCCCGAGCACCGTCAGGACAAAGCCGATGATGCGCACCGACAGGGTGAGATAGTCCACCTCCAGCAGCCGGCTCGGGCGCCAGAACAGGCTCCAGCCGAGCAGTACCACTAGGGGAGGCACCAGATAGGAGAAGGCCCCGAAGGTAAACATGGTGATGTCGGCGAGCCAGGCACCGGCGCTGCCCGCCAGGTTCTTCACCTCTCCCTGCCAGGAGGTCTGGGACCAACCGGGATCGGCGGGATGGTAGGTCAACAGGGCAAGCAAGAGATAGGCAGCCATCAGCGTGATGGCGATCAAGACGGCCTCGAAGATCCGTTGCGTACCTGACAAAGGAGTAAACAGCTTTTTATCGGCCAAACTCCGGCTCCTTTCTGAAAACATGTAATGCGGGGATAGGGGGCCTAGTATCCCTGAAAAGCCCACCGATTGTCAGCCAGTGCCTGAGGGCGGGGCCATGAATACAGTAATAAGAAGAAACGAGCGGACCGGCCGCTCGTTTCTGACTATCGTGACTCGTCGTGGTGCATGCAAGTCACAGCACAATCCCGCTTATCGGGTACTGATCACCAGACGACTGCTCTGCTTGACCTCTTCCATCACCACATAGGTGCGAGTGTCATTGACGCCGGGCAGACGCAGCAGGGTTTCCCCCAGCAGGCGGCGGTAGGCCGACATGTCGCTGACGCGGGTCTTGAGCAGATAGTCGAAATCACCTGACACCAGATGGCACTCCTGGATCTCTTCGAGCACCTGAACAGCCTTGTTGAACTGTTCGAACACGTCGGGGGCGCCACGATTGAGGGTAATTTCCACGAACACCAGCAGAGACGCATCCAGATAATGAGGGTTCAGAATAGCGGCATATCCTTCGATATAGCCTTGACGCTCGAGGCGACGAACCCGTTCCAGACACGGTGTGGGACTCAGGCCAACTCGTTTGGACAACTCAACGTTCGAAATCCTGCCATCCTTTTGCAGTTCATTCAGAATGTTGCGGTCAATCCTGTCCAAATCCTTTAGCCGACTCTTAGCTTCCATCATTTAATTCCATCCTTTGGCTATTTTTTGGTAAGAATCACCAGTCATTTTATAATAATGGTCACAAATCCTGTCAATACCTGAATATACTAGGCGCAAATGTTGCTTAACATCTGGGCAACATAAACCACCAATCGATAGACGAGGGATAGCATGATTATCGGTGTACCTAAGGAAATAAAAAACCATGAATATCGCGTAGGCATGGTTCCGGCAAGTGTACGTGAACTGACAGCACGAAACCATACCGTTTTCGTCCAAAGCGGCGCAGGAAATGGCATTGGCTTCAGTGACGCAGATTATCTGGCTGCCGGAGCCGAAATTCTGGCCTCCGCGGCAGACGTTTTCGCCAAGGCGGAGATGATCGTCAAGGTCAAGGAGCCCCAGGCGGTCGAGCGCGCCATGCTGCGCCCGGACCAGACCCTCTTTACCTACCTGCACCTGGCGCCAGACCTGGCCCAGACCCGGGAGCTGGTCGACAGCGGCGCCGTCTGCATCGCCTACGAGACCGTCACCGATGGCCGTGGCGGCCTGCCCCTGCTGGCCCCCATGTCGGAAGTGGCCGGACGCATGTCTATTCAGGCCGGTGCCCAGGCGCTGGAAAAATCCCGCGGCGGTAGCGGTGTGCTGCTCGGTGGTGTACCCGGAGTCGAACCGGCCAAGGTGGTGATCATCGGCGGCGGTGTGGTGGGTTCCAACGCGGCCCGCATGGCCATCGGCCTGCGTGCCGACGTGACCATACTCGACAACAACATCGACACCTTGCGTCGTCTCGACAGCGAGTTCCAGGGGGCGGCCAAGGTGGTCTACTCCAATCGCGAGACTCTGGAGCGCCACCTGCTGGCGGCGGATCTGGTCATCGGCGGCGTGCTGGTGCCGGGCGCCACTGCGCCAAAACTTGTCAGCCGTGACCACATTGCGCGCATGAAGCCGGGCTCCGCCATCGTGGATGTGGCCATCGATCAGGGCGGCTGCGTCGAAACCTCTCACGCCACCACCCACGAGGATCCCACCTTCATCGTCGACGAGGTGGTGCACTACTGCGTAGCCAACATGCCGGGCGCCGTGGCCCGCACCTCCACCGTGGCCCTCAACAACGCCACCCTGCCCTTCATCATCAAGCTGGCGGAACAGGGCTATCGCGGTGCACTGCTCAGTGATCCCCACCTGTTGCACGGCCTGAACGTGATGGCGGGCAAGATCACTTGCAAGGAGGTCGCCGTGGCGCACAACCTGGCCTACACGGATCCCCTGACCCTGCTGAACTGATCCCGCCCCCGCCAGGGAGCGTCGATGAGTGAAAATCCGCCCGCGATGGGCGGTTTTTTTATGGCTCAAATCCAGCCATCCTTTCCTCTCTTTGGCGATTGCCACAATCGATGCCCTGGCCTTTGACCCCGGATCACGAATTACCTACAATCGCGCAAACTCATCACGTCTCGGAAATCACATCATGAGCCAAGTTACTCATAGCAAACTGCTGATCCTGGGCTCCGGCCCGGCGGGTTATACCGCCGCCGTCTACGCCGCCCGCGCCAACCTCAATCCCCTGCTCATCACCGGCATGCAGCAAGGTGGTCAGCTGACCACCACCACAGAGGTGGAAAACTGGCCAGGGGACGCGGAAGGGCTGACCGGCCCGGCCCTGATGGAGCGCATGAAAGAGCATGCGGAAAAATTCGATACCCGCATTCTGTTTGATCACATAAATGAAGTGGAGCTGACCCAGCGCCCGTTCCGCCTCAAGGGTGACAACGGTGAATACAGCTGCGACGCGCTGATCATCGCCACCGGCGCCTCCGCCAAGTACCTGGGCCTGCCTTCCGAAGAGGCCTTCAAGGGCCGTGGCGTCTCCGCCTGTGCCACCTGTGACGGCTTCTTCTATCGCAACCAGGAAGTGGCCGTGGTCGGCGGCGGCAACACCGCCGTGGAAGAGGCGCTCTATCTGGCCAACATCGCAAAGAAGGTGCATCTCATCCACCGCCGCGACGAGTTCCGCGCCGAGAAGATCCTGATCAAGCGCCTCAATGACAAGGTCGAGAGCGGCAACATAGTGCTGCACACTCACCAGACCTTGGACGAGGTGCTGGGTGACAACATGGGCGTGACCGGCGTGCGCCTGCGCAGCATCCGGGACGACACCACCTCCGAGCTGCCGCTGATGGGGGTCTTCATCGCCATCGGTCATCAGCCCAACACCCAGATCTTCGAAGGCCAGCTGGCGATGGAAAACGGCTACCTCAAGGTGCGTGGCGGCCTGGAAGGGTTCGCGACCCAGACCAGCATCCCGGGCGTGTTTGCCGCCGGCGACGTGGCCGACCACGTCTACCGTCAGGCGATCACCTCAGCCGGTACCGGCTGCATGGCAGCCCTGGATGCCGAGCGATATCTGGACGCACAATAAGCACAAGGATATAAAGGGCATGCCAAGTGGCATGCCCTTTTCTTTTAAGGAGCCGGATGAAACGGAAAATATTGATTGTGGAAGACAGCCTGACGATTCGCCGCATGTTGACTCAGGCCATTTCGCAACAAACCGGGCTGGAGATTGATGCGTTCGATACCCTTGAAGGCGCCCGCGACTGTCAGGGCGAAGAGTACGTGGTCGCCCTGGTGGATCTCACCCTGCCGGATGCCCCGAGTGGAGAAGCCGTCAATGTGCTGCTGGAACGTGGTCTGCCCGTGGTGATCCTCACCGCCGACATCAGCGAGGAGAAACGGGAAGCCTGGCTGGAGGCCGGTGTGCTGGATTACGTGATGAAGGATTCACGCCACTCCCTGCAATACGCCGTCAGCCTGGTGCACCGCCTCTACCTCAATCAGGCTATCGAGGTGCTGGTGGTCGATGACTCCCGCACCTCCCGCCATCGCACCGCTGCCCAGTTGCGCAAACAGCTGCTGCTGGTGCACGAGGCAACCTGCGCCCGGGATGCCCTGGCCCTGCTCGAGCAGCACCCGGCCATTCGCCTGATGCTGGTGGATTACTACATGCCGGAGATAGACGGCATCAGCCTGGTGCGGATGCTGCGTGAGCGTTACAGCAAGCAGCAGCTCGCCATCATCGGCATCTCGGTGTCGGACAAGCACGGCCTCTCTGCCCGCTACCTCAAGCAGGGGGCGAACGACTTTCTCAACCAGCCGTTCGAGCCCGAGGAGCTGCAGTGCCGGGTCAGCCACAATCTGGAGGCGCTCGAGCAGTTCAACAACATCCAGGAATCGGCCAACCGCGACTACCTGACCGGGCTCTACAACCGGCGTTACTGGTTCAACGAGGGGCAGAAGTGGTTCGAAGAGCATCAACGTCAGCAGGCGCAGCTCGCCCTGTGCGTGCTGGACGTGGATCATTTCAAGCAGGTCAACGATCACTGGGGCCATGCCATCGGCGATCAGTTGCTCTGCCACCTGACCCGGCTGCTCACCCAGTTCTTCCCGGATGCCATGATAGCCCGTTTCGGTGGCGAGGAGTTTGCCCTGATGGTGCCCCACTGTCCGGTTCCCGTGCTGCTCAAGCGGCTGGAAGGGCTGCGGCAACAGCTGCGTCAGCAGCCGCTGTCACGGGAAGTACCGCTCTTTGTGCGCGCCAGCTTTGGCGTCATCAAGGTCGGGCGGCTCTCCATGGACGAGGCGCTGAGTGAGGCAGATCGCCAGCTGTATCAGGCAAAGAACACAGGTCGCGACAAAATAGTCTGCCAGGACGCCTGAGCGAGTCTCGAAAGAGACACTCCGTGTAGTACCGCCCGGCGCCCCTTGCGGCCGCCGGGTTATTCCCCCTTCTGATTGCACTCTACCCGCTCACGGGTTTCCTCAATAGGTCTTGTCGACCCGCACCCCATCGCTGAAATAGAGGATGCGCACCTTGTCTCCGCTCGCAAACACCATGGCCGGATCGTAGTCCTGGATAACGTTGATGAGCCCGTTCTGTTCATTGCGGATCAAGAGCTCCACCAGCTGGTTCTCCACCACGCTGCCACCGGACTGGTAGTGCTGCACCGCAGCAGCCCCCGCCAGTGCCCCCACGGCGGTGGCGATCTCCCGCCCATGACCGCCGCCAAACTGGTTGCCAAGCAGTCCCCCCAGCACGGCGCCACCCAGGGTTTTCCAGCCGGTATGCTCGGATTCCAGCACCTGGCGCTGGGTGATGTTGCGCACCGTGTCCACCTGGCCAAACACCACCTGATCGACGGGGCGAGCCGTATTGCGCTCGTAGGGTGCAGCCCAGGCGGGCGCCGTGACAAAGCCCAGCAAGCTGGATACTATCAGGATAATGGCCTTCATCTGTGAACCTCTGTCTTATGTCTCACTATCTCACCGAACTGGATGATGAGCTGTGCTGGTTTCCCTCCCCCAGCCATGCGCTGGAAGAACCCAACGGCCTGCTGGCGATTGGGGGAGATCTCTCCCCTGCCCGTTTGCTGGCAGCTTATCACAGCGGGATCTTTCCGTGGAATGAGCCACATCAGCCGCTGCTGTGGTGGTCGCCGGATCCCAGGGGGGTGATAGTGCCCGATGAGCTGCATATAGGGCGCAGCCTGCAGAAGTATCTGCGCCGCACCCCCTTCGACATTACCATCGATCATGCCTTCGATGAGGTGATAGCGGCCTGCGCCGCTCCCCGTCGCAGCGCCAGCGGCACCTGGATAAGCGCCCCCATGATCGACGCCTATCGGCAGTTGCACCGCCTGGGCCATGCCCACTCCGTCGAGATCTGGCAGGATGGTCAGTTGCAGGCGGGGCTCTATGGTCTCTCCCTTGGCCGCCTCTTCTGCGGTGAATCCATGTTCAGCCGCATCGATAACGGCGCCAAACTGGCCATGGTGGCGCTCTGTCGCCACTTCGCACGCCATGGGGGTGCCCTCATCGACTGCCAGATGCAGAACGACTTCCTGGCCACCCTGGGAGTCCAGGAGTGGCCAAGAAGCCGGTTTCTGACCACATTGGCGAGCCTGATCAAGCAACCACTGCAAGACGGTTGCTGGCAGCAGAGGAGAATCAGCCTATGACCGAAGAAGTGATCCTCAAGGTAGGCCTGACCCCCAGACACCCGTGTAGCTACCTCGGCCATGAGCAGGAGCAGTTGCTGGTACTGATGGATCATGAGCTGCTCAATGCGGCCGGTTACGAGCGGCTGCTGACGGCGGGATTCAGGCGCAGTGGCAACGACATCTATCGCCCCCATTGCCCGGCCTGCAGCGCCTGCCAGTCACTGCGCATCCACAGCGAGCGTTTCGTGCCTAACCGCGGCCAGAAACGCGTTCGTCAGCTGAACCGGGATCTCGAGCTGGTGCTGAGCTACGACGACAAACCCGAGTATTACCAGCTCTATGAGCGCTACATCCGCGAGCGCCACCACGATGGCAGCATGTACCCGCCGAGCCGCACCCAGTACAAGGGATTCCTGCACTGCGACTGGATGCCACCGCTCTACATGGAGATACGCAAGGAGGGACGCCTCATCGGGGTGGCCACCACGGACCTGCTCCCCCACTCCATGAGCGCCATGTATACCTTTTTCGATCCCGATTATGCCGACCGCTCACTGGGCACCTTTGCCATTCTGAGCCAGTTGGAACTGGCCAGGCGCACCGGTCGCAGCTGGCTGTATCTGGGCTATCTGGTGGAGGCGTGCCGCAAGATGAATTACAAGCGCCAGTACCTGCCCCACGAGCTGCTGGTGCAGGGAGAATGGAAAAATATCGACACCAAGCCCGAGTAAACTTTACACATAGCCTTAAATCCGGCATGATCCAGCGGTTTTTTGTTGTGGCTTATCAAGAGGATTCAATGGCTAAAGAAGACAGTATTGAGATGCAGGGTACCATTCTCGAAACCTTGCCCAATACCATGTTCCGTGTGGAACTGGAAAATGGTCACGTGGTTATCGCTCATATTTCCGGCAAGATGCGCAAAAACTACATCCGTATCCTGACTGGGGACAAAGTAACGGTGGCTCTGACTCCGTACGATCTCTCCAAGGGACGTATTGTTTTCCGCTCTCGCTAAGCCAGGAATTCAGCAAAAAACCCCAGCCTCGCGGTTGGGGTTTTTTGTCGTTTCTGGCCTCAATCACATTTAGTGAGAGACAGCTTCAACATTGACCTGGAAGTCAAAGCTGAGGCTGTTATTCACCAGCTCCACTCTCACTACTCCGCCATCGACCAGTGAGCCGAACAGGATCTCATTGGCCAACGGCTTCTTGAGGTGCTCCTGAATGACCCGTCCCATGGGTCTGGCACCCATTGCCCGATCATAACCCTTCTCGGCCAACCAGTGGCGCGCCTCTTCAGATACCTCCAGTGATACCCCTTTGGCATCCAGCTGTACCTGCAGCTCGACGATGAACTTGTCGACTACCTGATGGATCACCGCCATGTCCAGATGGTTGAACCAGATGGTGTGATCGAGCCGGTTGCGAAACTCCGGACTGAACGTCTTGTTGATCACCGCCATGGCATCGTGACTCATGTCCTGCTGCTGGAAGCCAATGGACTTGCGCTGGGTCTCCTGCACGCCCGCGTTGGTGGTCATCACCAGGATCACGTTGCGAAAATCGGCCTTGCGTCCGTTGTTGTCCGTCAGGGTGCCGTTGTCCATCACTTGCAGCAACAAGTTGAAGACATCCGGATGCGCCTTCTCGATCTCGTCCAGCAGCACCACCGAATGGGGATGCTTGAGTACCGAGTCGGTCAGCAAGCCGCCCTGCTCGAAGCCCACATAGCCGGGAGGTGCCCCGATCAGACGGGAGACGGTATGGCGCTCCATGTATTCGGACATGTCAAAGCGCAGCACCTCGACCCCGAGCGCCTTGCCGAGCTGCTGGGTGACTTCGGTCTTGCCCACCCCGGTCGGGCCGGCAAACAGGAAACAGCCCACAGGGCGACGCTCGTTACCAAGGCCGGAACGTGACAGCCGGATCGCGTCGGTCAATACGGTGATGGCCTTGTCTTGGCCGAACACCACCATCTTGAGATTGCGCTCCAGGTTCTTCAGCACCTCCTTGTCGGAAGAGGAGACCGACTTCTCCGGGATGCGGGCAATCTTCGCGACTATGGCCTCGATCTCCGGCACATTGATCACTTTTTTACGCTTGCTGACCGGCAACAGACGTTGCCCCGCCCCCGCCTCGTCGATCACGTCGATGGCCTTGTCCGGCAGGTGTCGATCATTGATGTACTTGGCGGAGAGCTCCACTGCGGCACGGATGGCCTTGACGGTGTAACGGACGCCATGGTGCGCCTCATAACGGCTCTTGAGCCCCATCAGGATGCGAGTGGTGTCATCTATGCTCGGCTCGACGATGTCGATCTTCTGGAAGCGGCGCGCCAGTGCCCGATCTTTCTCGAAGATCTGGGAATACTCCTGATAGGTGGTTGACCCCACACAGCGCAGCAGACCATTGGAGAGCAGCGGCTTGATGAGGTTGGCCGCATCCAACTGTCCGCCGGAGGCTGCGCCCGCCCCTATGATGGTGTGGATCTCGTCGATGAAAAGGATGGCCCCTTCCTGACGCTCGATCTGCTTGAGCAGCACCTTGAGACGCTTCTCGAAGTCGCCGCGGTACTTGGTGCCTGCCAGCAGGGAACCCATGTCCAGAGAATAGATGGTGCTGTTTGCTATCACCTCGGGCACGTCACCCTTGACGATGCGATAGGCGAGCCCCTCGGCGATGGCGGTCTTGCCCACCCCGGCCTCCCCCACCAGCAAGGGATTGTTCTTGCGGCGACGGCAGAGCACCTGGATGGTGCGACTCAGCTCCTGATCGCGACCGATCAGCGGATCGATGCGCCCCTCCAGTACCAGCTGGTTGAGGTTGGTGGCAAAGCTCTCGATCTGGGCGGAGGAGACCTCGTCATCGGACTCGGCATTGTTACCGCCACTCTCGGGCTTGCTGTCTTTGCGCACCCCGTGGGAGAGGAAGTTCACCACATCCAGCCGGCTGATCTCGGCTTTTTTCAGGAAGTAAGCGGCCTGGGACTCCTGCTCACTGAAGATGGCAACCAGCACATTGGCACCGCTCACCTCGGTATTGCCCGACGACTGGACATGGAACACGGCACGTTGCAGCACGCGCTGGAAGCCAAGGGTCGGTTGGGTTTCTCTGTCTTCGTCATCACGGGGGATGAGCGGGGTCGTTTGATTGATGAAGGCGCGTATTTCCTTGCGCATCTGCTCCACATCCGCACCACACGAATTCAGCGCCTCATGGGCTGAACTGTTATCCAGCAGGGCTAACAACAGGTGCTCGACGGTCATGAATTCGTGGCGCTCGTCACGGGCCAGCTTGAAAGCCTCGTTCAGCGTCTTTTCTAGATCTTTGTTCAACATAGGCACCTCCCCTCAGTACAGCAACAATGCGGTGTCGTTATCGCCATCAAGTCATCAGATTCAAGCCTTTTCCATGGTACATAGCAGTGGATGTTCGTTGTTACGTGAATAGGTGTTGACCTGGACCACTTTGGTCTCGGCAATCTCGGCGGTAAATGTGCCGCAGACTCCCTTACCACTATAATGCACGCTCAGCATGACCTGAGTGGCCTTCTCCAGATCCATACCAAAGAACCTTTGCAGCACCTCCACCACGAATTCCATCGGCGTGTAGTCGTCGTTGTTCAAGACGACCTTGTACATGGGTGGCGGTTGCAGCTTCGTTTTCTCTGCTTCTGCAATCTCTTCATTAGCAAAGAGTTCTTTCTGCTTGCTCATAGTTGCGCTTTGGTACCTCTAGATTACTACCGTCTCGCTCAAGATTGTCAATAGACTTGTTAACCAGATCACATCGGTTGTTAACAACTTCTTGACTCGCTTAAAAGTTGGACTAGATTGGTTACTTGCTAATCGGCGCCCGTCTGCTACGGGGTGATGCTCTAGTTATATAAGGCTGGCGCAGGTTACTCAACGACTTCAGGGTAATCAATAAAAGGATGTAGATGTATGGCAACCGGAACAGTCAAGTGGTTCAACAACGCAAAAGGATTTGGGTTTATCTGTCCGGAAGGCGGTGGTGAAGACATCTTCGCTCACTACTCCACGATTCAAATGGAAGGTTACAAGACCTTGAAAGCGGGTCAGGCAGTCAACTTTGAACTGCAGCAGGGGCCGAAAGGAAATCACGCCTCTGTCATCGTGCCAAACGAAGCACAGAACATGTAAGAGTCAAACTGGATAAATTGAAAAACGGCATCCCGCAAGGATGCCGTTTTTTATGTCGCTCGATATGTCGACACAATAAGAAAGGCCAGGCCTTCCTTATTGTGTGCTCTTGCGAGCTATTCCTGTTAGCGCGCCAGCAGGATGTTAAGCATGCGGCGCAGCGGCTCGGCGGCGCCCCACAGCAGCTGGTCACCCACGGTGAAGGCCGCCAGGTATTCCGGGCCCATGTTGAGCTTGCGCAGACGGCCTACCGGAATGCTGAGGGTGCCGGTAACAGCAGCCGGGGTCAGCTCGCGGG
The DNA here is from genome assembly GCF_041402505.1 of Aeromonas sp. S2(2024). Lineage (NCBI taxonomy): Bacteria > Pseudomonadati > Pseudomonadota > Gammaproteobacteria > Aeromonadales > Aeromonadaceae > Aeromonas > Aeromonas sp. S2(2024). Next base: position 242,852 of record NZ_JBGLRL010000002.1, read on the forward strand.
CCGTGATGTCGCGATCGTTGGGGATCACCTTGACCCAGTCGTTGTGGGCGGCCAGCAGGGCCTCGATTTCGGGGAGCGGCACATCTTTCTTCAGCTTGATGGTGAAGGCCTGGCTGTGGCAGCGCAGGGCACCGATGCGCACGCACAGACCATCCACCGGAATGGCGGCGTTCTCGATACCGAGGATCTTGTTGGTCTCGGCCTGGCCCTTCCACTCTTCACGGCTCTGACCGTTGTCGAGCTTGGTGTCGATCCAGGGGATGAGGCCACCGGCCAGCGGCACACCGAAGTTGTCCACCGGCAGGGTGCCGGAGCGGGTCTTCTCGGTGATCTTGCGCTCGATGTCGAGGATGGCGGAGGCAGGATCTGCCAGCTCTACCGCCACTTCGTCGCGCAGCAGCCCCATCTGGGTGACCAGCTCGCGCATGTGGCGCGCGCCACCGCCCGATGCGGCCTGATAAGTGGCCACGCTCACCCACTCCACCAGATCGGCCTTGAACAGGCCACCCAGAGCCAGCAGCATCAGGCTGACGGTGCAGTTGCCGCCGACGAAGGTCTTGATCCCCTTGTCCAGCGCCTCGTCGATCACGTCGCCGTTGACCGGATCCAGGATAATGACGGCGTCCTTCTCCATACGCAGGGAGGAGGCGGCATCAATCCAGTAACCCTGCCAGCCGGCGGCCAGCAGACGGGGATAGACATCCTTGGTGTAGTCGCCACCCTGAGCCGTGATGATGATCTCCTGCGCGGCCAGCGCCTCGAGATCGAAGGCGTCCTGCAAGGTGCCGGCATCGACGCCGAAATTGGGGGCGGCCTCACCGGCCTGGGAGGTGGTGAAGAAGGTGGGTTGAATGCGGGCAAAATCCTTCTCTTCCTGCATCCGGCTCATCAGTACCGAACCTACCATGCCACGCCAACCGACCAAACCAACTTTTTTCATAATGTCCTACCCTGGATAGCTGCTGTAAAAATGAAGTCTCATACGCCGTGATCCCTTGCCGGATGTGGGTCCGTTCACAAATTGGCCACAAGCATGATGTGTAATTAATGCGTCTGTCCACATTACGGATTGTGGCGACGGGCGCAAGTCGAATTGCGCAATATTCTGTGTCATTTGCCGCAATAACCCTGGGGTTCGGGCCACCGCGCTTGGCGGACTCCCCATCGGTCAGGCATCATGATGCCCGACTGGCAACCACTGCCCCCTGGGGACGACCCCAAGGCCTTCTTGACTCGCAGGGACGACCCTGCCCCGCCTGGAATACTCATATGCCCTGGTTACTCCTGCTACTGGCCGGCCTGTTCGAGGTCGCCTGGGCCATCGGCCTCAAGTACACCGACGGTTTCAGCCGTCCCCTCCCTACCCTGCTGACCCTCTCTGCCATGGGGGTGAGCGTGCTGTTGCTCGCCATGGCGGTCAAGCAGCTGCCCCTTGGCACCGCCTACGCGGTCTGGACCGGCATAGGCGCGGTCGGTACCGTGCTGATGGGGATCTGGCTGTTCAACGAACCGGCCACCCTGGCCCGTGTGCTTTGCCTGCTGCTGATCATCGGCGGTATCCTGGGGCTCAAGTTGATCGGCTGATAGCGAGATGGACATACGGCCCCGCAACGCCCCGGTATCACGTATAAAAATGGCCACCCAGGGTGGCCATTATGCTTTCCTCATGCCCCGTCGGGGTTTCCTATCAGCACGCTCTCTATCCGGGCGTCCGGCATCATCTGCCGTAACCCCTCGACCAGCCGATCACCGGCCTCCTGCAGCGCCGCCAACGGCATTTCAGGCAAGCTTTCCAGGATGAACCACATCTGCCCGGACTCGGCGCTGAGCCGGGTTCTGGTCCCCTGACGCCAATTCCATCGGCGACAGGTCACGCCTCTGTCATCACACCAGACCACCTCGCCAGGTTCGGGGGTCTCGTGGGCAGGGGCCCCCTCCTTCATGATGTCAAACAGCTCGGTGCCATCGGCAATGATCAGCCGGGGCGACCCCTCATATGCGGTGAGATCCTCCCCACCGACGGGGATGGCGTACTCGATGCTGATGGCGTTGTAGAGATCGACGACGGGATCGATGCAGGGCAGGCTGCCCTCGCGTTGCACCCGCTTGAGCAGTGCCTGTGCCGAACAGGGGGTGCGCTGAGGCTTGGCACCGAAGCGTTTGAACACCTCGCCCCAGGCGGACAGATGCGCCTGTGCCCAGGGCGCACCTCCCGCTGCGACGGATTGGCAGGCCCGCGCCAGCGCTTGTGTGCCAACGTTGCGATCGACGATGCTGGCCGCATCGACCTGGATGCTCAGGGCCCGGAATCCCGGGGCCAGCCTGGTCACCCTGGCATCAACCTGTGGTGTCATGAATGGCATAGCAACTCCCAATAAATGATCAGTGGCGCAGGCGATAACGGCAGACGAGGCCAAATGACCCATGCCCGGAAGGCAGGCCCGTGATGCTTGTCACCACGAAGAAACAAGTCGGCCCCATGATGGGTGACGGCATGACATAAAAAAAACTACTTTTTCTTAATGTTGTTCAGGAGAGCTAATAACCCAGACTATTCAGGCCACCGACAGCCCCCTGACCCGCACCTGGAATGGGATTGTCCTGGCCGCTTTTCCCGCCACTCATGCTATTATCTGCGACCGAACATGAGCCAATAAAAATCAGGATATTGTGATGACCGACCACACTTTTATTCCCGGCAAGGACGCGGCGCTGGAAGACTCCATCGAACGCTTCCAGACCAAGCTGCAGGCCCTGGGCTTTGATATCGAAGAGGCCTCCTGGCTCAACCCCGTGCCCAACGTCTGGTCCGTGCACATCCGGGACAAAGAGTGCGCCCTCTGCTTCACCAACGGCAAGGGAGCCAGCAAGAAGGCTGCCCTGGCTTCGGCCCTGGGGGAGTATTTCGAGCGTCTCTCCACCAACTACTTCTTTGCCGACTTCTATCTGGGTGAGCAGGTGGCGAACGGTGACTTCGTCCACTACCCGAACGAGAAGTGGTTCCCCATCCAGGGTGACCAACTGCCTGCCGGTCTGCTCGACGGCTTCACCCGCAAGTTCTACAACCCGGACGGCGAAGTGACCGCCGACATGCTGGTGGACCTGCAGTCCGGCAACGAGGAGCGTGGCATCGTCGCCCTGCCGTTCGAGCGCCAGTCCGATCATCAGACCGTCTACATCCCGATGAACATCATCGGCAACCTCTATGTCTCCAACGGCATGAGCGCCGGCAACACCAAGACCGAGGCCCGCACCCAGGGCTTGTCCGAGGTGTTCGAGCGCCACGTGAAGAACAAGATCATCGCCGAGGCCCTGAGCCTGCCCGAGATCCCGAGCGAGGTGATCGCCCGCTATCCCGGCATCAAGGCCTCCATCGAGGCGCTGGAGGCCGAAGGCTTCCCCATCTACAGCTTCGATGCCTCGCTCGGCGGACGTTATCCGGTCATCTGCGTGGTGCTGCTCAACCCGAGCAATGGCACCTGCTTTGCCTCCTTCGGCGCCCACCCGCGCTTCGAAGTGGCGTTCGAGCGGACCGTCACCGAGCTGCTGCAGGGCCGTGGCCTGAAGGATCTGGACGTATTCGTGCCGCCGTCATTCGACAACGAGCAGGTGGCGGATCACCACAACCTAGAAACTCACTTCATTGACTCCTCCGGTCTCATCAGCTGGGATCTGTTCAAGCAGGAGTCCGACTTCGAATTTGCCGACTGGGACTTCCGTGGCACCTCCCAGCAGGAGTTCGATCACCTGATCGGCATCTTCCACGAGCTGGAGCAACCGGTCTACATCGCCGACTACGAGCACCTCGGCGTCTACGCCTGCCGCATCCTGGTGCCGGGCATGTCCGACATCTATCCGGTCGAGGATCTGCTGCTGGCCAACAACACCATGGGTGCCCACCTGCGGGAAGTGATCCTGGCGCTGCCGTCCCTGGAGTGGAACGCAGAACAGTACATGGCGCTGTTCGATCAGCTGGACGAAGAGGGGCACGACGAGCGCACCCGCGTCCGTGAGTTGCTCGGCCTCGCCGCCGCCAAGGGCTCCGCCCTGCATACCCTGCGGATCGGTGAGCTCAAGGCCATGCTGGCCCTGGCCGCAGGTGACCTGGAGAGCGCACTGGATCTCATCGACTGGACCATGGAGTTCAACCAGTCGGTGTTCCCGGCCGATCGCGCGAACTACTACCGTGCCCTGCGCGCCTGCGTCGAGCTGTTCCTGGATGAAGAGCGTGATCCAGAGCAGTACCGCCCGGTGTTCACCCGCATGTTCGGGGAAGAGACCCTGGCCGAGGCTTGGGCCCATGCCCGCGGCGAGGCACGCTTCCATGGTCTGGAGACTGCGGATCTATCCCTGTCCCAGTTCCCCCTGCATCAGAAACTGCTGGCAGCCTACGAGAAGCTGCAAAAAGCCAAACGAATCCATACATGGCGTTGACATGCCAGTGTGACGAAGGGGCCTGATGGCCCCTTCTGTTTTATGGTCTACGCTTTTGCTGGCCACTACTCAAAGATGAAATAAATAACAAAAAATACCTCTTAGGGGGTTGTCAATTTGAAGTTCATCGTGCACGGCGGCCTCAAAGGTGCATTGCCAGTGCCTTTTTTGATGCAGCAGATATAAACTCTTAAAAATCATGAAATTAAAAACACACCACTTTCTGTTTCACCTGAAACCTGGTGTAAAGTCAAGCTTCCGGATGAATAAAAAACCTGTAGTAAAATTACATTCACAATCTGTAATTCTTGATCGGAGTCAATTTTGGGGATCAGCCCCTTTGTTATGATTTCCACAGGCAAAATATGCAGGTACTGAGAATTGAAAGCAGAATCTCCCTTTGATTGTCTGAAGCCCGAAGCCATCGCCGCCCTGGCTGAAGACATCACCTATGCCAAGGCCACCAAGCCCGCCCACAAGGTCATTCCTCTGGCCATCACGGCTGGCGCTTTCATCGCCATCGCATTCGTGTTCTATATCACCGTCACCACGGGATCGAGCGGCATGGCCTGGGGAATGTCCAAGCTGGTCGGCGGCCTCTGTTTCTCCCTCGGTCTCATTCTGTGCGTACTGCTCGGCGCCGAGTTGTTTACTTCCACCACCCTGACCCTGGTGGCCAAGGCAGCCAACCGCATCAGCTGGACTCAGCTGCTCAAGAACTGGGGTCTGGTCTACTTCGGCAACCTCATCGGCGGGCTCATCATAGTCGCCCTCATCATCATGTCGGCCGAGTACACGGCGGCGGATGGTCAGTGGGGGCTGAACGCCATGAAAGTGGCCCAGCACAAGATCCATCACACCTTCTTAGAAGCCCTGGCGCTCGGCATCCTCTGCAACCTCATGGTGTGTCTCGCCGTGTGGATGGCGTTCGGCGCCCGCACTGCCACCGACAAGGTGATGGTGATGCTGCTCCCCGTCGCCATGTTCGTGGCCTCCGGCTTTGAGCACAGCATCGCAAACATGTTTATGATCCCGGTCGGCATCGCCATCCATGCGGTAGCAGGCCCGGAATTCTGGCAGGCCATCGGCCAGGACCCGGCATCGTTCGCCGATCTGACCGTATCCAACTTCGTCCTAAACAACCTCATTCCGGTCACCCTTGGTAATATCATTGGTGGCGGCGTCATGGTTGGTCTGACTTACTGGTTTATCTTCCGTCGCCATCATTAAGGATGGCGGCAGACACATAAATACCTTGAGAGGTAATGAAAATGGCAGAACTTAACGAACAGTTCCAAAAAGCATGGGAAGGCTTCGCAGCCGGTGAATGGCAGACCTCTGTCAACACCCGTGACTTCATCCAGAAGAACTACACCCCGTATGAAGGTGACGAGTCCTTCCTGGCTGGCGCGACCGAAGCCACCACCAAGCTGTGGGACAAGGTCATGGAAGGGATCAAGATCGAGAACCGCACTCACGCGCCGGTCGATTTTGATACCGACCTGCCCTCCACCATTACCGCTCACGATGCCGGCTATATCGATCAGAGCCTGGAGCAAATCGTCGGTCTGCAGACTGACAAGCCGCTCAAGCGCGCCATCATCGCCAACGGCGGTATCAAGATGGTCAAGACCTCTTGCGAAGTCTACGGTCGTCAACTTGACCCCATGGTCGAGAAGATCTTCACCGAGTACCGCAAGACCCACAACCAGGGCGTGTTCGACGTTTACACCAAGGACATCCTGAACTGCCGCAAATCCGGCGTCATCACCGGTCTGCCGGATGCCTACGGCCGTGGCCGCATCATCGGTGACTACCGCCGTGTTGCCCTGTACGGTATCGACTTCCTGATGGCCGACAAACTGGCCCAGTTCAAGTCACTGCAGGCCGACCTGGAAAACGGTGTCAACCTGGAAGCCACCATCCGTCTGCGCGAAGAGATCTCCGAGCAGCACCGTGCCCTGGCCCAGATGAAGGTGATGGCCGCCAAATATGGCTGCGACATCTCCGTACCGGCCAAGACCGCCAAAGAAGCCGTGCAGTGGACCTACTTCGCCTACCTGGCGGCGGTCAAGTCCCAGAACGGTGCCGCCATGTCCTTCGGTCGTACTTCCAGCTTCCTGGACGTGTACATCGAGCGTGACCTGAAGAAAGGCCTGCTGACCGAGCAAGAAGCCCAGGAGCTGATGGACCACATGGTCATGAAGCTGCGTATGGTTCGCTTCCTGCGTACCCCTGAATACGATTCACTGTTCTCCGGCGACCCCATGTGGGCGACCGAGACCCTGGCCGGTATGGGCGTTGATGGCCGTACCCTGGTCACCAAGAACAGCTTCCGTATGCTGAACACCCTGTACACCATGGGCCCGTCCCCTGAGCCGAACCTGACCATTCTGTGGTCCGAGAAGCTGCCGGTCGGTTTCAAGAAGTACTGCGCCAAGGTATCCATCGAGACCTCTTCCGTTCAGTACGAGAACGATGACCTGATGCGTCCGGACTTCAACAACGATGACTACGCCATCGCTTGCTGTGTGTCCCCGATGATCATCGGCAAACAGATGCAGTTCTTCGGTGCTCGTGCCAACCTGGCCAAGACCATGCTGTATGCAATCAACGGCGGCATGGACGAGAAGCTCAAGATCCAGGTCGGCCCGAAAACCGAAATGGTCAAGTCCGAGTACCTCGACTACAACGACGTGATGGATCGTCTGGATCACTTCATGGACTGGCTGGCCAAGCAGTACGTGGCTGCCCTGAACATCATCCACTACATGCACGACAAGTACAGCTACGAAGCCTCCCTGATGGCGCTGCACGACCGTGACGTCTATCGCACCATGGCGTGCGGCATCGCCGGTCTGTCCGTGGCAGCTGACTCCCTGTCTGCCATCAAGTACGCCAAGGTCAAGCCGGTTCGTGACGAAGATGGCGTTGCCATCGACTTCGAAATCGACGGCGAGTACCCGCAGTTCGGTAACAACGACGCTCGCGTCGATGACATCGCCTGTGACCTGGTCGAGCGCTTCATGAAGAAAATTCAGAAGCTGAACACCTACCGTGGTGCCGTGGCTACCCAGTCCGTGCTGACCATCACCTCCAACGTGGTGTACGGCAAGAAGACCGGTAACACCCCGGATGGCCGTCGCTCCGGTGCGCCGTTCGGCCCGGGTGCCAACCCGATGCACGGTCGTGACCAGAAGGGTGCCGTTGCGTCACTGACTTCCGTCGCCAAGCTGCCGTTCGCTTACGCCAAAGATGGTATCTCCTATACCTTCTCCATCGTGCCGAACGCCCTGGGCAAAGACATGGAAGCCCAGAAAGCCAACCTGGCCGGCCTGATGGATGGTTACTTCCACCATGAAGCCAACCTGGAAGGTGGTCAGCACCTGAACGTCAACGTGATGAACCGTGAAATGCTGCTGGACGCCATGGAAAACCCGGAGAAATATCCGCAGTTGACCATCCGCGTATCCGGTTATGCCGTTCGCTTCAACTCTTTGACCAAAGAGCAACAGCAAGACGTCATCACCCGTACCTTCACCGCCTCTCTGTAATAGGATCTCGGTGAACAAAAACCGGCGCCAAGGCGCCGGTTTTTTTATGGCTGTTTGCTGGCGATCACCGCTCTCCCCCGCGGTTTTAGATACACATCCTCTGCCCAACCTCCCATTCAGAAAAGCGCAGTCAGACTAGCTGCCGCAAAGCCAACGTAGCCCCTGCACGCCAGGGTTGGTTTCTTTACTCTCGGGAGAGGGGTCAGTGTGAAGGAAAGGGGCCTGGTGTCCCGCTGTGAGGCGCCAGAAAACAGCAGGGGCAGAGGGGGGGGTAAACTCCCCTGCCCCTGGTCATAAAAGCGATTTGGCGGGCGCTGGCGGGCTTAATGGTGGCAAGCGGTCGCTCTTATCACCCTCCGGCTTCAGCACGCGACCCCGAGAGAGGATGGCGCGCGCTCTATCCCCTGAGTGCAACATCGTGTTTCCACTGCCATCAGGCCTTAAAACTGATCGTTCTATATACCCATAGCAACAGGGGCAGAGGAGTCCGACTCCCCTGCCCCTGTGGCATCTGGATACTCTGTTGTCGGCTGCGGCTTAACTGGCCCAGGTAATGATGTGATCGATCCAGTCGCCGGCATGGGCCTCGTGCACCACCTTGCCGCGTACCGACTGACCGGCCTGATGCATGGCGCTGCGGCTGCCGGTGATGAGCGGGTGCCACTCAGGCAGGCTCTGCCCCTCTGCCAGCAGGCGGTAAGCGCAGCTCGACGGCAGCCAGTCGAACTCGGCAATCTTGTCGAAGGTGATCTGCAGGCAGTCCGGCTCTTTTTTAAAGCGGTTGCCGTAGTCGGAACACTGGCAGGTCTTGGTATTGAGCAGGTTGCAGGCCACATTGGTGAACACCAGCTCCTCGGTGTCCTCGTCGATCAGCTTGTTCAGGCAGCATTTGCCGCAGCCGTCGCACAGTGACTCCCACTCCGTCATGGTCATCTGCTGCAGGGTCTTCTCCTGCCAAAAAGGAGTTGGCTGCATTTTCTCGACTCGCTGCATGGAAGGGCTCGCTCAATAGACCAGTAAAGCGCGTGGTTATACCCTTTATGGTCCGATTTTTCAAGGAAGATGGACTACACCCACTGCCAATTAGCCCCCTGCCCAAGGGGTCTGGTTTTGACGCCGAAAGAAGCAGAACCAATGCACCTTTAGCGACTTCCACGAATTTTTTGGCAAATTTGCCATGATGTTCTTGTCATTGAATTGATGCAAAATTTTCATCGGAAAGCCTCCAATGGCTACAACATGAGTCAATGCTGATGCACTCTGCCCCGGCAACAAGATCTAAACTGATTACTCGCAAGCCCAGCCCATTAGCTGGACAGAGGACGTTGCCATGAAGACGTTGAAACTTGCATTGCTAATAGCTGCATCGCTATTGCTCACGTCCTGCTCCTCGTCGGTGATCCCAGGAGAAGCGCCCGCCGCTGGAGGTGCCCTCCCATCAGGAGGAATGGAGCCTGCTTACGGCAAAGGAGGTGGTCGCAATAACTTTGCTGCCACCATGTCACAGAACGACCAGCAGGAGATGTCTGTTTTAACAGATTAAGTGCACAGCCCTGGCCGCTTCCCCGGGGCCTACTTCACTGAAGCCTCAGGTTATCTTTCATCAGACCGGATCTGGAACCATTCTTCCGGCACCCGGCGGCCGACCGGCACCAACCGACAAACGGAACATGATGCCGGTGGGTACCAAACGGCATAAACCCGCGCTCATAAAAAATGCCACCCTAGGGCGGCATTTTGCTATCTGAGATAACAGGCTAAAGAACTTACCAGCCAGTTACTTCGCGCAGGGCTTTGCCAATATCGGCCAGGGAGCGCACGGTTTTCACGCCGGCATCTTCCAGGGCGGCAAATTTCTCTGCGGCCGTGCCTTTACCACCGGCGATGATGGCGCCCGCATGACCCATGCGCTTGCCAGCCGGGGCGGTGACGCCCGCGATGTAGGAGACCACCGGCTTGGTGACGTGAGCCTTGATGTAGGCTGCGGCTTCTTCCTCGGCACTGCCGCCGATCTCACCGATCATCACAATCGCTTCGGTCTTCGGATCGTTCTGGAACATCTCCAGGATGTCGATGAAGTTGGAACCCGGGATGGGGTCGCCACCGATGCCGACGCAGGTGGACTGGCCGAAGCCCTCGTCCGTGGTCTGCTTGACCGCTTCGTAGGTCAGGGTGCCGGAGCGGGAGACGATGCCTACCTTGCCCGGCTTGTGGATGTGACCCGGCATGATGCCGATCTTGCACTCACCCGGGGTGATGACGCCCGGGCAGTTCGGCCCAATCATGCGCACGCCGGTTTCCTGCAGCTTCACTTTGACCTGCAACATGTCCAGGGTCGGGATGCCTTCGGTGATGGTGACGATGAGCTTGATGCCAGCGTCGATCGCTTCCAGGATGGCGTCCTTGCAGAACGGGGCCGGAACATAGATGACGGAGGCGGTGGCGCCGGTGGCTTCCACGGCGTCACGAACGGTGTTGAACACCGGCAGGCCCAGGTGAGTGGTGCCGCCCTTGCCCGGTGAGACGCCGCCGACCATCTGGGTACCGTAGGCAATCGCCTGTTCGGAGTGGAAAGTACCCTGACCGCCGGTGAAGCCCTGGCAGATCACCTTGGTGTCTTTGTTGATCAGAACGCTCATTATTTGGCCTCCGCTGCTTTAACCACTTGCTGAGCTGCGTCAGTCAGACTCGTTGCGGCGATGATATTGAGGCCGCTGTCGGCCAGTTTACGGGCACCCAGTTCGGCATTGTTGCCTTCCAGACGCACCACCACGGGCACCTTGACCCCTACTTCCTTAACTGCGCCGATAATGCCTTCCGCGATCATGTCGCAGCGCACTATGCCACCGAAGATGTTGACCAGCACGGCTTGCACCTTGCTGTCGGAGAGAATGATCTTGAAGGCCTCGGTCACACGCTCCTTGGTGGCACCGCCGCCGACGTCCAGGAAGTTGGCCGGTGAACCGCCGTGCAGGTTGACGATGTCCATGGTGCCCATGGCCAGACCTGCGCCGTTGACCATGCAGCCGATGTTGCCATCGAGGGCCACATAGTTCAGCTCCCACTGGGCGGCATGCGCTTCGCGGGGGTCATCCTGGGAGGGATCGTGCATCTCGCGCAGCTTGGGCTGGCGGTAGAGGGCATTGGCGTCGATGTTGATCTTGCCGTCCAGGCAGTGCAGGTTGCCCTTGTCGGTGATCACCAGCGGGTTGATCTCCAGCAAGGCGAAGTCGCAATCCAGGAACATCTGGCCCAGACCCATGAAGATCTTGGTGAACTGCTTGATCTGATCGCCGACCAGACCCAGCTTGAAGGCCAGCTCGCGGGCCTGATAAGCCTGCGGGCCCACCAGAGGATCGATGGCCGCCTTGTGAATGAGTTCCGGAGTTTCGTGGGCGATCTTCTCGATGTCCACGCCACCCTCGGTGGAGGCCATGAAGACCACGCGGCGACTGCCACGGTCAACCACGGCGCCCAGATACAGTTCCTTGGCGATGTCGGTGCAGGACTCTACCAGGATCTTGGTGACCGGCTGGCCGTTGGCATCAGTCTGATAGGTCACCAGGTTCTTGCCGAGCCAGTTCTGGGCGAAGGCGCGGATCTCGTCCTTGCTCTTGGCCAGCTTGACGCCGCCCGCCTTGCCACGCCCACCGGCGTGGACCTGGCACTTGACGACCCAGGTGTTGCCGCCAATCTTGTCGGCCGCTTCGGCCGCTTCCTGCGGGGTAGCGCAGGCATAACCTTCGGAGACCGGCAGGCCATACTCGGCAAACAGCTGTTTTGCCTGATATTCATGCAGATTCATAGATGCTCTATCCGTGTTGTAGGTATTTCCGTCCGGGGCTCGTGTTTCTCAATCCCCTGTGAATGGGGGCCTGGGCGGCCCCTCGTTATCTTTCAGTCACTCTTGTTCAGACATCCAACAGCAGACGGGTCGGGTCTTCCAGCAGCTCCTTGATGGAGACCAGGAAGCCCACCGACTCGCGACCGTCGATGATGCGGTGATCGTAGGAGAGCGCCAGGTACATCATCGGCAGGATCTCGACCTTGCCGTCGACGGCCATGGGTCTGTCCTGGATCTTGTGCATCCCCAGGATGGCGCTCTGGGGCGGGTTGATGATGGGGGTGGACATCAGGGAGCCGAACACACCGCCGTTGGTGATGGTGAAGTTGCCGCCGGTCAGTTCATCCACGGTCAGCTTGCCGTCACGGCCCTTGCCCGCCAGATCCTTGATGGCCTTCTCGATGTCGGCCAGGCTCATGTTGTCGCAGTCACGCAGTACCGGGGTCACCAGACCACGGGGGGTGGAGACGGCGATGCTGACGTCGAAGTAGCTGTGATAGACGATGTCGTCACCGTCCAGCGCCGCGTTCACTTCCGGGTAGCGCTTGAGGGATTCCACCACCGCCTTCACGTAGAAGGACATGAAGCCGAGCTTGATGCCGTGCTTCTTCTCGAAGATCTCGCCGTACTGCTTGCGCAGCTTCATGATGGGCGCCATGTTGATCTCGTTGAAGGTGGTCAGCATGGCGGTGGTGTTCTTGGCCTCCAGCAGACGTTCGGCGATGCGTTTGCGCAGACGGGTCATGGGCACACGCTTCTCGGTGCGACCAGCCAGGGGGGCGATGGGCGCAACCGGTGCGGCTGCCACGGCGGCGGGGGCTGCCGGCTTGCTCAGGTTCTTGATGAAGGCGTCCACATCTTCCTTAGTGACACGACCACCTTTGCCGGTACCGGTCAGCTTGGCCACGTCGATATCGTGTTCGGCCACCAGGCGGCGCACGGAGGGGCTCAAACCGTCGGCAGCGTCATCGGTCGCCACGTCCACCGGCTTCTCCTTGGTCTCTTCACCGGCCACCGGGGCCGCCTTGAGGATGGCGATCAGTTGACGGGAAAGCACGGTGGCGCCTTCCAGTTGCAGGATGTCACCCAGTACGCCGGCTTCCGGCGCGGGGACTTCCAGCACGACTTTATCGGTTTCGATGTCAACCAGCACTTCGTCACGGGCAACCAGATCACCCGGTTTCTTGTGCCAGGTGGCGATGGTGGCGTCCGCCACTGATTCCGGCAGGTCCGGTACCTTGATCTCGATAGTCATGTAATCAGTTCCTTGTTACTTCTTGGCCAGCAGGCTTGTTCCAGAGACGGAGAGGGTCGGCTGCACAGAGCCCCCTCCCCTTCACAACTCGTTTATTCCAGGGTCAGCGCGTCTTCCACCAGGGCTTTCTGCTGCTTGGCGTGGACAGACATGTAACCGACGGCCGGTGAGGCCGAGGCCGGACGACCGGCGTAACGCAGACGGGCATGGCTTGGCAGCACGCTGTCGTAGTGATGACGGGTGCTGTACCAGGCGCCCTGGTTCTGCGGCTCTTCCTGACACCAGACGAAGTCGGTGACATGGGCATAGTCGGCCAGGATGGCGCGTACTTCCTCTTCCGGGAAGGGGTAGAGCTGCTCGATCCGCACCAGGGCGACATCTTGCTGCTCGGCCTTGCGACGGGCATCGAGCAGGTCGTAGTAGACCTTGCCGGAGCAGAAGACCACCCGCTTGACGCCCTTCGGATCCAGCGCATCGATCTCGCCGATGGCATTCTGGAAGGTGCCTTCCGCCAGCTCGTCGAGCTTGCTGACCGCCAGCGGGTGGCGCAGCAGGGATTTCGGCGTCATCACGATGAGCGGACGGCGCATCGGGCGCACCACCTGGCGACGCAGCATGTGGAACACCTGCGCCGGGGTGGAGGGCACACACACCTGCATGTTGTGCTGGGCGCACATCTGCAGATAGCGCTCCAGACGGGCGGAGGAGTGCTCAGGGCCTTGGCCCTCGTAACCGTGAGGCAGCAGCATGGTCAGACCGCACATCCGGCCCCACTTCTGCTCGCCGGAGGAGAGGAACTGATCCACCACCACCTGGGCGCAGTTGGCGAAGTCGCCGAACTGGGCTTCCCAGATGGTCAGACCGGCCGGCTCGGCGCTGGCGTAGCCATACTCGAACGCCAGTACCGCGTTCTCGGTCAGCACCGAGTCGTAGATCTCGAACGGGCCTTGCTCGTCGTGCAGGTTGCACAACGGGGTGTAGGTGCTCGCATCGGTCTGGTTGTGCAGCACGGCGTGGCGGTGGAAGAAGGTGCCACGGCCGGAATCTTCCCCGGTGAAGCGGATGCGTGCGCCCTTGTCCACCAGAGTGGCGTAGGCCAGCGTCTCGGCAAAGCCCCAGTCAACCAGCTTCTCGCCGGCGGCCATCAGGCGGCGGTCTTCGTAGATCTTCTCGACCTGGCGCTGCAGCACATGGGTCGCCGGGTACTGGCTGATGCGCTCGCCGAGGGACTTGAGGTGATCCATGGGCACTGTGCTGTCATAGGCCATGGCCCAGTCGTGACCGAGATAAGGGGTCCAGTCCACGGAGTGAAGCTCCATGGGACGCCACTCCTTGCTCACCCGCTCGCCCCGATCCAGGGTATCGCGGTAGTCGTTGACCAGGGAGGTGGCCAGCTCAGGGGTGATGGTGCCTTCGACAATCAGCTGATCGGCATATATTTTGCGCGGAGTCGGGTGCTGCTTGATCTTCTGGTACATCAGCGGCTGGGTCGCACTCGGCTCGTCAGCCTCGTTGTGGCCGTGACGACGGTAGCAGACCAGCTCGATCACCACGTCGCGTTTGAAGGTGTTGCGATAATCCAGCGCAATCTGGGTCACCAGCACCACGGCTTCCGGGTCATCCCCGTTGACGTGCAGCACAGGCGCCTGCACCGCCTTGGCGATGTCGGTGCAATATTCGGTGGAGCGCAGGTCACGTTGATAGGAGGTGGTGAAACCCACCTGGTTGTTGATGACGATGCGCACAGTGCCGCCGACGCCGTAGGCACGGGTCAGGGACATGTTGAAGGTTTCTGCCACCACACCCTGCCCCGCGATGGCGGAGTCACCGTGGATGGTGATGGGCAGCACACTGGAGCCATCCTTGTCACCGCGACGGTCCATGCGGGCACGCACCGAGCCGATGACCACGGGGTTGACGATCTCGAGGTGGGACGGGTTGAAGGCCAGCGCCAGGTGGACGTTGCCGCCCGGGGTGGCGAAGTCGGAGGAGAAGCCCATGTGGTACTTCACATCCCCTGTGCCCCAGGACTCGCCGTGCTTGCCGGCGAACTCGTCGAACAGATCCTGGGCACGCTTGCCCAGCACGTTGATCAGCACGTTGAGGCGACCGCGGTGGGCCATGCCGATGACGGCCTCCTTGCAACCCTGCTCACCGGCGCGGCGAATAAGCTCTTTCAGCATGGGCACCATGGCATCGCCCCCTTCCAGGGAGAAACGCTTGGCCCCTGGGAACTTGGCGCCCAGGTATTTTTCCAGCCCTTCGGCGGCGGTCAGGCTCTCGAGGAAGCGGGTCTTCTCCTCGGTGCTGTAGTTGCCCTTGGCTTCGATGGATTCAAGACGATCTTGCAGCCAGCGCTTCTCCTCGGTAGAGGTGATGTGCATGTAGTCTGCACCTATGCTGCCGCAGTAGGTTTTCTTCAGCGAGGCGTAGAGATCGGAGAGCACCATGGTCTCGCGACCGATGGCGTAGGAGCCCACATTGAAGGTGGCATCCATGTCTGCGCCCTGCAGGTTGTGAAATGCCGGGTCGAGCTCGGCAACGGTTTCACGGGTCCAGAGGCCGAGGGGATCCAGATTGGCATTCTGGTGACCGCGGAAGCGGAAGGCGTTGATCAGCTGCAGTACCCGCACCTGCTTGGCATCCACCTGGGGATCGGAAACGGGCGCGCTGTAACGGGAGGGATCCTTGGCCAGGCGGCGGAAATAGTCGCGAACCTGAGAGTGGGGTTGTTCAACTGCATGGCCATTGACCTGGGGCAGCTCGCTAAACAGGCTGCGCCACTCTTCGGCCACGGAGTCGGGGTTTTCCAGGAAGGATTCGTACAAATCCTCAATGTAGCTTGCATTCGCACCAGCCAGGTGAGATGACTCCAACCAGGCCTTCATCACGCCGTTATGCATTTCTATCCCTTGTACATCTTGTTCACTGCAGCGCAGCTTGTAGGGTCATAGCCATCCCGGGACGGGATGGCTATCCAGAGGTCGGGCCCGGCGCAAGGCGCCCTGGCCCTGGTATTACACAGCCCGGTTGAGCAACATCGACTTGATCTGACCGATGGCCTTGGTCGGGTTCAAGCCCTTGGGACAGACGTTCACGCAGTTCATGATGCCGTGGCAGCGGAACACGCTAAAGGCGTCATCCAGGTTGCCCAGTCGTTCGGTGGCGGCGGTGTCGCGGCTGTCTGCCAACCAGCGGTAGGCGGCGAGCAGCCCGGCCGGGCCGATGAACTTGTCCGGGTTCCACCAGAAGGAGGGGCAAGAGGTGGAGCAGCAGGCACAGAGAATACACTCGTACAGGCCATCCAGCTTGGCGCGCTCTTCGGGGGATTGCAGGTGCTCACGCACGGGCGGCAGTTTCTCATCGTTGATGAGGAAGGGTTTGACCTTCTCCCACTGGGTGTAGAACTGGGTCATGTCGATCACCAGATCGCGGATCACTGGCAGACCGGGCAGGGGTCGGATGACGACCTTGTTGCCCTTCTTCAGCAGATCGGAGAGCGGGGTGATGCAGGCAAGACCGTTCTTGCCATTCATGTTGAGACCGTCTGATCCACAGACCCCTTCGCGGCAGGAGCGGCGGAAGGAGAGCGTGGGATCCAGCTCTTTCAGCTGGATCAGTGCATCGAGCACCATCATGTCGGAACCTTCAGGAATATCAAGACGATATTCCTTCATATGCGGGACGTTATCAACGTCCGGATTGTATCTGTAGACAGAGAATGTGACGTTCATTGTGCTTGGCTCCGCAATCAGTAAGTCCGGACCTTGGGCGGGAACGCCTCACGGGTCTTGGGTGACATGTTGACAGCACGACGGGTCATGGACTCGGTGTCCGGATGATAGAGGCTGTGGCACAACCAGCTCTCGTCGTCACGCTCCGGGAAATCGAAGCGGCTGTGGGCACCCCGGCTCTCGGTACGGAAGTTGGCGGCAACCGCGGTGGCAAAGGCCGTCTCCATCAGGTTGTCCAGCTCCAGGCACTCGATGCGCTGGGTGTTGAACTCCTTGGAGGTGTCGTCCAGACGGGCATTCTTGAGGCGCTCGCGGATGAGTTTCAGTTCGGCCAGCCCTTCTGCCATGGCGTCCCCTTCGCGGAACACGGAGAAGTTGTTCTGCATGCAGCGCTGCAGGTCACGGCGGATCTCGGCGGGATCCTCGCCATCGCGGTTGTTCTCCCAGCGATTGAAGCGGGCCAGCGCCGCGGCGATGTCGGATTCAGACGCCTCGCGACCATGATCCATCTCGCCCAGGGTCTCCACCAGGTGCATGCCGGCGGCACGACCAAACACCACCAGATCCAGCAAGGAGTTGCCGCCGAGGCGGTTGGCACCGTGCACGGACACGCAGGCGATTTCCCCCACCGCGAACAGGCCGACCACGGGGACATCGTTGCCGTCTTTATCCTGGGTCAGGCACTGGCCGTTCACGCTGGTCGGCACGCCGCCCATCATGTAGTGGCAGGTCGGGATGATGGGGATGGGTTCCTTGACCGGATCCACGTGGGCGAAGGTGCGAGAGAGCTCGCAGATGCCCGGCAGACGGGATTCCAGCACCTCTTTGCCGAGGTGATCCAGCTTGAGCTTGATGTGCGGGCCCCAGGGACCGTCACAGCCACGACCTTCGCGGATCTCGATCATGATGGAACGAGCCACCACGTCGCGACCGGCGAGATCCTTGGCGTTGGGCGCATAACGCTCCATGAAGCGCTCGCCATCTTTGTTGAGCAGATAGCCGCCTTCACCACGGCAACCCTCGGTCACCAGTACCCCTGCCCCGGCGATGCCGGTGGGGTGGAACTGCCAGAATTCCATGTCCTGCACGCCGACTCCGGCACGCAGCGCCATGCCGACGCCGTCACCCGTGTTGATGTGGGCGTTGGTGGTGGACTGGTAGATGCGACCGGCGCCGCCAGTGGCAAGCACTGTGGCCTTGGCCTTGAAGTAGACGACTTCGCCGCTCTCCATGTCGATGGCGGTGCAGCCGACGATGTGGCCGTCCTGGTTCTTCACCAGATCCAGGGCATACCATTCGGAGAAGACGGTGGTCTTGTTCTTGACGTTCTGCTGATACAGGGTATGCAGCAGGGCGTGACCTGTCCGGTCGGCAGCCGCCGCGGTACGGGCCGCCTGCTCGCCGCCAAAATTCTTGGACTGACCGCCGAAGGGGCGCTGATAGACAGAGCCGTTGTCGAAACGGGAGAAGGGCAAGCCCATGTTCTCCAGCTCGTAGATGGCCTCGGGGCCGGTCTTGCACATGTATTCAATCGCTTCCTGGTCACCGATGTAATCGGAGCCCTTGACGGTGTCATACATGTGCCACTGCCAGTTGTCGTCATGGGCATTGCCCAGGGCGACCGTGATCCCGCCCTGGGCGGAAACCGTGTGGGAACGAGTCGGGAAAACCTTGGAAAGCAGTGCGCAGCTCTTGCCGGACTGGGCAATCTGCAGCGCGGCGCGCATGCCGGCACCACCGGCACCGATCACGACCGCATCAAATTCACGAGTTGGAATAGTCACCTTACACACCCCACAGCACGACGAAACCCGTCATCAGATAGACGAACAGCACCACCACCAGCGCAAACTGCAGCGCACCGCGCAGTCCGACCGGCTTGATATAGTCGGTCAGCACCTGCCACAGACCGATCCAGGCGTGGATCAGGACGCACAGGAGCGTCAGCAGGGTGAAGACCTTGGTGAAGGTTGTGGCGAAGAAGCCGGTCCACACCTCGTAGGTAATGTCGTTGAAGGCGACAAAGCCCACCAGATAAAGGACGTAAGCCGTCATGATGAGGGCGGTGGCGCGGATCAGGATGTAATCATGAACACCGCTGCGCCCGAAAGTTGCAGAATTGGTTACCATACCAGTACCCCCGCCAATACCGCCAGAATCCCGGTAATCACGAAGCCCACCCGGGCACTCTGATTCGCGGAATCCAGCTCTTCCCAATGCCCCATGTCCATGACCAGATGACGCAGGCCGCCCACTATGTGGTATGCCAGCGCAGTCAGGATCCCCCACAACACGAACTTGACCAGGAAGTTGTCCATGATGGCAACGACTGTTTCAAATCCTTCGGGAGAGGAGAGTGAAGTACCAAGCATCCACAGCAAGATGGCCAGCGCCACAAAGGTGATAACCCCTGAGACACGGTGCAAGATGGAAGCGATGGCGGTGACAGGAAAGCTGATCGTTTGCAGGTCGAGGTTTACAGGTCTCTGTTTATTTTTCACGGCTTTGCCCACTCAGCTCCATTGAGCACGTTAGTTATTGTTTTCACACGCTTTGAGGGCTAGGAGTGGCATTTGTTAGGTTTTTGTTACCAAAACAACTCGGAAAAGCCAAAAATAACATTTTAGATATCACATCTGGCTTTGCGAAAGCGTTTCAAACACCGACGGCCATCACCCACGAGGCGCAGTATATCGGCGGCCTTAACCAATGACAATCAATTAGCTACATAGAAAACCCAAAACCGTAAACCAGATCTCACAACCGGTTTAACAAGTCATTAATGATCATTCAGGAAAATTGACAAGAAGGTGGTTCTCTGGTTCAAATAAGGCGCTCCAGCCGCCGTGGTACGGGTAAGAACCTTTGCCAGCGTCATGAAAGTCGTAATAAAGTAGGACTGGAACCAAATTATAAAAGAGCAAAGGAGACGTGCTATGGCTGATAAGATAGCCACCCTACATCTGCCCGGAAAAGAGCCGGTAGAACTACCGATCCTGTCCGGTACTGTTGGACCCGATGTAATCGATGTCAGAAAACTGGGCGCGCAAGGGTACTTCACCTTCGACCCCGGCTTTATGGCCACCGGTGCTTGCAAATCATCCATTACCTATATTGACGGAGATCAGGGTGTCTTGCTGCACCGTGGTTATCCCATCGCCCAGTTGGCCACCCAGGCCAGTTACCTGGAAGTCTGTTACATCCTGCTGTACGGCGAGGCGCCCACCAAGACGCAATACGCGGAATTTGAACGCCTGGTCACCCGCCACACCATGGTGCACGAGCAGATCGCCTTCTTCTTCCGCGGCTTCCGCCGTGACTCCCACCCCATGGCGATCATGTGCGGTGTGGTCAGCGCCCTGTCCGCCTTCTATCACGATGCCCTCGACATCAACAACGAAGAGCATCGCGAGATCTGCGCCTTCCGTCTGCTCTCCAAGATGCCGACCCTGGCCGCCATGTGTTACAAGTACTCCATCGGCCAACCCTTCATGCAGCCGCGCAACGCCCTCTCCTATGCCGGCAACTTCCTGCACATGATGTTTGGTGTGCCGACCGAAGAGTACAAGGTCAACCCCATCGTCGAGCGCGCCATGGATCGCATCTTCACCCTGCATGCGGACCACGAACAGAACGCCTCCACCTCCACCGTGCGTCTGGCCGGCTCCTCCGGTGCCAACCCGTTTGCCTGTATTGCTGCGGGGATCGCCTCCCTGTGGGGTCCGGCCCACGGCGGCGCCAATGAAGCCTGCCTCAAAATGCTCGAGGAGATCGGCTCGGTTGACCGTATTCCCGAGTACATCGGCCGCGCAAAGGACAAGAACGATCCCTTCCGTCTGATGGGCTTCGGCCACCGGGTCTACAAGAACCACGACCCCCGTGCCACCGTGATGCGCGAAACCTGTCACGAGGTACTGACCGAGCTGCAGATCAAGGATCCGCTGCTGGACGTGGCCATGGAGCTGGAGCGCATCGCGCTCTCCGACCCCTACTTCATCGAGAAGAAGCTCTACCCGAACGTGGACTTCTACTCCGGCATCATCATGAAGGCCATCGGCATCCCCATGTCCATGTTCACCGTGATCTTCGCCATCTCCCGCACCATCGGCTGGATTGCCCACTGGAACGAAATGCACTCGGATCCGGACCAGAAGATCGGCCGTCCGCGTCAGCTCTATACCGGCCTGGCCCAACGGGATTTCACTCCGCTTGATCAGCGCTGATCCGGCGAGTTGTCATGGTTTGTTACAAAGGCGGTCATTGACCGCCTTTTCATTTGAGGGTCTAATCGCGCCCTTTTACGCCAAGGACACCCATCATGAAAGCTCCCCTGCTCCTCTGCTCCGCCTTGTTGCTCAGCGCCTGCCAGAGCACCCCGGCCACAGAGACCCTGTATATCCAGGACAAGCTGGCCGACTGCGTCGGTGTCGCCCCCATGAAGTGCATGCAGGTGCGCAGCCAGCCTGGCGAGAGCTGGACCCTCTTCTACCAGCAGATCGAAGGTTTCACCTTTGAGCCTGGTTTCCGCTATCAACTGGAAGTGCGTACCGAACAGCTCACCGACGTGCCGGCAGACGCCTCCTCGGTGCGCTATCAGCTGATCAAGGTGGTGAGCAAAGAGGCCGCTCGCTGAGCCACGAGGGGCTGCGGTTCAATTTGCACGCCCCCTGGGTTATGATGCTGACCACCTTCTTTCAAGGGTTGACCAGGGGCACGCGCCCTCCAGTACGATGATCAAGATAAGAACCATACGGCCCCTCGACTGGCCCGCCATCATGACCATTCAGAGCGAGTGCTACCACCAGCTGGAGCCCGAGCCCCTCGAGGTGATGAGCAACAAGGCACAACTCGCCCCCGCCTGTTGCTGGGTCGCCGAGCGTCAGGGCCGGGTGCTCGGTTACCTGCTCTGCCATCCCTGGCGCGCCCACCAGCCCCCGCCCCTCTCGGTGCCGATGAAGGCGCTGGCCGGTCATGAAGAGTTCTATCTGCACGATCTCGCGGTCAGTGGCGAGGCCCGAGGTCTGGGCGTCGGGCAGCAACTGCTGGCCACGGCGCTCGATTTCGCGAGTCGAGAAGGGTATCGCCATGCAGGTCTGGTGGCGGTGCAGGATGCCCCCGCCTTCTGGCGCAAGCAGGGCTTCGTGCCAGCCAAGACCCCCAAGTCCCTGGAGGAGTACGGCGAAGACGCCGTCTATATGCGCCTGCCCCTGGCCGAACCGGCCTGAGGCCCAGTTAAAGCCCAATAAAAAGGCGCCTTGCGGCGCCTTTTTTTCACTTCATCGGTTCATCAAGCCTTGAACTTGCTGAACACCAGGGAAGCGTTGGTACCGCCAAAGCCGAAGCTGTTGGACATGACGGTATTGAGATCGGCCGTTTCGTACTCGCGTACGATGGGCAGACCCACGGCCTTCTCGTCCAGGTTCTCGATGTTGATGCTGGGGGCAATGAAGCCGTGTTCCATCATCAGCAGGGAGTAGACGGCCTCGTGCACACCGGCGGCGCCAAGGGCATGGCCCGTCATCGCCTTGGTGGCGGAGAGCTTGGGCGCATTGCTGCCAAACAGGGTCTGGATGGCTTCCAGCTCCTTGGTATCACCGACCGGAGTCGAAGTGCCGTGGGTGTTGATGTAATCCACAGAGCCGACGTCCTGCATCGCCATCTTCATGCAACGCACCGCGCCTTCACCGCTCGGGGCAACCATGTCGTAGCCGTCGGAGGTGGCACCGTAACCGGTGATTTCGGCGTAGATGTGGGCACCGCGGGCCAGGGCATGTTCCAGCTCTTCGACCACCAGGATGCCGCCGCCGCCGGAGATGACGAAACCATCGCGGTCCGCATCATAGGTACGGGACGCCTTTTCCGGGGTGTCGTTGTACTTGGTGGAGAGGGCGCCCATGGCATCGAACTGGATGGTGGAAGACCAGTCCAGCTCCTCGCCGCCGCCGGCGAAGACGATGTCCTGCTTGCCAAGCTGGATCAGTTCCAGTGCGTGACCGATGCAGTGGGCAGAGGTGGCGCAGGCGGAGCTGATGGTGTAGTTGACACCCTTGATCTTGAACGGGGTGGCCAGGCAGGCAGAGGTGGTGGAGGACATGGTACGCGGCACCATGTAGGGACCCACACGCTTGACCCCTTTCTCACGGGCGATGTCCGCAGACTCCGAGGTGTTCTTGCCGGAGGCGCCGCCGGAGCCGACCACTATCCCGGTACGCTCGTTGGAGACCTGATCCTCTGGCAGACCCGCGTCAGCGATAGCCTGCTGCATGGAGAGGTACGCATAGGCCGCGGCGTCACCCATGAAACGCATGACTTTACGGTCGATCAGTTCAGACGGATCGAGTTTGATGTTACCCCAGACACGGCTGCGCAGATTGTACTGTTCAAACTGCTCGGAATAGGTGATGCCGGATTTGCCTGCTTTCAGGGAGGCCAGCACCTCTTCCTTGTTGTTGCCGATACTGGAGATGACGCCGATACCGGTGATCACTGCTCTTCTCATTAATTCATCTCGTCTGGAAAAACTGGCACCGAGTCTACCCGCTTTCGGCTGCCAAACTGGTCTGCTTTCACGTAGAATGCCCGCGAATTTATGACGCGAGCAGAGGAAAACGTGAGTCAAACATCCTTACATCATGCCCGATTGGACTGGAATGAAGCGGAAACTCCAGTCTCCAGTGAGTTCGGGGATGTGTACTTTTCCAATGATAACGGTCTAAGTGAAACCCGCTACGTCTTTTTATTGCAAAATCACCTACCGGCACGATTTTCGCACCACGATAGTGACAGTTTCGTGATTGGCGAAACAGGTTTCGGCACAGGTCTTAACTTTCTGGCGACAATGGCCGCCTTCCTGGAACAGGCCCCCCAATCCGGCAACGGCTCGCACCTGCACTTCATCAGCTTCGAGAAATACCCCCTGGCCCAGGCGGATCTCTGCAAGGCCTTAGCGGCCTGGCCCGAGCTCGCGCACCTTAGCCAGCCTCTCATCGAGCAATGGCCGCTGCCGGTCTCCGGCTGCCATCGCCTCATTTTTGCCGGCGGCCGCATCCGCCTCGATCTCTGGCTTGGCGACATCAAGGAGATGTTGCCTCAGGTGCCTCACGGCCCCCAAGGTCTGGTTGATGCCTGGTATCTGGATGGCTTCTCGCCTGCCAAGAATCCCGAGATGTGGACACAAGCGCTGTTCGATGGCCTCGCTCGCCTCGCTCGCCCCAGCGCGACCCTCTCGACCTTTACCTGCGCCGGTTTCGTGCGCCGCGGTCTGATTGACGTCGGCTTTGCCATGAAGAAGGTGAAGGGGCACGGCAGCAAGCGGGAGATGCTGGCAGGGAGGCGGGAGGGCAAAGTGCCCGAGCAGACCATCTCCCCCTGGTATGCCCGCCCCGCCGGCCGGGACGGCGAGGTGCTGATCATCGGCGGCGGCATCGCCTCGGCCATGACGGCGCTCTCCCTAGTGGAGCGGGGTCGCAAGGTGACCCTGCTGTGTGAAGATGGCGAGCCTGCCACCGGCGCCTCCGGTAACCGGCAGGGGGCGCTCTATCCGCTGCTTAACGGGGAGCACGACGCCCTGTCACGCTTCTATTCCCTGGCCTTCGGCTATGCCCGCCAGCGGCTGCTGGCCCTGGCTGCGCGCCATCCCGTGGCCTTCTCGCTGTGCGGCGTCACCCAGCTTGGCTACGACGACAAGTCCGCCGCCAAGCTCGCCAAGATGGGTCAGGGCCCCTTCCCCCCCGAGCTGATGCACCCACTCTCTGTCTCGGAAGTTGAGCAGGTGGTCGGCCTGCCCTGCGACCACGGTGGCGTCAGCTACCCCCTGGGAGGCTGGCTCTGCCCGGCGGATCTCACCCGCGCCGCCCTGAAAGAAGCGCAAGCCAGCGGTCTGCTGCGCCTTGAGTACCACACACCGGTGAGCACCATCAGCGAGCTGGCAGACGTCTGGCAGGTGGAGAGCCAAGATGGCCGCCAGTGGCAGGCCCCCAACCTGGTGGTGGCTGCCGGCCATCAGTTGCCTGCACTCATCCCCTTTGCCGAGCTGCCGCTCTACCCGGTGCGCGGTCAGGTGAGCCATGTGCCGACCACGGCGCGGTTAGGCCAGCTCAGAACTGTGCTCTGCTACGACGGCTACCTCACCCCGGCCCACGACGGAGCGCACTGCATCGGGGCCAGCTATGGCCGCAACCAGAGCACCCTCGCATTCAGTGCCGAGGAGCAGGCTCAGAACCAGGCACGGCTGCAAGCCTGCCTGACGGATCAAAGCTGGCCTGCCGAGGTGGACGTGAGCGGCAACGAGGCGCGGGTCGGCGTTCGCTGCGCCAGCCGGGATCACCTGCCGGTGGCAGGCCCCGTCGCCAGATTGGCAAGCCTGGCGGATCAAGACCCTAAGGCCCCCGCTGATCAGCAGCGCGCGCTGCCCCTGCACGCCGGTCTCTATGTGCTGGGCGCCCTCGGCTCCCGGGGTCTGTGCTCGGCGCCCCTCTGCGGTGAGCTGGTCGCGAGCGAGATCTGCGGTGATCCGCTGCCGCTGGCTGCCGATCTGCTGGAGGCGCTGCATCCGGCCCGCTACTGGGTGCGCAGGCTGCGCAAGGGCAAGCCGCTGCGCGATCCGGCGTCCTGATCCCAACCCAGGTTGGACCTCAAACAAAACGGGCTTCCACAAGGGAAGCCCGTTTTTTATTGGCGATGACGGTCAGCTGCCCTCTGGCCAGCTGACCCCGAGCTTGCGCCCCCGATCGGTCTGCTGCGCCAGGGTGGCGAATCGATCCCGGGTCGCCTCCAGCACCGCCTGCCCCTGCTGCCAGCCCTGATGCTGCAAGACGGCGCAATCCTGGGCGACGGGCAACTGGGCGAGCCGGATGCCGAGCTGGCTGACGCTTTCGAGCAATATATCCTTGTGGCGGCTCTCGTAGTCGAACATGGCCGCCACCAGCTTGTCCCACTTCTGCCGCTCCGCCGCGGAGGCTTTGGCCTTGTCCATCCAGTTCGGCACCCTGACCTGGATGCGGGCCGTCACCTGAGCCTGATCCAGTTCGCAGCGCGCCGGGGTCGCCCTGGTCTGCAACTGCCAGGAGAGCTGATAGCTGGCCCTGCCGATATGGCCGTCTGCCTGAGTAGGCGACAAGGCGGTGATCTGGCGCATCACGGCAGCCACATCGGACCCTGATACCCGATAGAACTGGAAATCGACCTTGATATCAGGCGCCACCCGAATATCTGCATAATGGGAGGGTGCTGCTCCGATTGAGGCGGCATATATGAGGGCCGCCACCGCCCCTGTCTTGCTGAAGAGTCCCATCGTCGTGCTGCCTTGCTCCTTGTGAGTCCCGGCGTAATTTCAATTAATAATCAATGAATTAATAGTCAGTGTGGAGATTAACCGCGATCAGGGGCGCTGTCACCTGCTCTCGGTACCGGGGGTGGCACAGGGTAGGATCTCCCCCTGGGCGGATGGGGATTTGCAAGGGAGATCACAGCCAGCCACCATTCCCATGGTGAATTACTCCTTATGAGGTAATAATCCCGGTGCTTTTGTTGGCACATGTCAGGCTAGCCAGTCCAATCCTCTGCTCAGCCCGTTAGATGCCATACGTCACTCCATACTCAGGAACCTATTTATGATGGAACTCCTTATTGGCACCCTGGTCACCCTGGCCGTGGGTCGCTACATCTTCAAGGGCTATTCGGCGACCGGGGTGCTGCTCAGCGGCGGCCTCTTGCTGCTGGCGATCACCGCCCTGATGGGCAAGGCGGTGCTGCCAGCCAGCGTCGCCTCCACCGGCCACGTGGCCACAGACGTGTTCGAGTACGTGCGCTTCCTGCTGGTAGACAGGGGGGGCGGCCTCGGCATGCTGATCATGGTGCTGTGCGGCTTTGCCGGCTACATGAGCCACATAGGCGCCAACACCATCTTGGTGAAGCTGGCCAGCAAGCCCCTTGGCATCATCAAGTCCCCCTACATACTGCTGGTAGCCGCCTACCTGGTGGCCTGCGCCATGTCGCTGGCGGTGAGCTCTGCCACCGGCCTAGGCGTGCTGCTGATGGCGACCCTGTTCCCGTTGATGGTCAACATGGGGATCTCCCGCGGCGCCGCGGCTGCGGTGTGCGCCTCCCCGGCCGCCATCATACTGGCCCCCACCTCGGGGGACGTGGTGATGGCCGCCCAGGCCGCCAACATGGAGCTCATCGAGTTTGCCTTCAAGCTGACCCTGCCCATCTCCCTGACGGCCATCGCCGCCATGGCGGTGACCCACTTCTTCTGGCAGCGCTATCTGGACAGGAAGTCCGGCGAACACAACGAGGCGGTCGCCCCGAGCGATCTCATCACCGATGCCCCCGGCTTCTACGCCATACTGCCGTTCACCCCCATCATCGGTGTACTGCTGTTTGACGGCAAGCTGGGCCCCAAGCTCGACATCGTCACCATCATCGTCATCTGTCTGGTGCTGGCCGCCCTGCTGGAGCTGATGCGCAAGCGCAACGGCCGCGAGCTGCTGGACGGTCTGCAGGTGTGCTGGCGCAGCATGGCTGACGCCTTCGCCGGCGTGGTCATGCTCTTGGTGGGGGCCGGGGTCTTCGCCCAGGGGCTGATGGGGCTCGGTTTCATCGCCAATCTCCTGGATCTGGCCCAGAGCTTTGGCACAGGCGGCATCGTCATCATGCTGGTGCTGGTGGTCATCACCACCTTGGCCGCCTTTACCACGGGCTCGGGCAATGCCCCCTTCTATGCCTTCGTGGAGCTGATCCCGCACCTGGCCACCAGTCTGGGCGTCAATCCAGCCTACCTGGTGATCCCCATGCTGCAAGCCTCCAACCTGGGTCGCACCATCTCGCCGGTCTCCGGGGTGGTGGTCGCCTGTGCGGGCATGGGCAATCTATCCCCGTTCGAGGTGGTCAAGCGCACCTCTATGCCGGTCGCCGTCGGCCTGCTGGTGGTGATCCTCGCCACCCAGATCCTGGTGCCTGCCTGAGTACCGTCTGACTCTTTTCCAGCCCGGCGCCTGCCGGGCTGGCATCCCCCCCACTCCTTGCAGTAGACTCGGTGCTCTTTTTCCCTAAGGAGGGCCGAGCCTTGAGTATTACGGTTCAACTTGCCCACTTCAGTGACTGCCACTCCCATTTCGATGGCGCCCCCATGCGCTTATCCCCTGAGGGTGAGTCCGAATGGCGCACCCAGTGTGGCGGCTACGGCCGCATCCTGACCCGGCTGGCCGCCCTGCGCCAGCAGGCTGCCGCTGCGGGCCAGACCTGCCTGCTGCTGCACGGGGGTGACACCTTCCAGGGGTCGCTCTATTTCAACCGCTTCAAGGGGCGGGCCAACGCCGACCTGCTCGGCCTGCTGCGACCGGATGCCATGGTGATCGGAAACCATGAATTCGATCTCGGCAACGGCCCGCTGGTGGAGTTTCTGCGCCAGCTCGACTATCCGGTGCTGGCCGCCAACCTCGACAGCAGCCAGGAGCCAGCCGATGCCCCGCTGCGGTTGCACGGCTTGCCACAACTGTTTGATGTCAGCCGCCCCTGGCACAGACGCGTCATCGACGGCGTCCCCTTCGCCCTGCTCGGCATCACCTTGCCGCAGATGGCCGCCATCGCAAGCCCGGATCCCCACACCCGCTTCCACGGCATCGAAGATACCCTCAACGCCGCCCTTGGCGAGATCAAGGCCGAAGGGATAGAGCACATCATCTTGCTCAGCCACCTGGGGCTGGAGCAGGACAAGAAGCTGGCAGCCCGTTTCCCCGAACTCAGCCTGATTGTCGGTGGCCACACCCACAGCCAGCTGGGGGATCTGGCCCCGCTCGGGCTGATGAGCGAGGGGAGCTACCCCTTGATGATCGAGGGGGTCGCCATACTGCATGCGGCCCACAGCGCGCTGTGCCTCGGGGTATGCGAGCTGGAATTTGATGAGCGCGGGCGCGTTTGCCAAAGCCGCGGCCAGCTGGAGTGGCTGCCCTGGCAGCCCTGGCCCTTTGCCTCGCCCCCGCCGGCAGGGCTCCATTTCTGCGAGCCGGCCCCCGAGATCGAGCAGCATCTGGCCAGGCGCTACCGGCCCGAACTCGAGACCATGACCCGGCGCATAGTGTCCCACCTCGCCGGGCCACTGCACCATAAGCGCCTGCCCGATGCCGCCCTGCCCGCCGGCAGTCAGGTCGCCCCCCTGGTGGCGAGCGCCATGCTGGCCGGTGCCCGCGAGCAGGTGGGCCAGGTGGATTTCGCCCTGCACAACGCAGGCGGCGTGCGCTGCTCACTCGAACCCGGCCCCTTGAGCGAGGCGGACATCGCCGGGCGCCTGCTGCCCTTTGCCATCCCGCTCACCCTCTACCGGGTGCACGGCCATGAGCTGGCGGAAGCGCTGGAGGGAGCCATCGACAACGCCACCAACAACGGCGTTGTCGGCAATGGCAGCGGCAGCTTCCCCTATACCGCCGGGATGCGCTTCAGTTATCAGGCAGACAAGCCCAGGGGGAGCCGGATCACTCGCCTCGAATGGGAGGCGAGCCCGGGTCAGTGGCAGAACGTCGAGATGGATGCCATCTATCGGGGGGTCTCCAGTGCCTACACCGCCTCAGGCAAGGAGGGCTACACGGCCCTGGCCCGCACCCTGACCCAACACAATCAGGAGCTCGGCATCACCCTGGCCGATGCCTTTATCCGCTGGGCCCGCCATCTGCCCGAGCTGGCCCCCCTGCCGGCACTGGTGGAATACCAGGGCGCCAGTCCCATGGCCTGAGGCCCCTCGCCGGGCCCTCCCCTGTCAAGGCGCCGCTTTTCTTCGTGAGAGCGGCGCTTGTTACATTTTTCAAGCACACTCCCCAGCCCCATTGCAGCGGACTGCCGGCCTCGGCAACATCAGGCAACAGCGGCTCCCGCTAATCATTTAGCCCACTGCGGGCACTGAAAACGCTACTTTTATACATTATTTCAAACACATCACCCCAGCCCATTGCATCGGACTGCCGGCCTCGGCAAGATAGGCCCGCTTTTACGTCTTTCCCGCAGGAACAGGTCATCCATGAATCACGCCATCCGTTTTACCCCTCAGCGCTACAACCCCGGGCTCAAGCCTCTGGTTGTCCTGCTCACCGCCCTGATGGCGCTGCTGTTTTGCTTGCGCAACCCGCTGTTCCACGGCATGGCGCCCGGCTTTGATGCCTCCCTGTTCGCTGTGATGGGCAAGATGTGGAGCGAGGGGGGCGTGCTCTATCGGGACATGATCGACATCAAGGGCCCCATGATCTTCGCCCTCGATGCCCTCGGCTACTCCCTGGGCGGCTTCTTCGGGATCTGGCTGCTGGAGTGGGTACTCTGCTGGCTCGGTCTGCTCGCCAGCTGGCAGGCCTTCTCCCAGCTGGGGCTCTCCCTGCGGGCCCGCCTCGGCAGCATGCTGGCGCTGCTGGCGCTCTACAGCACCCGCTACTACTACGGCAACATGACCGAGGACTGGACCTTCCACCTGGCCCTCATCGCCCAGTGGGCCTTCATCACCCTGCTGCTGGACAAGCAGTTTCGCTGGGGTCCGGCCCTGGTGGCGGCCCTCACCTTCGCCATCGTGGCCTGGATGCGCACCAACAACGGCGCCTTCTGGGGGGCTTGGTATCTGGTGCTGTTCTGCCACTGGTGTCTGCGTGAGCAGTGGCGTTGCGCCTTCGGTCTGCTCTGCTCCAGCCTGCTGGGACTGGCCCTGGTCGGCGGCCCGCTGTTTGCCTACTTCCAGCACCACGGCCTGTTGGCCGAATTCCAATACTACGCCTTCGGCATCTTCTTCGAGGGGAGCTACGGCAACGGCTTCTCGCCGGAGGTGGGGGCCGTCGGCCTGCTGCGCACCGGCCTCGTCATGCTGCTGCCGGCCTTCATGGTGTTGATGCTGGGTCGCCGCCAGGAGTGGTATCTGCCTGCCCTCTGCGCCACCCTGTTTGGTGTGCTCTTTACCCTGATCGCCAACTCCGTCTCCGGCCACGTGTTCGATCACTACGACGTGCTCTACCTGCAGCTTGGCCTGCTGCCTCTGGCCTGCCTGCTGGATCGCAGCGAACAACAGTCCGATGCCCTGGGCCTGCTCTGCATCTCGCTGGTGGTGCTGACCGCCAGTTGGCTGCTGGCCCAGCAGCTCGGTTACGGCTGGAGCACCAAGGAGTGGTCGCTTGAGCGGGTGCGCGAAGTGCTCGGCAACAGCCTGCTGTGGGCCCTGCCAGTGCTCATCCTGGTGCCGCTCTGGCGCGCCTGGGATGTGCGCAGCGCCACCCCCTGGCTGGCGTCACTCGCCATGCTGGCTCTGCTGGTCAACAATGCCTGGGAGGGCAACCTCAAGGGCAAGCCGTTCAATCAGCCGGCCCAGGTCAGGGTCGACAGGATCAAGGCCGAGACAGGGCCGAGCGACAAGATCTGGGTCGACGGCATACAGCCGCAATACTATCTGTGGACCGATCGCCAGCCCGCCTCCGCCTATCTGTTCTTCGCCAACGTCAACCCGCCCTATGACGTGCGCGAGCGGGTGCTGGCCGACATCCGGCGGCAGGATCCCAAGTTCATCATCGCCAAGCCGGAGCGGGTGGCAGAGCAGCTGAAAACGCCGAGCTCTCCCTCCAGCCTCGCCTTCTATCAATATCTGACGGACCGTTATGAAGAGGTGGATCCGGGTCTCTATCGCCGTCGCTGAGACCGATTGCGAAAGTCGGGGCCGTCGCTGGCAACAGCGACGGCCCCTTTCATTGGCGTGCAGACGTGTGTTCAAGGGGACCCATCATGATTACAATGGCGCTCTTTTTAGTGTGAAGGGGGAGACATCATGGCGGAACTGACCTATCTGGGGGGCTATCCTGACCCCCTCAAGAGCCAGGTACAGCAGTTGATCGCGGCAGGGAAACTCGGCGAGATGCTGGCCAAACGCTACCCTGAGACCCACCTCGTCCAGAGTGACAAGGCGCTGCTTGCCTATACCATGGAGCTGAAAAACCGCTACCTGAAAAGCTCGGCGCCGCTCTCCAAGGTTATCTTCGACGGCAAGATCAACGTGATCAAGGATGCCCTCGGCCTGCACACCTATGTCAGCCGGGTACAGGGCAACAAGCTCAAAGCCAAGAACGAGATCCGCATCGCCGCCCTGTTCAAGGAGGCCCATCCCGCCTTCCTGAAGATGATAGTGGTGCACGAGCTGGCCCACTTGCGGGAGAAGGATCACAACAAGGCCTTCTACCAGCTCTGCCTGCACATGGAACCGGACTATCATCAACTGGAGTTCGATCTCAGGCTCTGGCTCACCTGGCGTGACATCGAACGCACCTCGGGCTGAGGCCATCGGTTGCAAGGAGGCAAGATGATCCCAGGGCACACTCGTTCAGGGCATAGCTGTCGTCATGCCGCGCGAGGCCGGGTGATGGCCCTGTGGCTCGCCATGCTGCTGCCCTGCTCCCTGCTGGCAACCGAGCGCTGGCAGAGCGACGACTATCTGATCCAGAGCTTCATGGAAGTCGCCATGAAGCGGGAATATGGTCATGAGGCCCAGGTACGCTTCTCCCGCTGGCAAGGCCCCATCCGCCTCAAGCTCATCAACGAGTTTGGCGACAAGGCGCTGCAGGCCGAGGTGGTCAAGGTGCAGAGCCAGCATCTGGCCAGGATCACTGGCCACCCCATACTGCTCGTCAGCGACAACCCCAATCTCACCCTCATCATGACCAGGCACCAGCAGATGGCCGGCTGGGCCCGCCGCACCATGCGCCAGGATGACTCTGTCGGCATTGCCCTCAAGGAGGGGATCTGCCTGGCCAATTTCGCGACCAACGGCCGCTATGAGATCACCCGTGCCACCATCATCATCCCGGTGGACTACAGCCGGGCTAAGGGCCGTTTTCTGGATTGCGTAGTGGAGGAGCTCACCCAGGTGATGGGGCTGCCCAATGACTCGGACAAGGTGTTTCCCTCCATCTTCAACGACAACAGCATCGACAGCTTCCCCACCGGGCTCGACTATGTGCTGCTCAAGCTCGCCTATCATCCCGCCCTCCATGCCGGCATGACCACCGACGAGGTGCGCACAGCCCTGCCCATCGCCCTCAAGGCGCTTCGCGCCAATGGCGACATCGCAGAGGCCAACCAGCGGGTACAGAACGGCAGCCTCAGACGCTGGGCCGGGCTCTGAGCCCTCTTAGCTGGCCCAGCACCCTGCCACCTTCTCACAAACACAAAACGCAGCCTTGAGCTGCGTTTCGTTCAAACCGGGGTAAGAGCCAGCCTGTTACCATGACAGGCAAAATGACAACCTGTTCCTGATCAGACTTCGGCGCCTTCCGCCTCCGGCATCCAGCTCTCGGCGTTCTCCCATACTTCCTGCACCATGGCCTCGGCCAGTTCCCTGTCCTCCTTGCTGGCGCGGCTGACCGTCAGGGCCATTGCGCTGCCAGGGGCGACCCGCACATGTAGATCAGGGAATCGCTCGCCCAGTTGCTTGAGCAACTCCTGACGCAGCGCCTCCATGGTCGCAGTGGGGATCTGATGTTTTCTGTCGATGATGATTTCCAGGCGCATAGGATACGTCTCCATGATGGTTGACTGTATTTTTATACAGTAACAATCAAAAGTAAAGGGGCCACTTGCCACAGCCCAAGCCAAGCGTCCTCCGAGCCTTCAAACAGGGGGGCTTACCCTTCATCCAGGCATCCCGATCCCCGCCGTATGCTCATCAGATTGGCGCGACCGTCGAGCTCGATGAGGAAAATGAAACGCCGTCGACATAAAGCGGTAGACATACCAATCACAATTTCAAAACGATGTTTTGATTTTTATTTTTTATTTGGTAGCATTGTAGCCACTGAAGACACACCTGCTTGCCAACGCCCGAGGGCCATTACCGAGGTTAATCATGCAAATTCGTCAAAGCATTCACAGCGATCATGCAAAACAGCTGGACACTCAGGGCCTGCGCCGTGAATTCCTGGTAGAAGAGATTTTCACGCCAGACCAGCTGACCATGACCTACAGCCACATCGACCGCATCGTGTTCGGTGGCATCATGCCGGTCCAAGGTCCCCTCGCCTTCTCGGACGCGCTGGGCAAGACCTTCGGCGTCAGCTACTTTCTGGAGCGCCGCGAGTTGGGCCTCATCAACATCGGCGGTCCCGGTGTGGTGGTGGTTGATGGCATCCCCTTCGAGATCGGCAACGCCGAGGCGCTCTATGTGGGTCAGGGTGCCCGCGAGTTGAGCTTTGTCAGCGTCGACGCCGCGCAGCCGGCCAAGTTTTATTACAACAGCGCCCCGGCCCATGTGCACTTCCCGACCCGCAAGGTCACCCAGGCGCAGGCCTCCCCGAGCACCCTGGGCGAGGCTGCCACCAGCAACCGTCGCACCATTTACAAGTACCTGGTGCCGGACGTGCTGCCGACCTGCCAGCTGGTGATGGGCATGACTCAGCTGGAAGAGGGCAGCCTGTGGAATACCATGCCCTGCCACACCCACGAGCGCCGCATGGAGGTCTACTTCTACTTCAACATGCAAGACGATGCCGCCGTGTTCCACATGATGGGCAAGCCGGACGAGACCCGGCACCTGCTGGTGCACAACGAGCAGGCCGTCATCTCCCCAAGCTGGTCCATCCACTCCGGCGTCGGCACCCAGGCCTACACCTTCATCTGGGGCATGGTCGGTGAAAACCAGGTGTTCGGCGACATGGATCATGTGGCCGTCAGGGATCTGCGCTAATTCCCATCCGATTCCGGGCGACACGGGTCGCCCGCATTCCCCATCACCCCTGCCACGTCTGGTGGCAGCAGAGGAAACAAGATGATTCTCAACGCATTCGATTTGAAGGGTAAGGTTGCCATCGTGACCGGTTGTGATACGGGTCTGGGCCAGGGCATGGCGCTCGGTCTGGCCGAAGCTGGCTGCGACATCGTCGGCATCAACATCGTCGAGCCCACCGACACCATCGCCAAGGTGGAGGCGCTCGGGCGCCAGTTCCTGAGCCTCAAGGCTGATGTCAGCAAGGTGGATACCCTGCCCGCCCTGGTGGATCAAGCTGTCTCCCGGTTCGGCCGCGTCGACATCCTAGTCAACAACGCCGGCATCATCCGCCGCGAGGATGCCATCAACTTCAGCGAGAAGGACTGGGACGACGTGATGAACATCAACATCAAGAGCGTCTTCTTCATGTCTCAGGCGGTGGCCAGGCAGTTCATGGCCCAGGGCCGGGGCGGCAAGATAGTCAACATCGCCTCCATGCTCTCCTATCAGGGCGGCATTCGCGTCCCCTCCTACACCGCCTCCAAGAGCGGTGTCATGGGGATCACCCGCCTGCTGGCCAACGAGTGGGCCAGCCAGGGCATCAATGTCAACGCCATCGCCCCCGGCTACATGGCCACCAACAACACCACGGCCCTGCGCGCCGATGAGGATCGCAACGCCGCCATCCTGGAGCGGATCCCAGCCGGGCGCTGGGGCCTGCCCGACGACATGATGGGCCCTGTGGTGTTCCTAGCGTCTGCCGCCTCCGACTACATCAACGGCTACACCATCGCCGTCGACGGTGGCTGGCTGGCCCGCTAAGCGCAGCTCCCATGAAAAAGGCGCCATCAGGCGCCTTTTGTCATTCATCCCATCACGGAATTCACCCCATGCTGTTCGATCCCCTGGCCCAGCTGCTCGGCCTGCTGGCCTGCGCCATCGGTGTCACCGCCTTCCTGCAACGACAAGATAGGAAACTGCGGCTGCACCTGACCCTCAACGGCGTACTCCTCACAGCCCATTTCATGTTGCTCGGCGCCACGGCCGCCGCCATCCACTGCCTGCTGTGCGCGATCCGGACCTGGGTCTCCGGCTACCATCGCACCCTGGGCGTCATGCTGCTGTTCATCGCCCTGGCCTGGGGATTGGTGCTACCTCAGCTGGAGCATCCCGTTCAGCTGCTCACGCTGATAGGTACGACTCTGAGCACCTATGCGTTGTTCCGGTTGGAAGGGCTGTTACTGCGTTGGTGCATGCTGGCCAGCAGCCTGTGCTGGGTCATTCACAACCTCTGGGCGGGATCGATTGGGGGGATCTTGCTGGAGGGGATGTTCCTCGTCATCAATGGCTACACCATCTTTTCACTCTGCCGCAGTCAACGCACGGTCCAGCCAGAGACTGTGCGATAACCGGGAATATGCGGGGATGCCAGCCTGCTCTGGCTGGCATCTACTCATGAGGGGTGAACCCGATCTCGCCTCCCTAGCGCGGGGTAAAGGGGTAGTCGTGATAACCCAGCTCAGCCGAGATGTGGCCTGCCGCCTCGTGCAGCAGACTGATCAGCTCGGCTCGCTTGCTCTCTTCAAAACGCACGCTCGGCAGTGACAAGGAGAGCCCGGTGATGATGCGCCCCATCCGGTTGTAGATGGGGACCGCGAAACAGCGCAGCCCATGTTCGTTCTCTTCATTGTCTTCCGCATAACCCAGCTCGCGTACCCGCACCAGCTCCGTCAGCACTTCATCGATATTGGCCAGGGTATGCTCGGTAAAACGCTCGAAGGTCACGTTGGCCAGCATGCCGCGCACTTCTTCTTCCGGCAGCCAGGCCATCATCACCTTGCCAAGACCCGTGCTGTAGAGCGGACAGCGGCGCCCGATGCGCGAGTACATCCGCAGGTTGTATTCGGAGTCAATCTTGTGCAGATAGACGACGCTGTCTTCGTCGAGCGTCCCCAGGTGCAGGGTCTCCTTGGTCAACTTGCCAAGGCGGTGCATCTGGGCATCTGCAATCTGGATCAAGTCCTGGTAACCCAATGCCTTGCCGCCGAGCTCGAACAGCTTCAGGCTCAGGGTGTACTTGTCCGTCTCCCCTTCCTGCTTGACATAGCCCAGAGTTTTCATGGTCTGCAAGAAGCGATAGACGGTACTTTTGGACATCATGATCCGCTGGGACAATTCGGTCACGCCGATCTCTTTCTGCTCCCCCAGTGCCTGCAAGATGCCAAACACTTTCAATACCGATGAGACCGAATCCGGCGAATTATCTACCACTGACATGTAAACCTCCTGCTGAAACCTATCGTTTCATTATATTTGAAACGGCAGCGCAATCATAGCCGTGAGTCTCTCTGACAAGCCTCTTTTGACTTCACTCCTCTCATGAGAAAAGCGCCAGCGCCTCCTTCCGTGATCGCGCTCACATGGGGACAAACGCGGGTTTTTGCTGAGCGCCACAGGGTCCTGGATCGGGGTCTGGTGATGAACATTCTCCCCTCAGTGGCCAATCTTTGCGTTTAATCACATATTAATGAAATAGCGTTTCAATTCATTTGATAGTTTCGTTTCATTAAATAGAATGAGCACATCATAAAAGTGGGAGGACATATGTCTATCAAGGTTGCCGTCATCGGCGAGTGCATGATCGAGTTATCTGAAAGCAAGACGGATCTCGTGCGCCATTTTGGAGGGGACACCCTCAACACCGCCGTCTACCTGACCCGTGCCAACCCCGAGTTGGCCGTGCACTATGTGACGGCCATGGGCACCGATGCCATCAGCGGTGCCATGATGGCCGAGTGGCAGCGAGAAGGCGTCCACACCGATCTGGTACAACGCCTCGACCACAAGCTGCCCGGCCTCTATCTCATCGAAACCGATGAGCAGGGTGAGCGTACCTTCCACTACTGGCGCAGTGATGCCGCCGCCCGGTACTGGCTGCAAGGACCAGAGGCCAATCCGGTCTGCCAACAGTTGCGCGGCTTTGATTACCTCTATCTGAGTGGTATCAGCCTCGCCATTCTCTCCCCTGCCGACCGGGTCACCCTGCTCCAGCAGTTGGCCCAGTGCCGGGCAGCGGGGGTGAAGATAGCCTTCGATAACAACTACCGCCCACGACTGTGGGAAAGCAAAGAGGCAGCCCAGCAGACCTATAGCGCCATGCTGGCCCTGACCGACATTGCCTTCCTGACTCTGGACGATGAATTTTCCCTGTGGGGCGACCACCAGGAGGCTCAGACCCTGGCACGCACCCAGGCGCTGGGGGTCGACGAGATCGTCATCAAACGCGGCGCCGAGCCCTGCCTCATCGCGCAAGGTG
Organism: Aeromonas sp. S2(2024); assembly: GCF_041402505.1. Lineage (NCBI taxonomy): Bacteria > Pseudomonadati > Pseudomonadota > Gammaproteobacteria > Aeromonadales > Aeromonadaceae > Aeromonas > Aeromonas sp. S2(2024). The sequence continues at coordinate 280,699 of NZ_JBGLRL010000002.1, forward strand.
ATCGGCAAAAGGAAGTGCCTGCCATGTCCCTGGCCAGGGAGCAGGTGATAGATACCACGGCGGCAGGAGATTCCTTCAGCGCCGGCTACCTTGCCAAACGACTGGCCAGGGCTTCGGCAAGCGAGGCGGCATCCTATGCCCACCTGCTGGCCAGCACCGTCATCCAGCATCGTGGGGCCATCATTCCCCTGCCGGCCATGCCGGTTACCCATACCCTTTCTCTTTCCAGTGAGGCATCCCATGTCAGCATTGCTTGAAAAACTGTCGACCCTGAAGATCATCCCTGTCATCGCCATCAAGAACGCCGATGACGCCGTGGCCCTCGGCCGAGCCCTGATGGACAACGGCATGCCGAGCGCGGAGATCACCTTCCGCACCCCTGCCGCCGCCGAGGCCATTCGTCAGCTGCGCGCCGCTTTCCCCGACATGGTCATCGGTGCCGGCACAGTGCTCACCACGGCCCAAGTGGATCAAGCCATCGACGCCGGTGTGGATTTTGTCGTCAGCCCCGGCTTCAACCCGCGCATCGTCCAGTATTGCCAGGCCCGCGGCGTGATGATGATCCCGGGTGTCAACAACCCCAGCATGGTCGAACAGGCGATGGAGCTCGGTCTGCGCACCCTCAAATTCTTCCCGGCCGAGCCCTCCGGTGGTCTCTCCATGCTCAAGGCCATGAGCGCCGTCTACCCGGTCCGGTTCATGCCAACCGGCGGTATCAGCCCGAGCAATGTGAAGGATTATCTCGCCCAGGGCTCGGTCTTTGCCTGCGGTGGCACCTGGATGGTTCCGACAGACCTCATCGATCGGCAGGAGTGGGAACAGATAGGCACCCTGGTCCGTGAAGCCATGGCAGCACTCTGACAGTAACGGGGCCTGTAAAAGGCTCCAAATGACCCACCAAAATCCTATTTCATCCTCTCGGCTGGCATCACCCCATGCATCAGCCATCAGGACAAGCAATACCAAAAGGAAGACCTGCAGATGATTACCGGTAATTTGCAACGACTCGACATGGCCATGCTGCCTCCCCCTCTATTGCAGCTATTAAGCCGCGAAGAGTGTTCTCACCAAAATCTGCTTAATAAAGCCGATGGTAAATATGACATTATCGACAATACCGTTTTCTATCTGATCTCCAGTCCCGTCACAGCAGATGAAAGCAGTGTGAAGAGTGAATTCCATGAACACTATCTCGATATTCAGGTATTGCTCGCCGGCCAGGAAATTATCGCCACCAGTGCCACTATTTCAGAACCCCATGAATATAAAGAAACCAAACCTGATCTGATCTTTGTCGAGAATGATGACATCACGACCCGGGTCATGCTTGAAGCCGGTGACTTTGTCATCTTTTATCCTGGCGAAGTACATCGTCCAACCTGCCAGATTGATGCCCCAGACAGAATTAAGAAAGCCGTATTCAAGGTCAGCAAAAGCTGGTTAGCCAACCACTGATCTGCCAACACTATCAATAATCAAAATTTTAATAACTCTGTTTTATAACAAATGAGGTAGGTATGAAAATCAAGCAGACGTTGGACAAGATCCCAGGCGGGATCATGCTGATCCCCTTGTTGCTGGGCGCCACATTAAATACCTTTGCCCCCGGAACCGCCGAATATTATGGCGGCTTCACCAAGGGTATCATCACAGGGACAGTCCCCATCCTGGCGGTCTGGTTCTTCTGTATCGGGGCCTCCATCAACCTGCGTGCCACCGGGACTGTGCTGCGTAAATCCGGCGTGCTGGTGATCACCAAGATTGCCGTGGCTTGGCTGGTCGCTCTGCTGGCAGCCCAGCTCATTCCCGAGCATGGCATCGAGGCGGGTCTGCTGGCCGGTCTGTCTACCCTGGCGCTCGTCTCAGCGATGGACATGACCAACGGCGGTCTTTATGCCAGCCTGATGAATCAATACGGCACCAAGGAAGAGTCCGGCGCCTTCGTGCTCATGTCCATTGAATCCGGCCCGCTGATGACCATGGTTATCCTGGGTGCTACTGGGTTGGCCTCCTTTCAGGGACACCACTTTGTCGGCGCCATCCTGCCCTTCCTGATCGGGTTTGCTCTGGGCAACTTAGACCCGGATCTAAAGGAGTTCTTCAGCAAGGCCACCGGCACCCTGATCCCCTTCTTCGGCTTCGCACTGGGCAATACCATCAACTTCTCGGTCATCATCGACACCGGTCTGCTTGGGATCCTGCTCGGCCTGGCCGTCATCATCATCACCGGGATCCCGCTGATCCTCGCCGACAAGTGGCTGGCGGGTGGTAATGGTACCGCCGGAGTAGCCGCCTCCTCCACCGCCGGGGCGGCTGTCGCCAACCCGATGATCATCGCCCAGATGAACCCTGCTTTTGCCCCCGTAGCCCAATCCGCCACCGCGCTGGTCGCAACCTGTGTGATAGTGACTGCCGTGTTGGTGCCAATCCTCACTGCTATTTGCAGCAAACGGTTTTCAGCAAAAGAGAATATCATTCCAAACCCGGTGAAGGCTCAGACACGTAGGGCCTGAATATAATAACCCGATGATGGCAAGTATCTTTTATCTGCACCAACCCCCAGGCATAAAGTGCCTGGGGTTTTTATATAAACACCACCACAGGCATACTCTCAGCCCATTCACGCTATGGGGGAATTATAAAAAAAAGCAGGTAAAATATCTTGTAGACATATAGCCACCTTAATTAAAAGCGAGTCTGGCCAACCACGTTCCACATTATTTTTGATAGCGAAATCGCAGTGACAGGCGCAACACAGGTTGTCATTTCCATTCACGACTGGTTGACTCAATGGCTGATGTAATGTTGAGTTGTCACCACATCCATTATATTTTTTGCACAGAACACACTGAACCATAAAATACACCGCAATGATAAAAGGCTGTCTCTATACGGCACCAGTAAAAGAGAAGGCAGAACGCTACTCCGTACCATCCCCAAAAAGCCTCAAAAGAGACACGCCATTCTCTTTGCAACCGCACTGATCAACCCTAATGTCAGCCGGCAGCTTCACGGGGTACCAGAAGTTTGTTGATATTAATTCTCATCAGTAGCATTATCCTTATGTGTTATAAGATAACACTTCTGGTTATGGCGCTCGTCTCATGTCCCTCCATATTCATCCCGAATACTCCAAGGGACTGCCTCACGACCTGACCAGTCGCACCCAAAAATGGGAAGTTGGCAACAGCTGTTCCTATGCGATGCTGGATGTATCGAGTGCCTCTCATCCCTTCTATACCGGCAACCAGAAGCAGGCTGGCAAGCAAGGACAAGTCGCCCGCTTCGGTCAGCGATTCGGCCAATTCTTCAACAAAGGAAAAGAGAAATCATGAAAGTGCTCGCCTCACTGAAATCAGCCAAGTCACGTCATCCTGATTGCCAGGTCGTTCGCCGCCACGGCAAGCTGTTCGTGATCTGCAAGAGCAATCCCAGATTCAAGGCTCGCCAGGGTTGATCCCCGCCCCTTGCCGCACCTGAATGACAAAGCCCTCATCACGAGGGCTTTGTCGTCTCTCTGACCTTGCCGAACCCGGCATCACAGCGGGGTGGCGCATTTGCGGTATTCGGTGGGGCTGACCCCTACCCGCTTCCTGAACACCCGCGAGAAGTAGAGCTGATCGTCATAGCCCACCTGCTGGCCTATGGTGGCCACCGACAGCGGCGTGGTCTGCAGCAGCAGCTTGGCCCGCATGATCCGCTGATCCTCGCGCCAGCGCACTATGCTCACCCCCACCTGCTCGCGAAACAGGTGGGCCAGCCGTGACGGGGACAAAAACACCTGCTCCGCCAGCGCCTCCACCGAGATCTCGGCGCAGAGCGATTCGCTCAGGATCTGGCACGCCTGGTGCACCCGGTGATCTATGGTGGGGTAGGCACTTAGGGAGGAGGCTTCATAGCAGCGAATAAGCAGCCGCTCCAGCAGGTTCATGGCCAGCTGCTCCGACATGGGCCTGAGCTGCTGGTGGGTCTCTTCGATGTCGAGGAAAAGGGCGTCGAACTCGGCGAGCAAGGCGGCGTCCGCCAGTTGCAATCGCCCCACCCGCTCCGTCACCTGCGGCCACTTGAGCCAGTCGGCCCAGTAGGCCCGCGGCCGGAAATAGACCCAGCGGTGATACCACTCCCGCGCATCCGGCGCCCGGCCGTAATGGTGCACGGCCGCGGGCGGAAACAGCAGCAGGTCCCCTGGCTCCACGGTGAATGCCTGATCCCCCTGGAAGATCTGCCCCTTGCCCTTGATGGTCAGGTTGACGATGAAGCCCTTCATTCCCTGGGGCCGGTCGATGATGAAGTCGAGCGCACTCCCCTGCTCTATGGGGGTCATGCCCGAGACCAGGAACACATCGAAGGCATAGCCCGGCAGCAGGGGGTTGAGTTGTTTCGGCTTCTCTTTTTGCATCGAGGACATGGCGGAAAACAGCGCTTGGGTAAAAAAATCGGCTTGGGTCATTGTAAAGACTCACCTTGGGAACGCGCTATCTGGCGCTCGGCGCCGTGTGAAATTGGTGAACTGGCTCACAACGGGATGTGCCGTGAGCCATGGTGCCACCCTGGGCAGACCCGCTGAACGCGGGCCTGCATGGTTGGACAGGGATCAGACGCGCGCCTTGCGCACCTGCTTGTAGCGGTCGAACAGCACGGCGGCGAGCAGGATGAGGCCACGCACCACATACTGGGCAAACGGGGAGATGTTGAGCAGGTTCATGGCGTTCTCCATCAACCCCAAAATCAGCACCCCGGCGATGATGTAGGAGATCTTGCCGATGCCCCCCTTCATGGATACGCCCCCCAGCACGCAGGCGGAGATCACCACCAGCTCGAAGCCGATGGAGGTCATGGGCTGGCCCGAGGTCATGCGCGAGGCGAGTATGATCCCCGCGATGGAGGCAATCAGCCCGGTCATGGTGAAGATGATGATCTTGGTGCGCACCACGTTGACCCCGGCCAGGCGTGCCGCCTCCTCATTACCCCCCATGGCCAGGGTGTTGCGGCCAAAAGTGGTCTTGTTGAGCAGCAGGCCGAACAGCACGAAGCAGACGGCGGTCAGCCAGACCGGGGTCGGGATGCCGAGCAGGGCCGAGTTGCCGAGTTCGAAGAAGCCCTCTTCCACTATGCCGACCGCCTTGCCGTCCGAGATGATGTAACCCACCCCGCGCGCCATCTGCATGGTGGCGAGGGTGGTGATGAGGGCATTGATCTTGAATTTGGCCACGACGATGCCGTTGATGAGGCCAAACAGCACCCCCACCGACATGCCGGCCAGGATGCCGACCGTGATGCTCTCGGTGGCGTTGATGCCGACCGCGCAGGCGACGCCGGAGCAGGCCACCACGGATCCGACCGACATGTCGAACTCGCCGGAGGCGAGGCAGAACAGCATGCCGCAGGCCACCATGCCCGACATGGAGACGGCGAGCCCGAGCCCGCGCATGTTGATCAGGCTGGCGAAGTTGGGTACCAGCACGCAGGCCAGCAGGAACAGGATGGCGAAGATCACCAGCATGCCGTATTGATCCCAGACGCGGGCCAGTTGCAGGCGGGAGCCGCTGGTCGCCGCGGTGCTGGCGGCCTGGCCGACTGAGGTAGTAGTTGTCATGGTTTTTCTCCTGAAAATTCCGGGTGCTATCTCGTTGCGGTCAGCAGATCAACGGGCCGGCATGGCCAGATTGAGCGCCTTGACCTCGTTGGCCTCATCGTGGGAAAGCTCGCCGGCGATCTCCCCCTCCCGCATGACCATGATCCGGTCCGCGATGCCCAGCACTTCCGGCAGCTCGCTCGATACCACCACCACGGCGATACCCACCTTGGCCAGATCGTAAATCACGTTGTAAATCTCGTTTTTGGCACCGACGTCGATGCCGCGGGTCGGCTCGTCGAGCAAGATGACCTTCATGTCCTCGGAGAGCCAGCGCCCCAGAATGGCCTTCTGCTGGTTGCCGCCCGAGAGGTTCATGATGGTCTGATGGGGAGACGGGGTCTTGACCCGCATGTCGCGGATCCGCAGCCTCGCGTTCTCGTCCTCCCACTGCTGGTTGATCCAGAAGCCCCCCCACGCCTTGTGACGGCGGGCGCTGATGTTGATGTTTTCCTGCACCGAATGGATGGGGATGATGCCGAGCGCCTTGCGGTCTTCGGTACAGAGCATGATGCCGCAGCGAATGGCGTCGATGGGGCTGCCGATGACCACCGGCTTGCCGAACACGGCTATCTCGCCGGTGCGCATCTTGTCGGCGCCGAAGATGAGCTTCATCAGCTCGCTGCGCCCGGCCCCCACCAGCCCGAAGATGCCGAGGATCTCCCCGCGCTTGACCTCGAACGACACAGGCGCCTTGAGCCCCGGCCCCATCAGGTTCTCCACCTTGAGGCCCGATTCGCCGAGCGGCCTTGGGCTGTAGCCATAGATGTCGGTCAGCTCGCGCCCCACCATGGTCTTGACCAGCAGATCCCGGTCCACCTCGGCCATGGAGGCGAAGGTGCGCACGAACTGGCCATCCTTGAATACGGTGATGGCGTCGCACAGGGCGAAGATCTCGTCCATCCGGTGGGAGACGTAGAGAATGACCTTGCCCTCGCCCCGCAGCTGACGGATAACCCGAAACAGCTGCTCAATCTCGCGGGACGAGAGACTGCTGGTCGGCTCGTCGAAGGCGATGACGCTGGCGTCCCGGGTCAGCGCCTTGGCGATCTCCACCATCTGCCACTGCCCCAGCGACAGGTACTTGAGCGGCGTCTCGGGGGAGACGTCCATGCCAAGGCGCGCCAGCTGCCTGGCCGCATCCTGGTAGAGCTTCTCCCGATCGATGACCCCGCGCCGGGTCGGCAGCTGACCGAGGTAGATGTTCTCGGCCACCGTCATCTCGGGCACCAGGTGCAACTCCTGATAGATGATGGCGATCCCGCTCTCCAGCGCATCGACCGTGCTCTGAAAGACCCGCTCCTGGCCGGCCAGCTTCACCACTCCGGTGGTGGGCGACTGGAAGCCGCTCAGGATCTTGAGCAGGGTGGATTTGCCCGCGCCGTTTTCCCCCATCAGCGCGTGTACCGTGCCCTGCTGGCAGCAGAAGGAGACGTTCTTCAGCGCCTTGACGCCGGGAAACTCCTTGCTGATGCCGCAAAACTCCAGATAAGGAACTGACTGATTCATGTTTCACTCCAGCCGACCGGCATGGCGCACTCCGCCATGCCGGTCTCGGTATCAGGGTTTAGATGGCGTCAATCACAGACCTTTCTTCTGCAGCTCGACCTTGAAGTTGTCGCGGGTGATGAGCACCACGTCGGTCACCTCGGTGAACTTGGCAGGCTCTGCGCCGTTGACGACCCAGTCATGGAGCATCTGGATGCTCTTGTAACCGTGCACGTCCGGGCTTGGCAGCAGGGAGCCGAGGAAGCCGGTGGCGCTGGACTTGGAGAGCTCGTTCACCGCATCCACACCATTGATGCCGATGCCGATGACGTTCTCCGCCTTGAAGCCCTGTCCTTCGGTGGCGCGCACGCCGCCGAGCACTGTGTTGTCATTCATGCCGACGATGAGCCAGTTCTTCACCTCGGGATGCTGTACCAGCATGGAGTTGGCGGCATCCAGCGCCCCCGGAATGTCGTTGGCCTTGGTCGGCGAGCGGTAGATCTGCCCCTCGGGGAAACCGGCGCCCTTGAGCGCGCTCAAGGAGCCTTCGACCCGACGGCGGGCGGTGTCGAGCTCGTCGGCGGTGATGGCGAGCACCCCGGTCGCCTTCACGTCCCACTGGCGTTTTTGCATCTCCTTGTAGAGCTCCTGGCCCTGGCGTTCACCAATCTTGGTGGCGGCCATCATCACCAGCGGTACCTGCTCCATGGGCTGGCCCTTGGCGTTGACGAACTGGTCGTCCACCGTGATGACCTTCAGATCCATGCTGTTGGCCTTGGCCATGATGGCGGCCCCGAGCTTGGGATCAGGGGTACAGATGACGAAGCCCTTGGCGCCGTTGGCCGCCAGGCTGTCGATGGCATTGAGGGTCTTCTCGCCATCGGGGACGGCTATCTTGATCACCTCGAAGCCGAGATCCTTGCCCGCCTTGTCGGCGAAGTTCCATTCGGTCTGGAACCAGGGCTCCTCCGGCTGCTTGACCAGATAACCCAGCTTCAGCGCCTCGGCCGAGAAAGCAGAATTTGCCATACCAAGGGCAAACCCCATTGCGATCATGCTTTTAACGATTTTGTTCATGCGAGTGTCTCCAGGTGTTCTATCAATCCATGTATCCATGAAGCGCGGCCATCGGGTCCATTCCTCAAGCTGCCACATAAAAACATGTCCAAACATGACGTTATTGTTGTTGCTAGATGAGCGAACCAAGTTGTAATCGTTTTCACATGGAAAAATGGAGAGCAGGATCACGCCATGAAATTGCAGCCGTTTCGTCTATATAATTAGCAAAATTGTCACATGCCCAATTCTGGATGGCCGTCACCCTCTTGCAGCAACAGCGTTAAAATCCATATTTCCAGCAGCCAATGGCTAACCGCCCCTCCGGTCCATCTCCTATGGTTCCTCACCAGTCACCCCTCATTGATGGTCAGGAGCACTTATGTCTGAGCACCCCAGGTCCGAGCAGATCGCCATCGGACTCGATTTCGGCAGCGATTCGGTCAGGGCACTCGCCGTGCGCTGCCACGACGGCGCCGAGCTGGCAACCCAGGTCGTCTATTACCCGCGCTGGCAGGCCGGTCATTACTGCCAGCCGGTCACCAACCAGTTCCGCCACCACCCCCTCGACTATCTGGAGTCCATGGAGCAGGCGGTGGTGGCTGTGGTGAGTCAGCTCACCCCGAGTCAGCGCGCCGCCGTGCGCGGCATAGGGGTGGACAGCACCGGCTCCACGCCAGCCCCCATCGATGCCGAGGGGCGTGTGCTGGCCCTGCGCCCGGAGTTTGCCGACAACCCCAACGCCATGTTCGTGCTGTGGAAGGATCACACCGCCATCGAGGAGGCCGAGGCCATCACCGCCCTGTGCCACGGCGGCCAGTTCCCCGACTACAGCCGCTACATCGGCGGGGTCTACTCCTCCGAGTGGTTCTGGGCCAAGATACTGCACGTCTCCCGCAGTGATGCGGCGGTGCGCGCTGCTGCCTGCAACTGGGTCGAGCTGTGCGACTGGGTGCCCGCCATCCTGAGCGGCACCCAGGCCCCGGCCGACATCCGGCGCGGGCGCTGCTCCGCCGGCCACAAGTCCCTTTGGCACCCGAGCTGGGGCGGCCTGCCCCCCGCCGAGTTTCTCAACGCCCTGGATCCGCTGTTGACCCAGGATCTCGACTACCCGCTCTTTACCGACAGCTGGACCGCCGATCTGCCGGTCGGCACCCTGACCCCGGAGTGGGCGGAGCGGCTGCACCTCTCCTGCGAGGTGGTGATCGCCGGCGGCGCCTTTGACTGCCACATGGGGGCGGTGGGGGCCGGGGCTGGCAACAATGCCCTGGTGAAGGTGATAGGCACCTCCACCTGCGACATCCTGATCGCCGACGAGGCCACCATAGGCGATCGCGCCATTGCCGGGATCTGCGGCCAGGTGGACGGCAGCGTGGTGCCGGGCATGGTGGGGCTGGAGGCGGGACAATCGGCGTTCGGCGACATCTATGCCTGGTATCAGCGCCAACTCGGCTGGCCGCTGGAGAGCCTCGCCGCCCAGTATCCGGAGCTTCGCACCGCCATCGAGGCCCACAAGCGGGAACTGTTGCCAAGCCTCGCCGCCGCCTGGGAGCAGCAGCGCGATCTGGCCCACCTGCCGGTGGTACTCGACTGGTTCAATGGCCGCCGCACCCCATACGCCAACCAGCGCCTGCAGGGCACCCTCACGGGCATCAACCTCGGCACCGATGCGCCCGATCTGTTCGGCGCCCTGGTGGCCTCCACCGCCTTCGGGGCCCGCAGCATCATGGAGTGCATGACCAGTCAGCAGGTGCCGGTGGAGCAGGTGATCGCCCTTGGCGGCATCGCCCGCAAGTCGGCCACCGTGATGCAGACCTGCGCCGACGTGATGAATAGGCCCATCCAGGTGGTGGCCTCGGATCAGTGCTGCGCCCTGGGGGCGGCCATCTTTGCCGCCGTGGCGGCCGGTATCCACGCCGATGTGGCCAAGGCCCAGCGCCACATGGCGAGCGCCGTGGAGCGCACCCACCAGCCACACCCCGAGCGGGTCGCCGAATACGAGCGCCTCTACCAGCGCTACCTTGCCTGGGGCGCCGCCGCCGAGCCGCTCTACAACCGGGGGATACCGGCATGAACCTCCAGATGCTCAAGGAGCAGGTGCTCGTCGCCAACCTGGATCTGCCGCGCCACGGCCTGGTGACCTTTACCTGGGGCAACGTGAGCGGCATAGACCGGGAACAAGGTCTGGTGGTCATCAAACCAAGCGGCGTCAGCTACGAGCGGATGCGGGTCGAGGACATGGTGGTGCTGGATCTGGCGGGCAAGCAGGTGGAGGGCGCCTTGCGCCCCTCCTCCGACACTGCCACCCACCTGGTGCTCTATCGCACCTATCCGGAGCTTGGCGGCGTGGTGCACACCCACTCCACCCATGCCACCGCCTGGGCCCAGGCGGGGCGCGCCATCCCGATCTTCGGTACCACCCAGGCCGACTACTTTCACGGCGAGATCCCCTGCTCGCGCCTGCTCACTCCGGGCGAGGTCGAGGAGGATTACGAGGGGCTGACCGGCCACCTCATCGTCGAGACCCTTAAGCAGACCCCCATCCTCACCATGCCGGGGGTGCTGGTGGCCAACCACGGTCCCTTCAGCTGGGGCAAGAGTGCCGAAGACGCGGTACACAACGCCGTGGTGCTGGAAGAGGTGGCCCGCATGGCCTGGCTCACCGGCCAGATCAACCCCGCGGCCCACCCACTGCCCGATTACCTGCTGGAGAAGCACTACCAGCGCAAACATGGCAAACACGCCTATTACGGCCAGACAAAAGCATAATGAGGACACCAAGATGGAATTGATGAAACAGCTGGAAGTGTGGTTCCTGGTCGGCAGCCAGCACCTGTATGGCGCCGCCACCCTGAAGCAGGTGGCCGATCACGCCCACACCATCACCAGCCAGCTCAACGAGCACGCCGGCCTGCCGGTCAAGATAGTGCTCAAGCCCACCGGCACCACCCTCGACGAGATAAGCGCGGTAGCCCGCGATGCCAATCACGACCAGCGCTGCATCGGGCTCATGGTGTGGATGCACACCTTCTCCCCCGCCAAGATGTGGATCCCGGCACTCAGCCAGTTGCAAAAGCCCCTGCTGCAGTTCCACACCCAGTTCAACCGGGATCTGCCGTGGAGCGAGATCGACATGGACTTCATGAACCTGAACCAGACCGCCCACGGCGGCCGTGAGTTCGGCTTCATGGGGGCCCGACTGCGGTTGCCGCGCACCGTGGTGGTCGGTCATTGGCAGGATGAGGAGGCCCACCGCAAGCTGGGCAACTGGATGCGCATCGCCGCCGCCATTCACGACAGCCACCACCTCAAGATCGCCCGCTTTGGCGACAACATGCGCAACGTGGCGGTCACCGAAGGTGACAAGATTGAGGCCCAGATCCAGTTCGGCTATCAGGTGAACTACCACCCGGTCGGCGATCTGGTCAAGGTCATCGACGCCGTGTCCGACAGCGACATCGAGGCGCTGCTGGCCGAATACGAAGAGAGCTACACCCTGACCGAGGCGGTGCAGGCGGGCGGGGAGCTTCGCACCTCCCTCTATGAGGCGGCGCGCCAGGAGCTGGGGATGAAGAAATTCCTCACCGACGGCGGCTTTGGCGCCTTCACCACCACCTTTGAAGACCTTCACGGCCTGCACCAGCTGCCGGGGCTCGCCTGCCAGCGCCTGATGGAGCAAGGCTTCGGCTTCGGGGCGGAAGGGGACTGGAAGACCGCGGCCCTGCTGCGCACCCTGAAAGTGATGGGCGCGGGCCTGCCGGGGGGCGCCTCCTTCATGGAGGACTACACCTACCACATGGAGGCGGGCAACAACCTGGTGCTGGGGGCTCACATGCTGGAGGTCTGCCCCTCCATCGCTGCGGGCAAACCCGTGCTGGACGCCCAGCATCTGGGGATAGGCAAGAAGGCCGATCCGGCACGCCTGCTGTTCGCGGCCCCCGCCGGCAAGGCGGTCAACGCCAGCCTCATCGACATGGGCAACCGCTTCAGGCTGGTGGTCAATCAGCTCGAGGTGGTAGACCTGCCAGAGGCCATGCCCAAGCTGCCCGTCGCAAGCGCCCTGTGGAACCCCATGCCGGATCTGCAAACCAGCGCCGAGGCCTGGATCCTGGCCGGGGCCGCCCACCACTCGGTGTTCACCCAATCGGTGGATATCGAGCAGCTGCGCACCTTCGCCGACATCATGGGCATCGAGTGCGTGGTGATCGACGAGCACACCCGCATTCCCGCCCTCAAGGAGCAGCTGCGCTGGAACGAGGTCTACTACAAGATCTGCCACTGACCCCTTAATCGGCCAGCAGCCATCACCATGACAACAGCCCCGCTCGCGGGGCTGTTTCTTTTAGGGGCAGACTGATATCACTCAGTCAGGGAGACACTGACAACAATCAGTGTTGGTCGCGGCTCTCCAGCAACCAGTGATAGGTGCGGGCCACGCCCTGACGCTGGCTGTCGGGGCGGGCGATCAGGGCGTATTCGTGATCCGTCTCCAGCACGGGGGCGAAGGGAGCGACCAGGGCGCCGCTCTCCAGCTCCTCGGCCACTATGGTGGGATCCCCGAGAGAGAGGCCAAACCCCTGCAGCGCGGCGTTCATCGCCAAGTCCAGGGTATCGAACAGTTGCCCCCCCTGGGGCTGCCAGGGAATGCCGAGGAAGGCGGCAAACCAGTTGCGCCAGTCCCGCCGATCGGCGCTGGCATGGATGAGTGGCAGCAGGGGCAACTCGTTCAGGTCGCGCTCGAACAGACGATGCTTGGCGGCAAACGCCGGTGCGCAGACCGGGGTCAGCCGCTCTTGAAACAGGGGCTGGCTGTGGGGATAGCGCCCCAGGCAGGGCTGATAGACGATGGCGAGATCGAAGGGTTCCCGGGAAAAGTCGATGCCGTGGCTGTGGCTGCCGCGCACCTCCACCGCCTCCCCTTCGAACGCCTGCAACCGTCGCAGCAGCCAGCGGCTGGCGCAGGAGGGCACCTTGATGCTGATGGCCTGCTCGTGGGGCAGGGTCTGCAGGGCACTGAGCCCTTCCCCCATGCGGGCAAGCCCCTCGCGAACGAAGGGCAGCAGCCGCTCGGCGGCCGGGGTCAAGGTGAGGCAGCGGGTGCCGCGCACGAACAGCAGATGGCCGAGGCGCGCCTCCAGCTGGGCGATCTGCTTGCTCACCGCCCCCTGGCTCACGCACAGCTCGTCGGCGGCCAGGGTGAAACTCAGATGGCGGGCAGAACACTCGAATACCTGCAAGCCATACAGGGGCAACTGGCTGCGGGGTTGGGTGGACAACATACAAGCCTCCATGCTTGAGAAAAACTCATGCATAACATGCCGAATAATCCGTTGTCCGGCAACCCTTGCGGGGGCTAAAAAGGGACCTCTTTAACACACTCAGGTGACGGCGCCATGTCTTCCCCCCGCATTGTCAGCAAACTGCCCCAGGTGGGCACCACCATCTTCAGCGTGATCGGGGATCTGGCCGCCCGCCATCCCAGCATCAACCTCTCCCAGGGGGCACCGAGCTTCCCCTGCGATCCCGAGCTCATCCGGGTGACCCACGAGGCCATGCTGGCGGGGGAGAACCAGTATGCCCCCATGACGGGGCTGCCCGCCCTGCGCGAACAGCTGGCGGCCAAGATAGCGACCAGCTACGGCCACCACTATGACGCCGGTGAGGAGATCACCATCACCGCCAGCGCCAGCGAGGCCCTGTTCTGCGCCATCACCGCTCTGGTGCACCCGGGGGACGAGGTGATCATGTTCGAGCCGGCGTTTGACAGCTACCGCCCCATGATCCAGCTGCAGGATGCCACCCCTGTGGTGATCGCCCTCAAGGCGCCGGACTTTGCCATCCCCTGGGAGGAAGTGGCCGCCCGCATCACACCGCGCACCCGCATGATAGTGCTCAACACCCCCCACAACCCCACCGGCACCGTCTGGCAGGCGGGGGATCAGGAGCACCTCGCCCGCCTGGTGCGCGGCACCGACATCCTCATTCTCTCGGACGAGGTGTACGAGCACGTGGTATTCGACGGCGCGCTGCACCAGAGCGTCATCCGCTATCCGGAGCTGGTGGAGCGCTCCGTCGCCGTCTTCTCCTTCGGCAAGACCTTCCACGTCACCGGCTGGCGGGTGGGTTACTGCGTGGCCCCCCGCCCCCTGATGGAGGAGATCCGCAAGGTGCACCAGTTCGCCATGTTCGCCGCCGACACCCCCATGCAGTACGGCTTCGCCCACCTGTTGCAGCAACCGGCCCACTATCAGGGGCTGGCGGCCTTCTACCAGCGCAAGCGCGACCTGCTGACCTCGGCCCTGGCGGATTCGCGCCTGACCCTGCTCCCCTCGGCGGGCAGCTTCTTCATGCTGGCGAGCTACGAGCGGGTAAGCGACGAGCCCGACAGCCTGTTCGTGCAGCGGCTCATCCGCGATCACGGGGTCGCCACCATTCCGGTCTCCGCCTTCTATCACGACGGCACGGATCAGCGGGTCATCCGTCTCTCCTTCTCCAAGGATGACGACACCCTGCTGGCGGGCGCCGAGCGCCTGTGCGGCGTCTAGGAGGCACCATGGATTCAGTGCGCGTTGCCGTCCTGCAGATGGTCTCCGGGGATGATCTCGATCACAACCTGACCCAGGCCGAGGCACTGCTGCGTCAGGCGGCGGCCGAGGGGGCCGAGCTGGTCCTGCTGCCCGAATACTTCTACCTGATGCCGGTCGACGAGCGGGCGCGGGTGGCCCTGGCCGCCCCGGTGGAGGATCACCCCCTGCTGACCTGGGCCCGGAAGCTGGCCCGGGAGCTCGGAGTCTGGCTGCTGGCGGGCACCCTGCCCCTTGAAAGCGACGAGCCAGGCAAGATGCACAACAGCAGCCTGCTCATCGACCCGCAAGGGGAGCTCGCGAGCCGCTACGACAAGCTGCACCTGTTTGGCTTTTGCACCGGGCAGGAGCAGTATGACGAGGCCGCGACCATGAGCCCGGGCCGGGAGGTGGTGAGCCATCCCCTGCCCTGGGGGCTGCTGCGCCTCGGGATCTGCTACGACCTGCGCTTCCCGGAGCTGTTTCGCCTGGACCCTGCCCCCGATTTCATCGCCCTGCCCGCGGCCTTCACCCACACCACAGGGCTCGCGCACTGGGAGCTGCTGCTGCGGGCCCGGGCGGTGGAAAACCTGGCCTTCGTGTTCGCCAGCGCCCAGGGGGGGCACCACCCCGGTGGGCGCCGCACCTTCGGCCACAGCATGATCATCGATCCCTGGGGCCGGGTACTGGCCCAGGTAGAAGAGGGTCAGGGCATGGCCATCGCCACCCTGGATCTGGCGGCCCAGCGCAGGGTGCGCAGCCAGTTGCCGGCCCTCACCCATCGCAAGATAGCCGTCGGCCCTTGAGGCCGGCACCCTTTAGCACTCTAGGAATGACATCACACTTCAAGGGACTGACCATGAAACTCAACACCGCAATGATGCTGCTGGCCCTGGCCACCGCGGGCCAGGCCGCCGCCAAACCTCTGGTGATCGCCACCGACGCCACCTATCCCCCCTTCGAAATGGTCGACAGCAGCGGCAAGCTAGGCGGCTTCGAGGTCGATCTCGCCTATGCCCTGTGTGCGGCCATGAAGACCGAGTGCGAGGTGATCAACCAGCCCTGGGATGCCCTGCTGCCCGGCCTGCAGGTACGCAAGTACGACGCCATCATGTCCTCCATGAACATCACGGACGAGCGGCGCCAGAAGGTCGCCTTCAGCCAGGTCTATTACATGATGCAGAACCGCTTCGTGGGGCGCAGCGACAAGGCGGGCGACTTTGCCGACACCCCTGAGCACTTCAAGGGCAAGGTGATCGCGGTGCAGGAGGGCACCCCCCAGGACAACTTCATCACCGCCCGCTACGGTGACGTGGCCAAGATCAAGCGCTATGTCAACGCCCAGTCTCCCATGCTGGATCTGCAGTCCAGCCGCGCCGATTACACCTTCGGCAACATGGTGCAGTTGAAGGTGGGCTTCCTCGACAAGGAGATGGGCAAGCAGTTCGCCTTCGTCGGCCCCCAGTTCAACGGCACTCAGGACAAGATCCTGGGAGAAGGGGTGGCGGTGGCCCTGCGCAAGAAGGATGACAAGCTCAAGAGCCAGTTCGATGCTGCCATCGAGAGCGTCAAGGCCGATGGCACCTTCGATCAACTACTCAAGAAGTATCAGCTGGAAGACCTGCTCTAAGGCCGGGTGACTCGCCATCAAAAGCCTTATCACAGAATAAAAAAACGCCAGTCAATTGACTGGCGTTTTTTTATTCTATTGACAGCTGAATGATTCTCTCAGTCAGCCTCCCCTGGCGGGCAAGGCAGCTCAGTGATCCTGCTCCTCCCCCGTCCAGGGCAGCCGATCGGCGATGCTCCGGTACAGCACTCCGTAGTCGTCGTCGAAGTGGTGGGATCCCGGCAGGGTCACTGTGGTGACATTCGGCTGCTGCAGGTGCGGGCAGAGTTTGACCGGGGAGTCGTCATCCGCCCCCTGCACGCAGAGCAGCGGCAGGCTCTTGATGGCCTTGACCTCCGGCAGGGTGGGATAGCTGCCCGCCTTGTCGTGTACCACCATGTCGCTGACGTGGATCTCAAAATCCGACGCGGTCGAGGGAGAGAGCATCACGGCGCCCACCAGGCTGTTGCGATAGGCCGGCGGCAGGCGATTGATGACAAAGGGCACTATCTCGGCGCCAAAGGAGAAGCCCACCAGCAGCCAGCGCTGGCGCCCCCAGCGGGACTGGTACTCGGTGAGGATGCGCACCAGATCCGCGGTCGCCTGATCCGGCGTCTTCTTCTTCCAGTAATAGGAGAGCGAGCTCCAGCCCACCACCGGCATGCCGTGGCGCTGCAACTCGGCGCTGAGCCCCTTGTCCAGTGCGGCCCAACCGCCATCCCCGCTCATAAACACCACCATGGGGGCGGGAGAAGCTTGCGCCACCGGCAACTCCACCAGCCCCAGATCCGCGCCGACCCGGCTTGGCTGGGCGGCGACCGCCGGCAGGGTGAACGAAGAGACGAGACAGCAAATCAACAGCAACAACATGGCTCTCATGGGCCAACTCCTATTTCTTCATGAGCCCGAAGGGGCCGCGACTGATAAGGGAGACGAGGTGAGTCAGGGTGCGGGGCAGCACCAGATGACCGGTACAGAGCAGGTAGCGGGGCTCCCACCTTGGGCCGAACTTCTCCTTGTAACGCCGCAATCCCTGGAAGTTGTAAAAGCGGCTGCCCCGGGTGAACAGGGTGCTGCCAAGGCGGGCCCAGTAACCGCCGAGGGGGTTGTCGTTGAACCCCGACATGGGGGCCATCCCCAGGTTGAAGCTGGCATAGCCCTCCTGTTTGCCCCACAGCAGGAGCTCGACGAACAGGAAGTCCATGACGGGGGCCGCCCCCGTGTCCAGGCTGTAGCGCATCAGATCGATGGAGAGGCTCTCCTTGTTGTCGCTGATCCAGAGGTTGGCAAACCCGACGATCTGCCCCTCGCGCCGCACCAGCGCCATCGGGTTGAGGGTGAGGTAGGCTGGCTCGAAACTGCCCACGGAGAAGCCCTTCTCCTTGCCCTGCTTGCTGTGCAGCCAGCTGTCGGAGATCCCCTTCAACTCGGGCAGCAGGGCGGCAATCTCACTTGCGGCCACCACCTCGAAGCGCAGCCCTTCCCGCTTGCCCTTGGCGTGGCTCTGGCGCAGGTTGCGCAGGCGGCTGCCGGCGAGATCGAAGCCGTGCAGATCCACGATGGCCTCCTCCCCCAGCTTGAAGGGGATGAGCCCGAGATCCAGGTAGACAGGCAGATAGCGGGCAGACACCTGGTAGAAGACCGGGCTGACGTCGTGCTCGTCACAGCGCTCGCGAAACTGCCAGAGCAGCTCCTCCACGAGGGTGGGCTGGCCGACGGGATCCCCCATCACTATCCAGCTGCTGCCTTCTGCCCCGTACATCAGGAAGGCCTCGCCGCTTGGGTGGAACAGCAGGGATTTGTCCCCGAGCTGGGCCAGGTAGCCGTGGCCTCCCCCTGTCCGCATCACCAGCCCATGGGCACGGGAGAGCGCCTCTGCATCCGGCTTGTCGGTGGCGAGGCGCAAGGGGGCCAGCAGATGGGCTACCCCCACCACCGCCAGCACGCCGATGACGCTCCCCATGGCACGCAGGGCGCGGGAAGCCGCCCCGGGCCCGTGGGCCGAGACGTGCAGCCAGAGGGAGGGGTCATACTCCACCTGCCGATAGGAAAAGAGCAGCAACCACAAGGCTCCCAGCAGTACGGCCCCCACCGACATCAGCCAGGAGGGGGTGAACCGGGCGTGGAGCAGGGAGCCCTTGCGATAAAAGAGCGGGCGGCAGGGGGTGATGACGAGCAAGAAGCCCCCGAGCAGCAGGGCAGACTCCCAGTCAAACCCCTTGAACAGGGAGAACAGCATGCCGAGCCCCAGCAGCCACTGGGTGATCCTGAAAGCCCCGTCATGACGGCGATAGAGGCTGTGGGCCAGCAACAGCAGCAGCACGCCGCTGACGCTGCCGAGCACATGGGAGAGCTCCAGCAGGTGCAGGGGCAGCACCTGCAGGAAGGCCTCGATCCGCACCCTCATGGTGGGGATCATCCCGGAGCAGAGCAGCAGAGTACCCGCCGCGAAGGTGCCCATGCTCACCAGGGCGGGCACGAACTCCCGGGTCGCCATCATCATCCCCTGCAGCCGGTGCAGGCGGGCCCGCTGTTGCAGCAGCTCCTGACCTGCGAACAACAGGAGCGCACAGAGGAAGGGCAGGAAGTAGTAGGCGCAGCGGTAGATCAGCAGGGAGGCGAGCAGCTTGTCCACCGGCAGATAGTGGGTGAGCAGCAGGCTCATGCTCGCCTCGAAGACCCCGATGCCCCCCGGCACATGGGCCAGCACCCCGAGCAGGCTCGAGAGCACGAAGGCACTGAGCAGCACCGGATAGGGCACGCTGCCCGATGGCAGCAGCACATAGAGCACGGCGGCGGCAGCCATCCAGTCGAGCAGGGCGATGAGCAGTTGCAACAGGCGGTATCTGATGCGCGGCAGGAGCAGCAGGTGCCCGCGCCAGACCAGGGCCGCCCCCGGCCAAAATAGATAAACCAGCACCGTCAGCAGGGCCAGGGCACCCGCCAGTTGTAGCAGACCGGTCGCCCAGCACGGCCAGTGTGCCAGCAGGGCAGCCCCCTGCCCCAGCAACAGGGCGCTGCCACCCCAGCCCAGCAGACCGAGGAAGAAGGTGATGGAGCAGAAGAGGATCACCCTGGCCACCTCTCCGGTGCCAAGCCCCAGGGAGTAGTAGAGCCGGTAGCGTACCGACGAGCCGGTGAGCAGCGCAAAGCCCAGGGTGTTGGAGAAGGTGTAGGCGATGAAGGAGGTCATCCCCACCTGCTGCAAGGGCAGTCGCTTGTCCAGCACCTTCAGGGCCAGCAGATCGTAACAACAGAGGCAGCCATAGCTGAGCAGGGTGAGCAGCAGGGCGGCCCCCAGCTGCGGCAAGGTTTGAGACCAGATGGCCAGGCGGATGTCGTGCCAGTGCCACAGGTGGGTCAAATGATAGAGGACGGTCAAGGCCGCCCCCAGCAGCAGCAGGCTGCACAGGGGGCCAATCCAGATCAACAGCTGACGCCGCATTCAAGATTCCTGTCAAAAAGCGAGATGACGACGCTGCCATGGGACGGCGAACAAGGCCTCCGTGGCACCTGCACATGAAAGGGCAAGGCGGGAAGAGCTCGCCACTGAGCCCCCTTTTCATGCATGCTGTCATATGATTTACCAGCCCCTGCTAGGCCGCCATCTTTCTTCTGTAACCTTATGTACGGCCAGACAAAAGCGAACAAGCCGCCCGTCGGCACGGGCAAGGAGACCGACATGAACCCGTCCCCGCTGATCAGACGCTTCTCCCGCAATCCTCTGGGGCGGGATCTCGCCGTCGGCGATATCCACGGCTACTTTTCGCTGCTGCAAGGGGCGCTGGAGCAGGCGGGATTCGACCCCGCTCGGGATCGCCTCTTCTCCGTGGGGGATCTGACGGATCGCGGCCCCGACTGCACAGCCGCGCTCGAGTGGCTGGCCAAGCCCTGGTTTCACCCGGTCTGTGGCAATCACGATGACTACGTCTGCCGCTACGAGAGCTGCGATAGGGAGAACTGGATCCAGAACGGCGGCGGCTGGTTTCAGCAGCTGACCCCGGACGAGCAGGGGGCGTTCGCCGCCCACTACCGCACTCTGCCTATCGCCATCGAGGTGGCCACTCCGGCCGGCCCGGTCGGGCTGCTCCACGCCGATTGCCCCTTTTCTTCCTGGCAGGGGCTGCTGGACCAACTGGATGCGGGGGTAAGCGGCGGTAGGCTTCGCGCCATCAAGAACGTCTGCCTCTGGTCAAGGCGCCGCATCGAGCGGCTGGATGAGAGCGGTGTCGAGGATCTCGTCGCCCTGGTGGTGGGCCACACCCCGGTGGGCCGCCCGGCCCGCCTTGGCAACGTCTACTACATAGACACCGGCGGCTGGTATCCCGACGAAGGCGGCTTCTTCACCCTGCTGGATCTGCACACCCTGATGCCCCTGCCCCCGGGTACGGTCCGATAAGCCCCCATCCAGCCGCAATCCTGTACAGCCCCCTGAGCCGCCCCCTTTGAGCGTTTAATAAACCGGCAGCCAGGGCGCCCGGGCTTCGCTCTGCCTGCGCTATGGTTTACCATGCTGGCAACTGCGGTGCATGGCACCGCCCACCCAGGCGCCATGGCGCCGCCATCGGACACCTCACCTCGAGCAACATGAGCAAAACAGCACAGCCCGGCAGCGAGCCCACCTTCTACTTCCACGATTACGAGACCTTCGGCATCAGCCCCGCCAGGGACAGGCCGTCGCAGTTTGCGGGCATTCGCACCGACACCGACTTCAACATCATCGGCGAGCCATTAGTTGTCTATTGCAAGCCGCCCGCGGATTACCTGCCGGAGCCGGAGGCGTGCCTGATTACCGGCATCACGCCACAAAAGGCGATGAAGGACGGGCTCTGCGAGGCGGACTTCATTCGCCAGATCCACGAGCAGTTCGCCACCCCGAACACCTGCGTGCTGGGCTACAACAGCATCCGCTTCGATGACGAGGTGACCCGCTACACCCTCTATCGCAACTTCTACGACCCCTATGCCTACAGCTGGCAAAACGGCAACTCCCGCTGGGACATCCTCGACATGCTGCGGGCCTGCTATGCCCTGCGTCCGGAGGGGATAGAGTGGGCCCAGGACGACGAGGGCAAGCCGAGCTTTCGGCTTGAGAAGCTGACGGTGGCCAACGGCGTGGCCCACGCCAACGCCCACGATGCGCTCTCGGACGTCTTGGCCACCATAGAGATGGCCAAACTGGTGAAAAAAGCCCAGCCCAAGCTGTTTGACTACCTGTTTGCCCTGCGCAACAAGAACAAGGTGAAGGCGCTGATCGACGTGGTGAGCATGAAGCCCCTGGTGCACGTCTCCGGCATGTTCTCCCCCTGGCAGGGGTGCGCAAGCTGGGTCTCGCCACTCGCCTGGCACCCCAGCAACCAGAATGCGGTGATCATGGTGGACTTGACCCGCGACCCCACCCCGCTCATCGAGCTCACGAGCGAGGAGATCCGCGAGCGCCTCTATACCAAAAAAGAGGATCTGGGAGATCTCGCGGCCATTCCGGTGAAACTGGTGCACATCAACAAGTGCCCGGTGCTGGCGCCGGCCGCCACCCTGACCCCGGAGCGGGCCGACCAGCTTGGCATAGACCGGGAGCAGTGTCGCAAGAGCCTGGATCTGCTGCGAGCCCATCCCGAGGTGCGGGAGAAACTGGTGGAGGTGTTCAATCAGGAGTTTGCCGGCAGCAATGACAGCGATCCCGATACCCAGCTCTACGCCGGTTTCTTCGGTCACGGCGACAAGTCCACCATGGATCTGGTGCGCGCCACCCCGGCGGATCTGCTGGGGGAGCGGGAGTTTGCCTTCAGTGATCCGCGCCTGCCGGAAATGCTGTTCCGCTACCGCGCCCGCAACTGGCCCCACACCTTGAGCGAAGCGGAGCAGAAGCGCTGGCGCCTGCACTGCAGCGACTACTTCAGCCGCCGTCTGCCGGACTATGTGCCCCGTCTCGAGGCGCTGGCGGAGCAGAATCAGAGTAACGAACGGAACTTTGCGATCCTGAAGAGTCTCTATCGCTACCTGGAAGATCTATGAGATGTGAGGCGTTTCACACTTAAAACCCGGTAAGCTCCCCGCGTCCGCGACATAATGAGCAGGGGAGCCAAGCTCCTGATAGTTTGATAATTACATGCGCTGCCGGCATGGATGCCGCGCCTCGACTGTTGGGGATCTCTCGTTTTATGCGTTCAGCACTGTCTGCTCTCACCCTTGTCGCCTGTGCCTTGCTGCCCCAGACCACCCTGGCCGGGGTGCGTTTTGAAGTGCCGGACTATCTGCTGCGTCTGCCGGAGCAGACCTATCAGCTCATCGAGCGCAACTTCAGCACCCTCTATCAGCAGACCGACTTCACCCCCCAGATCACCAACAGCTATTTCAACCACTCGGACCTCTATCGCTTCGCCGGTATTCCCTTGGCCATCACGCCGCAGAACGGCTTCCAGATGGAGATCTTCGGCCAGCTCTACAACAAATCGTCCCAGATCTATGCCCAGATGAGCCAGGATCTCTCCCTCTATCGCACCCTGCGGGTCGACATGATGGGTGATCAGAGCGACGAGGTCGCCATCGGCATGGGGCTCGGCATTCCCCTCAGCGCCCGCCTGACCCTAAAGGCGCTCGCCTCCAGCAACGAGATCCCGGGTTATGGCTCCGCCAACTACGCCATCGGGATGGAGTGGCACTTCTAGGGGTCAACCCCACCCGATAGAAAGGCTCCCGAGGGAGCCTTTTTGCTGAGTGCAACATTCAGTAGTAGCGGATCACCGCCCCCTGGCCCCCCTCTAGCACCAGCGTCTCTCCCAGGGGGGCCTCACTCCAGAAATCCGTCCCCCCCGCCGGCAGCGCCATCTCTGTGGCTTGCTCGTCCCAGTTGAACAGGCAGAGCAGCTCGCCGCCCCCGGGCAGCGCCACCCGACCACGGCTGAACCCCATGTCATCGAAACGGGCTGCTGGGGTGCGCGCCGCGCACAGGGCCAGCAGCTTGCCAAGGTGCGCCCCCTGCACCTCATCCAGATCCTGCAGCCTGTCCCCCGCCAGCACCATGCCACCGCTCGCCACCAGGGCGGCCAGGTGGAAGTCGTACTCGGCGCGGCTGGCGTGCTGGCCCGGGATATCCCGCAGGCAGACGCAGTCGGGATCCAGCGCCCAGAGCCGGTCGTTTTGCCAGGCGCGGCAGAAGGCTTCCCGCGCTATCTGGCGAAAACGCCGGCCCTGGCGCTCCACGTCATCGCTCACCCGCATGCCGTGCACCAGGCCGAGGCTCGGCCAGATAGGGGCGTTGTAGCCGAGCAGGAAGGCCCCCTCCCCGGCACCGCGCAGGATGGCGGCCATGCCGCGTCTATAGGCCTCCACCCGGGTGGCGGCCGGGTCGTGGAAGCGGCCGCCGTGGATGGCGCCCCAGAAGTTCGCATCGAGCTTGAAGTAGTGAATGCCCCACTGCTCGCGCAGGGTGCGAAACACCTGCTCGAGGTGGGCCTGCACCTCGGGATGGGTGCCGTCCAGCACATACCAGGGGGTGCAGCGCCAGCCGCCGTAGGTGACCCGCTCCGAGGGCAGCGGCAGGCCATCTTCCCCCTTCACGAACCACTCCGGGTGCTGCTGGAACACTTGCGAGCCGGGCTCGGCGATAAAGGGGGCGACCCAGAGTGCGGGTTCGCAGCCGGCGGCGCGGATCTCCCCGGCCAGGGTTGCCACCCCCTGCTCGAACTTGGGGGAAGGGGTGAGCCAGTCCCCCATCTTCGCCTGATAGCCGTCGTCTATCTGCACGTAGCGCAGGGCCGGGAAGCGCATCGCCCGCACCGCCAGGTTCTCGCGAATGTCGGCGGCGCTCACGTCCGCATAGTAGTGATACCAGGAGCACCAGCCACTCGGGCGTGCGGGCACCTCGTTCACCAGCGACGGGTGTTCGGCCTCGATATAGTCCGCCAGCGACCCCAGCAGGGCCTCCCTGTCCGGCCCCTCCAGGCAGATCAGCGCCTCGCTCTGCCAGTGCTGGCCGGGGGCCAGGGTGCGCCCTTCGGCGTTCATCACTATCTCGAGGCGCCTGTCCGGGTAGAGGCGAAACTCCCCGCCAAAGCGCTGACAGCTCGCGAACGCCAGCAACAGCCAGCCCCCCTCGCAGGCCACCAGCAGCAGGTTGTGCACGGTGTGATAGCCGTCGTCGTCCGTGATGCGATAGACGCTGGCGTCGGGGCAGCGGCCCACCGGCTCGGGGGCCTGCCAGCTGCCCATGGTCTGGGCCAGCATCTGGAACCCCTCTCCGTAGATGGCCGCGTCGGGAGCAAGACCGAGATCCCCCTCAAACAGCCGCCAGTGGCGAACGGCCTCGGGGCTGGACCCAGTGTTGTCCAGCCTCACCCGGCACAGGGGGCCGTCCCACTGGCGGGTTTGCAGCAGGTGGGGAGGCAGGGCGGGATCGGCGGGCAGCTGGCGCAACCTGGTCAGAAAAGAGGGGGAAGACATGGGATCTCCTGCGTGTGATGGGAAAAACGCGAGGGGCCATTGTATCCCCTGCGGGTCAGTTGACCCTGTTCCATCCCCCCCGTGCCTGTTAAACTGCGACCTCGCTCACAGTTGCCAAGATGAGGCCCCCGTGTTGTTGCAACGCGCCTTGCGCTACCTTCGTGATTTTCTGGTCATCATCGCCTGCCTGCTGGCAGGCAAGGCCCTGGCGGCCCTGCTGCCCTTCACCTTCCCCGGCAGCATCCTCGGCATGCTGCTGCTGTTCGTGCTGCTCTCCCTGCAGCTCATCCGCTTCTCCTGGGTCGAGCAGGGGGGCGGCCTGCTGCTACGCCATATGGGGGTGCTGTTCGTGCCGGTCGCCGTCGGCCTCGTGGCCTGGCTCGAGCCCCTGCGCCAGTCGTTTGGCCTCATCATGCTCTGCGTCGTGCTCGGCATAGTGCTGATCCTGGGCGCCGTCGGCCATCTCTATCAGAGGATGAACAGACAATGATGTTCTGGTTTGCCCTGCCCCTGACCCTGGCGCTCTATTTCATGACCCGGGCCCTCTACCGCCGCCTGCCCTGGCCCGTCATCAACCCGGTGCTGATCCCCACCGCCGTCATCATAGGTCTGCTGCTCTGGCTGGATCTGCCGCTGGATCAGTACCAGCGCGGCACCGTCCCCATCACCGCCCTGCTGGAGCCCGCCGTGGTGGCGCTGGCGCTGCCCCTCTACCAGCAGGCCCGCCAGATCCGGGACAAGCTCAAGCCCATCGTCATCTGCACCCTCACCTCGGTGCTCATCTCGGTCTGTACCACCTTGGTGGTGGGCCACCTGATGGGGGCGGATCCGGCGCTGCTGGCCTCCATCGCCACCAAGTCCATCACCACCCCGCTCGCCATGAGCGTCAGCCAGTCCCTCGGCGGCATTCCCGCCATCGCCGCAGCCGTGGTGGTGGTGGTGGGGATACTGGGGGCCCTGGTGGGCTATCCCCTGCTCAGGCTGATGCGAGTGACCGACCCCGAGGCCCAGGGGCTCGCCATGGGGGCTTGTGCCCACGCCATTGGCACCGCCGCCTCCGCCGAGCAGGGAGTCACCCAGGGGGCCTTCTCGTCGCTGGCCATGGTGGTATGCGGCGTGCTGACCGCCGCCGCCGCCCCCCTGCTGTTTGCCCTCTATCACTGGCTGACCTGATCCCCACAGCGCCCAGCCATAGCCGCCCCTGACGGTTATGGCTCGCACTCTCTCCTGGTACCCAACCCTATTCAGACGGCACTTCTGCGCCCCCCGTGCTGCGAGCAAGCGCACAGATTGCGAAAGACAAACGTTTCCTTTACCATCCCTGCCCCTTTGCCCATCAAGGCGTGAGCGCGCTCACACATTTCGCCGCGCTTGCTCCCTACAATGGCCCCCCAATTGGCCTTTGAGGACACAGTATGCATCCCCGCTTTGCCAAGCCATTCGAGACCCTTTCCGCCCCGCTCCAGGCTGCCCTGCTGCCCATGCTGGGGGACGATTTCCAGGCCCGTTTTACCCCTGAGCAAGTGGCGACCCTGAAAGCCGCCACCGGGCTCGACGATCGGGCCCTGCGCCTGGCCCTGCTGCCGCTGGCGGCCGCCTGCTCGGTCGCCCCCATCTCCAGGTTCTTCGTCGGCGCCATCGCCTGCGGCCTGAGCGGCAGCTGGTATTTTGGCGCCAACATGGAGTTTGCGGGCCAGGGGCTGTTCCACTCGGTCCACGCCGAGCAGTCCGCCATCTCCAACGCCTGGCTCGGCGGCGAGACCGGGATCAGTGAAATCACCGTCAACTACACCCCCTGCGGTCACTGCCGCCAGTTCATGAACGAGCTGAGCACCGCCAAGACCCTGAAGGTCTCCCTGCCGGACGACTTGAGCGAGCTGCAGTCCTTCCTGCCTCACTCCTTCGGTCCCGCCGATCTCGACATCACCGATGCCCTGATGAGCCCCCAGGCCCACGACGAGCTCAAGCTTGAGAGCGACGACCCCCTGTGGCAGGCTGCGCTGGCAGCCGCCCGCCAGAGCTATGCCCCCTACAGCCAGGGCTATGCCGCTGTGGCACTGCAATTTGCCGATGGCCGCATCTTCTGCGGCCGCTACGCCGAGAACGCCGCCTTCAACCCAAGCCTCCCCCCCATGCAGATGGCTTGCGCCCATGCTGTGCTGAATGGCGAGGAGCTCACCACAGTGCGCCGCGCCGTGCTGCTGGAGAGCAAGTCCGGCCAGATCAGCCAGCGGGATTCCGCCCAGTCGACCCTCAAGGCGCTGGGGCAGGTGGAGCTGGAGTACCAGGCGGTCTGAACCACAGTTGCCTGCAATGACGAAGGGGAGCCACTGGCTCCCCTCTTTGCATTTGTGTTCAAGACACGGCTCGCCCTTGTCAGGACTCCCAGATGATACGCTGGACACCGGACCAGCGCTCCCCGATGTCTGCGTATTTCTGCTCCAGCAGATGGCGGCGGATCTTCATGGTGGGGGTCAGCACCCCGTTCTCTATGTTCCAGGGGCTCTTGACCACCAGGATGCCACGCAGGCGGGCATGGGACTCGAGTTGGCCGTTGACCCGGGTCAGGGCAGCCTCCAGCTGGGCGTCGACCCCGGCCTTGTCCCCCTTCATGGCACTCTCGGCCAATTGCACCAGGGCAACCGGCTGCGGCATGCCATAACCGATGACGCACAACTGCTCTATGATGGGTTCCTGCCCCAAGAGCCCCTCGATGGGTACCGGCGCCACGTACTTGCCCTTGGCGGTCTTGAACACATCCTTCATGCGCCCCGTGATGGTGAGGTAACCCTCCCGATCCAGCTTGCCCATGTCGCCGGTGTGCAGCCAGCCGTCGGCGTCGATGGCCTCCGCGCTGTGCTCGGGATCCTTGTAGTAGCCCAGCATCATGCCGTCACAGCGGCAGAGGATCTCTCCCTCCTCGGAGATCTTGATGGTCACCCCGGGCCCGGCCTTGCCGACGGTCCCGATCTTGTCCGCCCGGAAGGGGTAGTTGAGGGTGGAGTAGGCGTGGTTCTCGGTCATGCCCCAAGCCTCGGTGATCTCGATGCCGATGCTGTGATACCACTCGAGCAGTGCCGGGGCCACCGGGGCCGAGCCACAGCCCAGTACCCGCGCCTGATCCAGCCCCAACCCCTTCTGCAACTTGCTTTTAACCAGACCGGAGATGAGCGGGATCTTGAGCAGCAGCGCCAGCTTTTTCTGGGGCAGCTTCTCGTGGATCTTGATACGGAACATGGCCCACAGGCGCGGCACCGAGATGAAAACGGTAGGCCGGCAGCGCTTGACGTCCTCGATGAAGGTATCGAGGGACTCGGGGAAGGCGATGGTGGCGCCGCTGAACAGGCTGCCGCCGTAGATGTAGACTCGCTCCGTGATGTGGGCGAGCGGCAGGTAGGAGAAGCCGCGATCTGCCGCCGTCAGGGAGACCGCCTCCACCAGCTTCTCGCAGGACCAGGCGTAGCGCTCCACGCTCAGCATGGCGCCCTTGGGCTTGCCGGTACTGCCTGAGGTGTAGACCAGACTCAGCAGGGCGTCCGGCGCCTGCACCGGGCTGTCCGGGATGGGGTCATGGGCATCGAGCAGCGCATCCCACTGGTGGGCAGCCGGCATGGTGTCGTACGGCAGGGCGATGCGCAACAGATCGGCGGGCACCCCCGCCTCCTGGCTCTTCCAGTCGTCCAGCTTGCCAACGAAGATCGCCTTGGCCTCGCTGTGGCGCAGCACGTATTCGATGGTATCGACGTTGGCGGTCGGGTAGATGGGCACGCTCACGTACTGCCCCATCTGCATGGCCAGATCGGCGATGAACCACTCTGCGCAGTTCTTGGAAAGCAGCGCCACCTTGTCACCGGCAACCAGTCCCAAGGCACGCAGTGCCGTCACCATGCGCCGCGCCTCGTCGGCGACCTCACCCCAGGTGAAGTCGACGTATTCGCGGTGGATGGTCTGGCGAAGATAGATCCGGTCGGGACACTGCCGCTCCCAGTGATAGAGCATCTCGAGCGGCAGTTTGGTGGCAATGCGTGAGGAGGAGGCCATAGTTTAATCCCTGAAACAAAAGGCGAGCCTCATTATTAACCTTTTGATAACACTCAGGGAAGCAGATTACTTAAACTTCTGTTTGAATTGCGAAAGGGATCAAGCTTCCGCCTGCTGCTGCAGACGCTTCCACATCTCCTGCACCAGCACCTCGTCCTGCTCGGAGAGCTCCCCCTGCAAGATGGCCTCGTTCAGGCTGCGTAGCACATAGCTCTTTACGTCCCGCACTAGCGTCTTGCCCTCCAGCTCGGCGCGCGCCACCGCCAGCGAGATATGACCCCGCAGGTAGCCGCCCGCAAACAGCTCGTCCTCGCTGGCCGTGGCGACCATGGCGTCGATCAGTCCCAACAACTTGTGTTCAAAATCGTGAATCGTCATTTAACGCAGCCTCATTTCCGGGATTGCCGGCAAAAAATTCGGGGGAGTGGAACCGCGATCCGGTTGATCGCGGCTCTCTGGCGCCAGGCCAGCCGCATCCTTGATGTCCTATTCCGGGTTGGCCACCGGGTAGATGACCTGATCCTTGTATCCGGTGGTTATACGCAGATAACCACTCAACGACCGGTTCAGTGCCGGATCGTCGGTATCCACCAGCAGCGGACGGCCCTCGAGCGCCGCCAGCTTGGACTTGGTGGCGAGCACCTGGATATGGTCTCGCCCGACGGCCCGGATCACCTCTGGACTCAATTGCTGATTTCCGCGCCCGAACAGATGTCCCTGGCCACCGATCAGGGTGATGATCAGGCGGCAGCGACGGCCGCGGATCCGGGTCAGGATCTCGGCGGCGGAGAGATCCTGCCCGATAAGTTGGCCATTTTCCACCAGATCCACACCGAGCAAGGTATTTTCGAGACCCAGCTCGGCCATGCAGGCGGCCACCGTGCTCCCCGACCCCATCAGATAGAGAGTATCGGGCTCCATCTGCTCCACCACACCGGCGGCGAGATCGGCGAGCACCAGCTCCTCGGACTCCTTGCCGCCCTGCTTGACCGCCTGGACGTAGCGCAGATCCCCGGGCACCAGCAGCTGGCCGTAGTGGCGGGCGCGCACCTTGCCCGCCCGAAACGCCTCCTCATCAATGTCCATCACCTCCGCATCCACCAGACTCAGGAGCTCGCCCGCTATCATCCGCGCCGCCACCCGGCCGCTCGCCGCCGGGGTCACGCCGTAGACCCCGGAGTGGATCTTGCACCCCGCCGGGATGCCGAGCACATGGCAGGACTCCCCCACCGCCGCGCAGATGTCACGGGCGGTGCCGTCGCCACCGGCGAACAGCAGCAGATCCACCCCCGCTTCCCGCAGAGCCAAGGCGGCTGCCCGGGTGTCCTCGGCGCACGTCTGGGCCCCGGCTGGCTGGTAGACGATGCTATGAGGCAGCCCCAGCTCGGCGGCAAGCCGCTCCCCCATCTCCCCGGCCACCGTCAGCAGCTCGAACGGCGTGGACAGCTCGCACAGGGGCAAGAGGGCCTGGCGGCCCCGCTCCCGGGCCTTGGGGGTGGCACCGCGTGCCAGCGCCTCGGCCACCATGCCGTCGCTGCCCTTGAGACCGACGGCACCGCCGATGCCGGCGATGGGGTTGATGATGAGCCCTAATCGAAACATGTTTTCCTCCCGTTGGATGGCTGCCATTTTTATCTTTTCCCGCCACTGGGACAAGCCATAACCCCCTGCTAGAATGCGCTGCTTCAAATTTTTCAACCAAGGTTCAATCATGCTGGAATGGATTGCTGACCCCTCAGCCTGGGTCGCGCTCGCCACCCTGACCCTGCTCGAGATCGTGCTGGGCATCGACAACATCATCTTTATCTCCATCCTGGTGGGGCGTCTGCCGGAGGCTCAGCGCCAGAAGGCGCGGATCCTGGGGCTGGGGCTTGCCATGGGCACCCGCATCCTGCTGCTGCTCTCCTTGGCCTGGGTGATGCGTCTCACCGAACCGCTGTTCAGCGTGCTGAATGAAGCCATCTCCGGCCGGGATCTGATCCTGCTGGTGGGGGGCCTGTTCCTCATCGCCAAGAGCACCCACGAGATCCACCAGAGCCTGGAGGGCGCCGCCGAAGAGCCAGGGACAGTGAGCAAGACCGTCGGCTTCATGTCGACACTGGTGCAGATCGCCATCCTCGACATCATCTTCAGCCTGGACTCCGTCATCACAGCGGTCGGCATGGCGGATCACGTGCCCGTCATGGTACTGGCCATCGTCATCGCCGTCGGCGTCATGATGTTTGCCGCCAAGGCCATCGGTGACTTCGTCGACACCCACCCCACCATCAAGATGCTGGCCCTCTCCTTCCTGATCCTGGTCGGGGTCGCCCTGATGGCCGAGGGGTTGGACTTGCACATTCCGAAGGGTTACATCTACTTCGCCATGGCCTTCTCGCTGGTGGTGGAGATGATCAACATCCGCCTGCGCGGTCATCAGGAGCGGGCCAAGTAGGCCCTCTCTTTCTGAGCCAACAAAAAGCGCGACCCTGGGGTCGCGCTTTTTTATTGCCGTGAGCGGGCATCCCCGCCCTTGCCTCAGAGGGCGTTGCGGGTGGCCACGGCGTCCGCCAGATTGCGCAGCAGCACCTCGGTGTCGGCCCAGCCGATGCAGGCATCCGTGATGCTCTGGCCGAAGGTGAGCTCACACCCTTCCACCAGATCCTGACGACCTTCCACCAGATGGCTCTCCACCATGACACCGAACACTGCCTTACTGCCGGCGCGCAGCTGACCGGCCACGTCCTCGGCCACCAGCATCTGGTTCTTGAACTGCTTGCTGCTGTTGGCGTGGCTGAAGTCGATCATCACCTTCTGGGGCAGACCGGCCTTGTCCAGTCCCTTCACCACCTCATCCACGTGGGCGGCGCTGTAGTTCGGCTCGCGGCCGCCGCGCAAGATGATGTGGCAATCCGGGTTGCCGGCGGTCGAGACGATGGCGGAGTGACCGTACTTGGTCACCGACAGGAAGTGGTGCGGGGCGCTGGCGGCGCCGATGGCATCGATGGCCACCTTGATGGTGCCGTCGGTACCGTTCTTGAAGCCCACCGGGCAGGAGAGACCGGAGGCCAGCTCGCGGTGCACCTGGGATTCGGTGGTACGGGCACCGATGGCGCCCCAGCTCATCAGATCCGCCACGTATTGCGGGGTGATCATGTCGAGGAACTCGGAAGCAGTCGGCAGCCCCATGTCGTTGAGATCCAGCAGCAGCTTGCGACCCAGGCGCAGGCCGTCGTTGATCTGGCAGCTGTTGTCGAGGTAGGGATCGTTGATCAGCCCCTTCCAGCCGACCGTGGTGCGCGGCTTTTCGAAGTAGACCCGCATCACGATCTCCAGCTGACCCTTGAGCTCGTCGCGCAAAGTCTTGAGGCGCTTGCCGTATTCCAGGGCAGCGACAGGATCGTGGATGGAGCAGGGACCGATCACCACCAGCAGGCGCTGATCGTCACCGGCCAGGATGTTGTGGATGGCCTGACGGGATTCAAAGACGGTATTTGATGCGGTCTCGGTCGCCGGAAACTTCTCAAGCACCGCAACCGGGGGCAATAACTCTTTGATTTCACTGATACGAACGTCGTCGGTTTGATGCTGCATGACCAAGTTTCCTGCTAAATGACTGCGATGAAGAAACTTCAATCTAGCCCGCGACCGGGACGGTGTAAATAGAAAATTACATTCTTTGGAAAGGAATTTTATCTGCGAACCTTGCAAGTTTGGATAATGCTGCTAAAGGGCGTTGGCAAACCGGGAAGAAGACGGGAGGCAGAAACGAACGGGCCCGCACAAGGCGGGCCCGACGGACTCAGTCATGGCTGATGCTGGCCAGCTTGGCGAAGTAGTCCGGGAAGGTCTTGGAGGTACAACCCGGATCATTGATGGTGACCGCGGTATCGGACAGCGCCACCAGGGAGAAGCACATGGCGATGCGGTGATCGTTGTAGGTATCGATCTCGGCGTGCTTGAGCTGCTCCGGCGGGGTGACGGCGATGAAGTCGTGCCCCTCCTCCACCTCCACGCCCAGCTTGCGCAGCTCGGTCGCCATGGCATGCAGACGGTCGGTCTCCTTCACGCGCCAGTTGTAGATGTTGCGAATGGCGGTCGGTCCCTTAGCAAACAGCGCCGCGACGGCGATGGTCATGGCCGCATCCGGGATGTGGTTCATGTCCATGTCGACGCCGTGCAGGGGAGCCTGCTCGGCCTCAATGAAGTCGTCACCCCAGGTGATGCGGGCGCCCATCTTCTCCAGCACGTCGGCGAAGTGGATATCCCCCTGGATGCTGTGCTTGCCGATACCGGTGACCCGCACCTTGCCCTTGATGGCGCCCGCCGCGAGGAAGTAGGAGGCGCTGGAGGCATCCCCTTCCACCAGGAAGTCACCGGGGCTGACATAGGTCTGGTTGCCCTTGATGTAGAACACCTTGTAGTCGTCGTGCTCGATGACCACCCCGAACTGCTTCATGATGTGCAGGGTGATGTCGATGTAGGGCTTGGAGACCAGCTCCCCCTTGATGTGGATGCGGGTGTCGCCGGCCGCCATCGGCGCCGCCATCAAAAACGCCGTCAGGAACTGGCTGGAGACGGAGCCGTCGACGTGCACGTCGCCGCCCCACAGACCCTTGGCATCCACCACCAGGGGCGGATAGCCATCTTTTTTCAGGTACTGGACATGGGCACCCGCTTCACGCAGGGCATCCACCAGATGACCGATGGGGCGCTCTTCCATGCGCGGCTCGCCCCCCAGCATGTATTCACCGGAGCCCAGACAGAGCGCCGCACAGAGCGGGCGCATGGCGGTGCCGGCATTGCCGAGGAAGAGGTTGACCGGCGCCGATACCGCAAAACTGCGACCCAGGCCATGCACGGTGCACTCCGTCTTGTCGGCGGAGAGCTTGTACTTGACCCCGAGCTGGGTCAGCGCCGCCAGCATGTGGCGGATGTCATCGCTGTCGAGCAGGTTGGTGAGCCGGGTGGTGCCCCGTGCCAGGGCTGCCAGCAGCAGGGCACGGTTAGAGACACTTTTGGAGCCAGGCAGATTGACCACCCCGGCCACGCTAGAAATGGGTTCCAAACGCAACGAATTCATAGACTTCCCGTACGATCTCAAGTAAATCACCTGACCGGACGTTAACAGCCCGCGCCCCGCGCGGCAAGATCGTCTATGGCACAAAACCGGGGCAACGAGGCTGGCGGTCAGGATCTTCTGGAAAAACAGACGCCGGGGGCTCCCCGGCGTCATTACTATTGGGGGAACACGCCTCAGCCGTGACGCTTGGCAAAGCCATCCATGAAGCTGACCAGCGCCTTGACCCCTTCCAGCGGCATGGCGTTGTAGAGGCTGGCGCGCATGCCGCCGACGATGCGGTGCCCCTTGAGCGCCAGCAGACCGGCGGCTTCCGACTCGGCCAGGAACTGCTTGTCCAGGGCCTCGTCTTTCAGCTGGAACGGCACGTTCATGCGGGAGCGGCAGGCCGCGTCCACCTTGTTGCCGTAGAAGCTGGAGTCGTCGAGGTAGCCGTAGAGGAAATCGGCCTTCGCCTTGTTGCGCGCCTCCATCGCCTCGAGCCCACCCTGCTCTTTGAGCCACTCGAACACCAGGCCAGCCAGATACCAGGCGTAGGTGGGCGGGGTGTTGAACATGGAGTCGTTCTTGGCGGTGAGCTGGTAGTCGAAGATCGAGGGCACGTCGGCTCTCGCCTGGTTCAGCAGGTCGTCCCGCACGATGGCGATGGCCAGGCCCGATGGGCCTATGTTCTTCTGGGCACCGGCGTAAAGGATGCCGAAGCGGCTCACGTCGATGGGACGGGAGAGGATGGTGGAGGAAAGATCCGCCACCAGAGGGACATCGCCGGTGGCCGGGATGTCGAACATCTCGATACCATCTATGGTTTCGTTCGGGCAGTAGTGGACATAGGCCGCGTCGGCACGAAACGCCGGGGTCGGCAACAGGTGGCTTATTCCCTGTTCGTTCTTGGCGACCCCCTGGAAGGTCTGGATGTCCCCGTATTTCTGGGCCTCATCCACGGCGCTCTGGGCCCAGACGCCGGTCACCAGGTAATCCGCCTTCTTGTTGGCGCCACCCAGCAGGTTCATGGGCACGGCAGAGAACTGGCCGCGACCGCCGCCGTGCATGAACAACACCTTGTAGTTGTCCGGTACCGCCAGCAGCTCGCGCAGATCCGCTTCGGCCTTCTCGGCGACCGCCATATAGGGCTTGCCGCGATGGGACAGCTCCATGACCGAGGCTCCCAGCCCCTGGAAATTACAAAATTCGCGCTGGGCGCGCTCCATGACTTCAACCGGCAACATGGCGGGGCCGGCGCAGAAGTTGTAAATCTGTTTGCTCATGACGCTTTCCGTGAGTGGATGAGAGTAATCGATGACTCGAACGTTTTTACACGACAGGCCCCCGTGGGGGCAAAGGCTTTTTGGGATCCAGCGCAACCTTTTGCCCCATGGCCGACGCCCCCGCCATGGAAAAAGCCCTGAACGGGCCAGGGCTTGCAGCGAACATGCATGGAAACAGGGGCGAGACAGCACAGACGGCTTTCTGCGCCCCTTTTTGGCACATTTACAGCTTGGCGGTGAGCTCCGGCAGCAGGGTGAAGAGATCCCCCACCAGGCCGTAATCCGCCACCTGGAAGATGGGGGCTTCCGAGTCCTTGTTGATGGCGACGATCACCTTGGACTCCTTCATCCCCGCCAGGTGTTGAATGGCCCCCGAGATGCCGATGGCGATGTAGAGCTCCGGGGCCACTATCTTGCCGGTCTGGCCCACCTGCAGATCGTTGGCCACAAAGCCTGCGTCCACCGCGGCCCGCGAGGCACCCACAGCCCCGCCGAGCTTGTCGGCCAGCGCCTCGATGAGGGCAAACTGCGCCTTGGAGCCGAGCGCCCGCCCGCCCGAGACCACCACCCGCGCCGCGCCAAGCTCGGGCCGTGCGGATCGCACCGCGCGCCGCTCGATGAGCCGGGTCCGGCACGCCAGCTCGGGGACGGGAAGGTGCTCTACCCTGGCCTCAGCCCCCCCGCTCTCGGCGCCTGGGAAGGCCGATGCCCGTATGCTGAGCACCTTGACGGGCGCCGTGCTCGCCACCCTGGCAATGGCGTTGCCCGCATAGAGGGGGCGCAGGAAGGTATCGGGCCCCTCTATGCCCGTCACCTCGGAGATCATCTCCACCCCCAGCCTGGCCGCCACCCGCGGCAGCAGATCCTTGCCGTGACTGCTCGCCGCCATCAGGCAGTGCTGATAGTCCCGCACCACGGGGGCCAGCAGTCGATCGAGCCCGTCATTGAGCCCTTCCGCCAACATGGGGTGCTCGGCCAGCAGCACCCGGTTGACCCCCTGCAAGGAGGCCGCCTGCTCGCACGCCTCCGCCAGACCCTGACCCAGCAGCAGCAGGTGAACCTCGGCGCCCAGCTGAGTCGCCGCCGTGACCAGACGGGCGGCGCTGTCCGCCAGCTGGCCCTGATGATGTTCGGCAATGATGAGTACGCTCATGGCAGCACCTTGATGTCGTCCGTTGATGTTCCTGTCCGTTCGCCAACGCGCTCGCTGGCGGCAACCAGTTGGCCCGCGGGATAGGCCGTGCCCCTCAATACGCTCATGGGATCACCTTGGCTTCGTGCTTGAGCCTGTCCAGCAGCTCGTCCACCGAGCCCACCCTGACGCCGGCGCGCCGGGGGGCAGGTGCCATCACCCCGAGCAACCGAGTCTGACCGGCCGGCTCGACGCCGAGGTCGGCAAAGGACGCGCTCTCGAGCGGCTTGCGCTTGGCCTTCATGATGTTGGGCAGCGAGGCAAAACGCGGTTCGTTGAGGCGCAGATCCACGGTCACCACCGCCGGCAGCGGCATGCCAAGGGTCTCGAGGCCGCCGTCAATCTCGCGGGTCACCTGCAACTCTCCCTCCACCAGCCTGACGGCGGAGGCGAAGGTGGCGAGCGGCCAGTCGCACAGGGCCGAGAGCATCTGACCCACCTGGTTGTTGTCAGAGTCGATGGACTGCTTGCCGAGCAGCACCAGGCTGGGCTGCTCCTGCTCGCACACCTGTTGCAGGGCGCGGGCCACGGTGAGTGGGGTCAAAGTCTCATCGGTAACATAGTGCAGCGCCCGATCCGCCCCCAGCGCCAGGGCGTGACGCAGCTGTTCGGCCGCGGCCTCCGGGCCAAAGGTCACCACCACCAGCTCGCTCGCCACCCCGGCTTCGCGCAGCCTGACCCCCTCCTCCACCGCGATTTCACAAAACGGGTTCATGCCCATCTTCACATTGGCGAGCTCCACATCGGAGCCATCGCTCTTGACCCGGATCCTGACGTTGTAATCAACGACCCGTTTGACTGCGACCAGCAGCTTCATGGCGGTCATCCCTCGTATCGGTTGAGTGAATCCATTTTGCACTCTCACACTTTTATGCTGACAAAATGGTTTACGTTTACGTAAACTACCAGCACTACCCTAGGCCAAGTCGAGCGCAGAGGCAAGATGGAACGCGAAGCAATGGAATTTGATGTCGTCATCGTCGGTGGCGGCCCGGCTGGCCTCAGTGCCGCCATCGCATTGAAGCAGCAGGCCCCGGATCTCTCGGTCTGCCTGCTGGAAAAGGGGGCGGAAGTGGGCGCCCATCTGCTCTCCGGCGCCCTGCTCGATCCCGTCGCCCTCAAGGAGCTGTTGCCGGATCGCTGGCAAGAGGCGCCGCTCGGCGTCCCGGTCACGGATGATCAGGTCCATCTGCTGCAAAGCGACAACCGCGCCCTGCAACTGCCCAACTGGGCGGTGCCACCGCGCATGCACAACGACGGCTGCCACATCATCAGCCTCGGCAACCTCTGCCGCTGGCTCGCCCGGGAGGCCGAGGCGCTCGGGGTCGAGATCTACCCCGGCTTCGCGGCGAGCGAACTCATCGTGGAAGCGAACAGGATAAGAGGGGTGGTGACCGGCGATCTGGGTCTCGACAAAGCGGGCAATCCCAAGGCGGATCACGTGCCCGGTATGGCACTGTATGGCCGCTACACCCTGTTTGCCGAGGGGGCCCGCGGCCACCTCGGCAAACAGTTGATCGCCCTGTTCACGCTGGAAAACGCCGCCCAACCGCAACACCAACCTCAGCACTATGCCATCGGCTTCAAGGAGCTGTGGCAGGTGCCGGCTGGCCAGTCTCATCCCGGCCGGGTGCTGCACGGCAGCGGCTGGCCGCTCGGTGAGCAGCGGGGCAGCAAGAGTCAGGGGGGGTTTTATCTCTATCATCTGGCAGAGGATCAGGTGGCGGTCGGCCTCATCGTCGATCTCAACTACCAGAATCCCTGGCTCAGTCCGTTCGACGAGTTCCAGCGCCTCAAGCACCATCCGCTCATCGCCCAGACCCTGCAGGGGGGCGAGCGCATCAGTTACGGCGCCAGGGCCATCACCAAGGGGGGCTGGCACTCCCTGCCCCGCATGCATTTCCCCGGCGGCCTGCTCATCGGCTGCGATGCGGGCACCCTGGATTTCTCACGCATCAAGGGCATTCACACCGCCATGAAGTCCGGCATGCTGGCGGCCGGCACGGTCGCCATGAGCCTGCGCGGCGGCGATGAGGGGGGCCGGGATCTGGCCGAGTATCAGGACGCGCTGCAACAGAGCTGGCTGGCGCAGGAGCTGCAAACCGCCCGCAACTTCGGCGCTGCGTTGCACCGCTTCGGTCCCTGGCTTGGCGGCGCCTTCAACTGGCTGGAGCAACGGCTGTTCCCCCGCGCCTCTCCTTTTACCCTGCTGGACAAGGAGCCGGACTATCGCCAACTGCGCCGGGCCAGCCGCTGCCAGCCCATCGACTACCCCAAGCCGGACGGGCGGCTCAGCTTTGACAAGCTCTCTTCGGTGTACCTGGCCAACACCAGCCACGACGAGGATCAGCCCTGCCACCTCAAGTTGCAGGACGAGCGCATCCCGGTGACGGTCAACCTGCCCACCTGGGCGGAGCCCGCCCAGCGCTACTGTCCGGCCGGCGTCTTTGAGATAATAGAGGCCGAGACCCCGGAGGCGGAGAGTCAGCCTCGCTTGCAGATCAACGCGGCGAACTGCATTCACTGCAAGACCTGTGACATCAAGGATCCCAGCCAGAACATCGTCTGGACCCCGCCTCAGGGAGGCTCGGGGCCGAACTATCCAAATATGTGAGATAGGCAAACCGGCTGGTGACATCAAAGATGCGCAGCCCCAGAACATCGCCTGGGCACCGCCTCAAGGAGGCTCGGGGCCGAACTATCCCAATATGTGACCGCTGCGATTCAGGCTGGGGCTTGACCTCAAGAGGTTCACTCGAACAAGCCCCCATGCCCTGGCTATCCCACCCGGGTCATGGGGATGTGAACAGCTGCTCCGACCTCGCCGTTTTTTTGAGCGAACAGGCTGAACCCCCGATGAATAGCCCCTGACAAGCGCGGCCCGCCCCTGTATAGTTCGCCGCATTCAGGTTGTCCATCGGCCTCGTTATGCTATTTCATGGAATCGCTTTCTGTGCGATCTAAGGCCGCATGAACCTGTGCAACCATCCCTGATTACCCATGACTTCTTAAGGGGGGACAGATGATCACCGCCTACATTCTCAACAACAAGGTGCTGGACATAGTCACGCTCGGGCCGGACGACATCGTCCCCGACAACACCGTCTGGCTGGATGCCTACAAGCCGGACACGGCGGAGCGAGAATGGTTGACGGGCCTGTTCCTGGAGGAAGTGCCGGACAAGGAAGAGCTGGACGACATCGAGGCGTCCGCCCGTTTCTACTGGGACACCGACGGCCTGCACATCCACTCCCTGTTCCCCCAGCGTATCGGCCGCGACACCAAGGGTGTCCACGTCTCCTTTACCCTGCGCAACAACCTGCTGATCAGCATTCGCGAGGATGATATCGGCCTGGTGCGCCTGCTGCGCCACTACATGCGCCAGGACAGGCTGGAGGTGGAGAATGCCCTCGACATCCTGCTGGAGGTGCAGAACCTCAAGGTGGAGTACCTCTCGGATCTTATCGAAGACGGCTACAAGACCCTGGAGAACACCGCCGATCAGATCTTCGAGCCGGATCAGATCAACTCCATGCTCAAGGAGCTGATGGCCCAGGAAGAGGCAAACGGCCAGATCCGTCTCTCCCTGCACGATACCCGCCGTGCCCTGCGCTTCCTCAAACGCAGCCTGCGCCAGCGCATGACGGGGGAGCAGAACAAGTGGATCGACGAGATGCTGCACGACGTGGAGTCCCTCTTGCCCCACACCCAGTTCCTGTTTGACAAAATCAACTTCCAGCTGGAGGCCTCCATGGGGGTGACCAATCTGGAGCAGAACAAGGTGATCAAGATCTTCTCGGTGGCCGCGGTGATCTTCCTGCCGCCGACGCTTATCGCCAGCATCTACGGCATGAACTTCGGCCGCATGCCGGAGCTCGCCTGGGAGTACGGCTATCAGATGTCGCTGGTGCTGATGGTAATGTCGTCGCTCGGCACCGGCCTCTTCTTCAAGCGCAAGGGCTGGCTGTAACGTCTTCTGGCGTCAGACAAGCTGCACAGAGATTGGGGGGCATGGCCCCCCGATTAATTCCCCCGCCTTGCAAAGGGCCGCCCCCCGCCCCATATCCCCTGCATCAATAGTTCAACCCCGGAACGGGCCTTATGACCCTCTACCCCGAACACCGCTATGACGATCATGGCCAGCTGCGCCCGCCGCTCTGGTTCTGGCCCATCGCCCTCTTGCTGACCCGCTCGGTCTGGCTGTTTCTGATGGCCGGCGTCACTCGGGAGAGCGGCAGCGCCATCCTGACCCTCTTCTACCCGGACAAGATGAGCCTCTATCTCGGCCTGCTGACGGATGTGCCCGCCATGCTGGCGCTGCTGGCCTGCGGCGGCACCTATCAGCAGACCCAAAGCATTCGCGCCAGACTCAGGCGCCACAGCCGGGGCCTGTTGCTCTGCTCTACCGCGAGCGGTCTGGTGATACAGCTGCACAGCCTCAGTCTGCAGGCGTGGTCGTTCAGCTGGCCCACCGCCCTGGT
Organism: Aeromonas sp. S2(2024); assembly: GCF_041402505.1. NCBI lineage: Bacteria > Pseudomonadati > Pseudomonadota > Gammaproteobacteria > Aeromonadales > Aeromonadaceae > Aeromonas > Aeromonas sp. S2(2024). The sequence continues at coordinate 321,530 of NZ_JBGLRL010000002.1, forward strand.
GCTGGTCGCCAGCCTCTGGGCGCTCTGGTATCTGCTCAAGAGCCGCCAGTTGCGGGATTACACCCGGGATCAACCCCATTAATGACCACCGTCGGCCGCCTCATTGACGCATGACCCGGATCTGCAGGGTCTGGCGCTCGCTGCCGCTCGCCACCCCGAGCTGTGACGGATTGGATAGCGCGGCCCCCTGATCCTCCTGACTGGTGGAGAGCTCCCCCACCGTTAGCCACTCCCCGGGGGGGCCGCTCACCTCGGTGGCGCTCTGCCCGGTCTTGATGTCGCCCCGTTCCAGCCTGGCCTGCTCGCTGCTGAGCGCAATCTGCACCCTGTCCCCTATCAGGGTGGCGGTGGCGTAGAGGCCGTTCATCAGCGGCATCATGCCCACCACCCGGCCTCCCTGCCAGCGATAGAAGGTGACCGGCTGATAGGAGCCCATCTGCAGCAGCACGGGCCGCCCCGAGAGGCCGCGCACCTGCCAGTTGTCCTGCTGGGTGCGCTGGTAATCCTCGGCCCCCCCCTCCACCAGCCAGCGCCGTTTGGCGTTGTCATTGCCGATGCCGATTCCCGCCTGCCGGCTGCTGGACGCCCCCGCTACCCGCCACTCGATGAGCAGGCTCTGGGGCGGCTGGTTGAGCTGATCCAGGGTGGCCTGAGCCTCCTGCAACTGGGCAGGAGTCCCGCTCAGTACCAGCTGGTTACCCATGGCACTGACCCCTAGCGCCGGGTATATCTCCTTCAGGGTTCGCACCATCCCCTCTGCCTCAAACACCGGGATGACTTTCACCTCGGCCCGCAGGGGCAAGGCCCAGAGTCCACAGCACCCGAGCACCCAATACCATCGCCAACTTCTCATCGTCGCCTCCACATCAGTTTCTTTCCCACCGCCTCTCTTGCATCACCTTGCCATCATGGGCCATGGCGCCCCGATTGCAATGGCAAGAGGCAACCGGCCTGGCCCAGGAAAGGATCGTGGGGCCCCCATCCGGCTCATTTTCGAGCCCAAATAAAAGACTCATTGAGAGACCACTCAATACAAATAAAAATGGTTATCATTTGTTGTCACGACAATATCCCTCGGATACAATTCGGACTCATTTTTTCGAGTCAGCCTCTGATGAAGCCAGAACCTGTCGTCTCCTCCCCTGCTGCCATCCATCTGGCCCTGCTGATCAACATGCTCTCCATGGGCAGCATGATGATGGTGATGCCGCTCGGGCCCGATCTGGTGACCAGCCTCGGCATGGCCCCGGAGCAGACCGGTTACTTCAGCGGCGGCGCCACCCTGGGAGCCGCCCTCATGGGTATTATCGCCGCTCCCTGGCTCGACCGCTTCGATCGCAAACCCGCCCTGCTGGTGCTGCTCACCTTGCGTTTTCTGCTGCTGATGGCCTGCGCCCTGGTGCAAGACAGCCAGCAACTGCTGCTGCTCTTCATTCTGTCCGGCTGCGTGGCAGGGCCCCTTGCCGCCATCCTGATGGCCGCCGTGCTGGATCTGGTGCCCCCAAGCGATCGCGGACGCCGCCTCGCCTACGTGGGGATGGCGTTTTCACTTGCCGCCATCCTGGTGGTGCCCGTCGCCCTGGTGCTGGCCCAGTGGCTCGGCTGGCAGAGCCCCTTCCTGCTGTTTGGCGCCAGCGGCCTGCTGCTGGCCCTGATCTGCACCCGCCTGCTGCCTTCGTTGCCGGTCAGCCGCGCCCCGCAGGGCCAGGGGCTGCGCCAGTTGCTGGGATCGCCGCTCTGTCAGAGGGCCCTGTGCATCCTCTGTCTGCAGATGTTCGGCCACTTCCTGCTGATCCCGCACTTTGCCAACTACTTCCAGTTCAACCTCGGTTTCCCGCGCCAGCAGATCGCCGCCCTCTATCTGTGCGGCGGCCTCGCCAGCATGGCCACCATGCGCCTGTGCGGCGGCTGGATAGACCAGGGCCGCGCCCAGGGCGCCATCTTGCTCACCAGCCTGTTGCTGGCCCTGGTCACCCTGCTCGGCTTCGCCCTGCCGGTCGGCCTGCCCGTCTACCTGCTGTTTACCCTCTTCATGGCCCTGAGCTCGGCCCGCGCCAGCACTACCCTCGCGGTCACGGCGGCCATTCCGGCCCCCCATCAGCGCGCCGCCTTCATGTCCTTCCAGGGCACCGTCACCAATGTGGCGGCCGGGCTCGGCAGTTTGCTTTCCGCCAGATACCTGGTCTCCGACGAGGGAGGCGCATTGCACGGTTTCTCCACCCTGGCCTGGATCAACATCGGCTGCGGCCTCCTGGCCTGCACCGGCGTCTGGTTCCTCATCCGGGGACTGAAGAGCACAAGAGATAACAATAATCCTGCCTCTGGTACTGCCAGACAAGGAAGTCAGTGAGCATTTGGGCCCACCGCGCCCTACCCCATAACCTCTGTTTATTCATGGAGTTTTGACAATGCAGTTGCAGCATGGCGTATTTCGTTTGAACCCGATTTTGCTCTCCCTCGGCCTGCTGGCCATACCGGGCCTGGCCCAGGCAGAGTCGGTCAAGGCCAACGAGACCATGGTGGTCACCGCCACCCAGACCAAGCACACCGAGCTGTCCGCCCCGGCCAGCGTCTCGGTGGTGACCCGTGCCGATCTGGACAAGATGAACGTCAACAACATCGGCGATGCCCTCAAGCACGTGCCGGGCGTCAACATCGTCTCCACCAACCCTACCGGCCGCAACGAGATCAAGATCCGCGGCATGGGGGGTGACTACACCCTGCTGCTGATCAACGGCAAACGGGTCAACGCCCGCGAGACCCTGGGCAGCGCCTACGGCAACGACTTCGACCTGAGCTCCATTCCCATGGCCGCCATCGAGCGCATCGAGGTGATCCGCGGCCCCGTCTCCTCCCTGTACGGGGCCGATGCCCTGGGGGGCGTGGTCAACGTGATCCTGCGCCAGGCCAAGGAGAAGACCGAGGCCGCCGTCGGTTACACCCACAGCATGCCCACCAAGGGTGATGGTGGCGATGCCAACCAGGCCAGCGCCTACGTTTCCGGCGCCCTCATCGACAACAAGCTGCTGGGCAGCGTGGTGGTGGAAGGCTATCAGCGCGACAACTGGAAGAGCGATCAGTCCAACAACCCGGACGCCGATGCCCTGGAGAAACGGGAAGTGGTCAACGTGCTGACCAGCCTGAAGTGGCTGGTGGCGGATAACCAGGACATCGATTTCGATCTGGGTTACAACCAGAACGACATGGACAGCTACTTCAACAACGTGCCCCGCGCCCCGACCGCACCGGCCACCCCCCACAACGTGCAGAACCTGGATCGCCTGAGCCTGGGGCTGACCCACAACGGCCGTTGGGAGCACTTCGACAGCCGCGCTCGTTACTACTTCGAGCAGACCGATCTGATGGATGACTCCCAGCTCAATGGCGGCGCCGCCGACATCACCCAGACCAACAACACGGTGGACGGTCAGCTCAGCGGTTACCTCGGGGAGCACCTGCTCACCTCGGGCGCCGAGCTGCGCAAGACCGAGCTGGAGCACAGCCGCAACATCGCCAATGGCAGCGTGGATGCGACCCAGAGCGCCGTCTACCTGCAGGACGAGTTCGGCTTCGGCGATCTGGCCCTGACCCTCTCCGGTCGTCTGGATCACCACGAGACCTATGGCTCCGAGTTCAGCCCCCGTGCTTATGCCCTCTACACCCTGACCGACGAGTGGGTGATCAAGGGTGGCGCCGGCAAGGCGTTCAAGGCCCCGACCCTGGCCCAGTCCAGCGAAGGCTTCTCCACCACCGCCTGCCGCGGCGCCTGCCAGGTGATCGGCAACCCGGATCTGAAACCGGAAACCGCGGTCAGCTATGAGCTCGGCACCGCCTACGAGGCCGCGCGCTTCGGTGCCGGGGTGACCGGCTTCCACAACGAGATCGAGGATCTGATCCAGAGCGATCAGTGGGGCCCGGGCTACCGTCCGACCGTGATGACCTACCTCAACGTCAAGGAGGCCCGCATCAAGGGTCTGGAGCTGACCGGCTGGGTCGACGTGCTGGACAACGTCAAGCTGACCGGCAACTTCACCCTGCTGGACTCAGTGGACAGGAGCACGGGGGATGATCTGGCCAAGACCCCGGATCACACCGGCAACCTCGGCCTGGACTGGCAGGCGAGCGAGCTCGTCAGCGCCAACCTGGCCTGGCAATATGTCGGCAGCCAGGTGATCAAGGTGCCGACCCGCAACTCCCAGGCGTTCACCTCCAAGCACTACCAGACCCTGGACGTGAACACCAACTGGACCGTCACCCCGGCCCTGGACTTCAAGCTCGGCATCACCAACCTCACCAACACCCAGCGTGACGAGGTGGCCACCGACGCCGACTTCATCCTGGAAGGGCGCACCGTCTACGCCGGTGTCGATTACAAGCTGTAAGCAATCCCTGTGGGAGCCCCGAATGCGGGGCTCCCTTTTTGCGTTTCTACCGCCCCGTATCAAAGGAGTTCTTGCGTGCTCAGATACCAAGCACAGCTGTTCTGGCTCAGCGTGCTGCTCCTCTTCCTGCTGATTTCTCTGTCACTGGCCACAGGTGCCGGTGTCTATGGTGGCCGCGAGGTCGCCGGTTTCCTCTTGGGCGATCCCGCCCTGGTGGCCGATGAAAAACTCGCCATGATAGTCCACACCCTGCGCCTGCCGCGCACCCTGGCGGCCCTGGTGGTGGGGGTCTGTCTCGCGCTCGCCGCCTCCATGCTGCAGAGCGCCACCCGCAACCCCCTGGCCGAACCCGGCCTGCTCGGGGTCAACGCCGGCGCCGTGTTCGCCCTGGTGATAGGCCTCACCTGGTTTGGTGTCGAGTCCGCCTACGGCTATCTGCTCTGGTCCGGCATGGGGGCCCTGCTCGGCAACCTCGTCGTGCTCGGCCTCGGCCTCATGGTGGGGCGCTCCAACCCCCTCAAGCTCATCCTGGTGGGGGTCGCCCTCTCCGCCACCTTCGGCGGCCTCTCCAACTTCCTGCTGCTCTCCAACCGGGTGGTGCTGGAGCAGTTCCGCTTCTGGAATCTGGGGTCGCTCGCCGCCTCGGATCTCGATGCCGTGCTCACCGTCATGCCGTTTGCCTTGGCAGGATTGCTGATGACCCTGGCGCTCTGCCGCCAGCTCACCCTGATGCAGATGGGCGACAACCAGGCCCAGGCGCTCGGCATCCGGCCGACCCGGGTGCGCATCGGCGTGCTCCTGGCCGCCACCCTGTTCACCGCCTGCGCCATCGCCATCGCCGGCCCCATCGGCTTCGTCGGCTTCCTGGCCGCTTACTGCGCCCGCCTGGTGGAGCCGGTGCGCCTCGCCATCCAGGTGCGCTTCTCCGCCCTGTTCGGGGTGCTGTTCCTGCTCGGCGCCGACATACTGGCGCGCTGGCTGCTGCAGCCGTTCGAGCTGCCGAACGGCGTCATTCTGGCGCTGATCGGCGCCCCCGTGCTCGTCCTGGTGGTGCGCAGCGGCGGCTTCCGCTCCCTGCTGGCCGTCAAATAAGGTGCCCTCCCATGAATAACCCCATGCACGACACCCGGCCCGAGTTCCCACTCCCCACCGGCACCCTGCGCCTGCGCCTCGGTCAGCGCACCCTGCTGCTGGAGCGCCGCGCCTGGCTCGTCACCCTGGCGCTGGTGCTTGCCCTCATCCTGCTCTCCCTGCTGGCCCTGACCCTGGGCTCCGGCAAGCTCACCATGATGGGGGTGATCCAGACACTGCTTGGGGAGGGGAGCCGGCTCAGCGAGGTGACGGTGTTCAAGATCAGGCTGCCGCGCATCCTGGCGGTGCTGGTGGCGGGGGCCGCCATGGGCCTCTCCGGCTGCCTGGTGCAGACCCTGGTCCGCAACCGCCTCGCCACCCCGGACATGATAGGGGTCAACGAGGGGGCCTCCTTGGCCATCATCATCTTCTCCCTCTACCTGACCCTCGGCAGCTGGCCCTGGTGGGCCGCCCCCTTTGGCGCCCTGTTTGCCGCCGCCGTGCTCTATGCCCTGTGCAACAAGCCGGGGGAGCAAGGCTATCTGTTCGTGGTGATCGGCATCGGCGTCTCCGAGCTGATGAACGCCATCGGCCAGTTCGCCATGTCCACCCAGTCCCTGGTGCACCTCACCAGCCTTTATCTCTGGAACATGGGCAACTTCGTCGGCCAGGGCTACGGCACAGTGCTGCCGGTGGGGATACTGATCCTGCTGGTCTGCCCCTGGGTCGTCTATCTCTCCCGCGCCCTCGGCGTGCTGCGCCTCGGGCCCGTCACCGCCCGAACCCTGGGAGTGAACGTGAACCGGGTACAGCTCGGGGTGCTGGCCCAGGCCATCATAGTTGCGGCCCTTGGCACCGCCATCGGCGGTCCTGTGGTCTTCATCGCCATGGCGGCCCCCATACTCGCCTCCTGGCTCAGCCGGGATCGCATCGTGCCGCTCTGGATTGCCGCCCTGTGCGGCGCCCTGCTGCTGCTCGCCAGCGACACCCTGGTGCGGGTGCTGGCCAGCCCCCACGAGGTGGCCACCGGCATCATGACCCGCATTCTCGGCGGCCTGCTGCTGCTGTTCATCCTGATCAAAGACAGACAACGGGCGGACTGACCATGCCATTCATCCATTTCCAAGACAGACCGAGGGCCGCCTGATGACGCTCACCGTGAATCGACTCCAGTTCGGCTACCCGCATAAGAGCATCTTCGAGGAGATCTCCTTCACCCTGCCTCAGGGCAAGCTGGTGGGCATAGTCGGCCCCAACGGGGGCGGCAAGTCCACCCTGCTCAAACTGCTGGCGGGCCAGGAGCAGCCCCAGAGCGGGGAGATACTGCTCAAGGACAAGCCGCTGGCCAGCTACGGCATGAAAGCCCTGGCCCGGGAGCTCGCCTACCTACCCCAGCGCCCCCTGATGCCGCCCGGCATCCGGGTCGAGCAGCTGGTGCAATACGGCCGCCATCCCCATCAGGGCTGGTTCAACCAGTGGAGCGAGGAGGACGCCCGCATGGTGGGCTGGGCCAGGGAGCGGATGCAGCTCGATGCCATCTGGCAGCAGAGCGCCAGCTCGCTGTCCGGTGGTCAGGCCCAGCGGGTCTGGCTCGCCATGGTGCTGGCCCAGGATGCGGATCTCATCTTGCTGGACGAGCCCACCAGCGCCCTGGACATAGGCCACCAGACCGAGGTGATGGAGGCCATCCACAGAGTCGCCGCCGAGGGCAAGACGGTGCTCATCGTGATCCACGATCTCGCCACCGCCGCCCGCTACTGCGACGAGCTGATTGCCCTGGGGGATGGCGGCATCCAGGCCATGGGCGCGGCCCGGGAGGTGGTGACCAAGTCCCTCATCGATCGGCTCTACCAGACCGACGTGGACATACTGCACGCCCCCGGCGACGGTGCCCCCGTCATAGTGCCCCGTCGGCGCGTCGACCATGCACAGTCGGCCTGAGCCGGATAGCAAGAAACCGCCTGATGGCGGTTTCTTTGTCTGGGCAGTGGCGGGGCGCGAGAGCCCGGGCGCCGCTCACAGCAGCAGGGTGGTGAGCACGCCTCCCGGCAGCGGCTGCCAGTGCAGGGTGCAGCGCCAGCCGGCAGGCAGGGTCGGCGTCAGCGGGACCTTCAGCTCCAGGGTGAGGCTCTGGGCCGTCATCCCCAGCCAGCGGGCATCGAGAAAGTCGAAGTAGCGCCCCACCCTGGGATGGAGCGCCTTGAACAGGCTCTCCTTGGCGGAAAACACCAGGGTCAGCCCTCTGGCCCTGTCCAGCCCGAGCGCGCGGGCTCCGGCCTCCAGTCGTCCCCACTCATCCTCATCGACGATGCCGGACCAGAGCTGACTCCCCTGCTCCGGCCCCAGCCAGGCCTCCAGATCCAGCCCCATTCCCCTCTGTGCGGGGCGTACCCCGCACAGCGCCACCCCCTGCCCCGCCAGCTGGCTGTGGCTGATGCTCCCCTCCATTCCCAAAGGCCAGAGGGGCTCGCGGGCGCTCCCGATGGCCACCCCATTCCCCGCAAGGCCAAAGGGGCGCAGGGCCTCGCGGGCCGCGAGGCGCCCCGCCAGAAACTCCCCCAGCCGCTTGGGGGCCGCATGCTGCAGGCTGGCGGGCAGCGCCATGCCGTGGGCCGCGAAGCAGGCGGGGGTAAAGGCAGCGGCATCGAAACAGATGCGATGCAGGGTCAAGGGGGGCGTACCCGGCAGCAGCAGGCGATCCCGTTGCAAAAGGAAGGAGGTGAGAGGGGATAAGGGGGGCATCTGAGCTCCTCGCAATGGCGCCTCATGGTAACAAAATCCCCAGGGCAGACACCACAAATACAAATGACAATGTTTCTCACTTGCGCTTCTGTGGTAGCATGTCCCCGCCCATTTGGACCCCGGTTTTAGGCTGACTGGCAGGCACACCCCACAGGGGCCGCCCGGCATGGGCCAAGAGTGCCGCCGATTTCACCCATTAAGGATGTAACCATGAAGATCTTCTCCCCCCTGGCCGCCGCGCTCATGCTGGCCAGCCTGGTCGGCTTTCAGGCCCAGGCAGGCACCCGCCAGGTGCTCGATGCCAACGGCCAGACCCACACTGTCCCCGAGGCGCCCCAGCGGGTCGTTGTGTTGAGCGAGCTCGATCTCGACAGCGCCCTGACCCTGGGGGTGCAACCGGTCGGCACAGTCAACGGTCGCGGCCAGTCCACCCTGCCCCGCTATTTGCTGGACAAGGCGGGCAAGGAGATCCAGGTGGTCGGGGATCTGGACAACCCCAATCTGGAGAAGCTGATAGACCTCGAACCGGATCTCATTCTCACCGGCCAGACCAAGCCCGAGCTGCTGGCCCTGCTCAAGGAGATAGCCCCCACCGTCGTCACCGGCAACTGGGGCGAGCCCTGGAAAACCGTGTTCAACCGCAGCGCCAATGTGATGAACAAGGAGGCCGAGGCCAAGGCCTTCCTCGCCCGGTATGACGCCCGCCTGGCAGAGGCCCGCAGCAAGCTCGCCAAGCACCAGGGGGAGCAGGTGAGCATAGTGCGCTGGAACCCCAAGGGGCCTAGCTACATGCATGGCGGCACCTTCGCCAGCAGCGTGGTCACCGAGATGGGGCTGGCTCGCCCGGCCCACCAGATCGGCGACAAGAGCCCCCACTCCCCGGCCCTGAGTCTCGAATCCCTCAACCTGCTGGACGGTGACTGGCTGGTGGTCGGCACCCTCAGCACCAGCGGCGATGCGGTGGATGCCATGAAGCAGGCCGAGCAGACCCCGGCCTTCCAGCAGCTTGGCGCCATCAAGGGCAAGCGCTTCGGCGCCGTGGACGGATCGCTCTGGACCTCCACCGGCGGCCCCCAGGCGGCCCTCAAGGTGATCGACGACGTCGAGCAGCTGCTCACCAAGCCGGACGCGGCCCCCATCGCGCACTGATCCCCATCTCGGTTGACTGCCAACAAGAAGCCCGCATCATGCGGGCTTCTTTGTTTATCAACGCTTGCGAGCAACGGGCAATGCTACTCCGGCAGGGGCAGCGCCTTTCTGTCCAGTTTGCCGCTGCCGGTCTTGGGCAGGGCATCCAGCAGGATGAGCCGCGCCGGCACCATGTAGTGCGGCAGCGTCGCCTGCAGCCCCTTGCGCAGGGCGAGGCGATTGAGGGTCACCCCGCTTTTCACCTCCACGTAGCCCACCAGCATGGCCTCGTCCCCCTCACCCACCAGACGCACCGCTGCCTCCTGCACCCCTGCCTGGCGGCGCAGTCCCGCCTCCACCTCGCCGAGCTCGATGCGAAAGCCCCGCAGCTTGACCTGATCATCGCGCCGCCCCAGATAGAGGAAGCGGTCCGCCCCCAGCCGGCGCACCCGATCGCCGGTGCGATAGAGGCGATGGGTGGCAAGGCGCAGGAAGGCGGCGCTGGTCAAGGCCGGCTTGCGCCAGTACCCCTCGCACAGGGCCGGGCTCTCGATGCAGAGCTCGCCGCACTCCCCCTCCGCCACCGGCAGCCCCGCCTCGTCCAGCACCCAGTGCCGATAGCCGGGCAGGCTGTGGCTGATGGTGATCTGGCCCCCAGCCGGTGGCCAGCGCACCTCGCTCACCAGCGACCAGACGGTGGCCTCGGTGGGCCCGTAGCAGTTCCACAGCCGCCGGGTGCGGGCACAGAGCTGCTCGGCCAGACCTGGGTCCAGCGCCTCGCCGCCGCACAGGGCGGTGAGGGTATTGCGTCCCTGCCAGCCGGCCTTGAGCAGCATGCGCCAGCAGGCCGGGGTGGCCTGCAGCCAGTTGATGGAGGGGTCGCCCTCGAGCAGCGCCAGCATCCCCAGCGGATCCTTGTTGTGCTCGCCGCCGGCCACCGTCAACCGGCCCCCGCCCCAGAGCGGCCCCAGCATCTCCAGCAGGGAGATGTCGAAGGCCGGGGTGGTGATGAAGAGCCAGTGGCAGCCAGGTGAAAGCCCGAGCCGATCGCGGATCCCGTCGAGGAAGCAGAGCAGGGCCCGCCGGCTGATGACCACCCCCTTGGGCTCGCCGGTGGAGCCCGAGGTGAACATCATGTAGGCAGCCAGGGCGTCGTCCACCCTGGGCCAGGAGAGAGCCCCGCCGGGGGCCGGCCCCTTGAGGGGACGCAGGGGGCAACCGAAGTCCGGGGTCCCCGCCTCCTCATCGCAGATCACCGCCGAGAGCCTGGCCTGGCGGGCTATCCCCTGCAGCCGCTCCAGGGGAAAGTCCGGCTCCAGCGGCACGAAGCAGAGGCCGAGCCGCAGGCAGGCCAGCAGGCTGGCCACCAGATCCGGGCTGCGGGAGAGATAGAGGCCGACCCGCTCTCCCACCGCCAGCCCCTGCAGGCGGGCGGCAATCTGGCCGACCCTTGCATTGAGGGCGCCGTAGCTGAGCCACTGCCCTGCGGTTGCACCGTCACGGATCTCTGCCATTTCCACACTCATGCCCACGCCCATACGGATGGCGGGGGCCAGCGGGGTGGCGGCCAGACAGGCCGCCAGCCGCGCGCCCAGGTTGGCCGCCCCCTCACGGGGGGCAAGCCGGGTTTGCACGAGCGAAGCCTCATGCTTGATGGTCACCGTCATAGTGCGGCCTCCGTTTGGCGCACCAGCCAATGCCGATAGAGCCGGCTGGGTGATGGGTGGGCCTTGAGCGTCTGCAGGGTGAGCGACGCCCGATCCTGGCCAAACGCCTCGTTGAGGGCCGCCAGCAGGGCGAGCTGCTGCACCGAATCCACCCCGAGTTCACACAGGGTCTGCTGCCAGATGCCGGGCACGCCGCACAGGCGCTCCCACAGGGCCACCAGCCTGCGGGCCTCGGCCGGCGGCTGAGCCAGGCCAGGTTCATCAGCCTTGGTGGCGGCCACTTGCGCCCTCACTGGGAACGGCGCGGCCGCCGCCACTCTGGCCGGCTGGCTCAGATCCGCCTGCGCCAGCCAGTCGAGCTCGGCCAGCCAGTCAGCCAGCACCGCCTCGGCCCGGGCCTCGGGGATCTGCTCGCCGTCGAATTCGAGGCGCAGCTGGAGCGTCTCGCCCCGGCTGCTGACCACCAAGGAGAGCGGCAGCTCCACCTTCTCCACCACGGTGCCAAAGCGCGGCACCAGCTGATGGGGTTCGGGGGCGACAGGGGCCGCCGGCATAGGGTAGTTCTCGAACACGAACAGACTCTGGAACAGACGCGCCCGGCCTTTGGTCAGTGCCGCCAGCGACTGGGTGTCGTGCTCATTGAGCGCCATCAGGTCGGTCTGCAACTGGGCGATATGCTCGGCCAGGGTCAGCTCGGTGCGCCAGGCCAGCGCCAGTGGCAGGCTGTTGATGTAGAGCCCGACGCTCGCGGTGATCCCCTCGATGGGGTAATCCCGGCCCGGGGTCACGTTGCCCACCAGGGTGACGGCATCGCCAGAGCGGCGTGCCAGCAGACGGTGCCAGGCATATTGGGCCAACAGGCCCGCAGTCACGCCAAGGTCGCGGGCACGGCTCGCGAGCAAGGTTGCCACCTCGGCCGGCAGCGCCGTGGCGCACACCGCCGGTCGCAGCTGGGTATGGCGCCCGCTTGAGCTAGCGTCCAGCGTCACCCCGAACAGGCAGGCGAGATCGTTAGGCGTTGCCAAGAGCTCGCCCCGCCCCTGCCAGTAGGTCTCGGCGCTGCGGGCTTGGCTCACGATATGGCGGCCAAATTCGAGCCAGGCGGTATCCGGTTCGCCCTGCGGCAACAGGCCGTTCATCAGCGCCTGATAGCCGCGATGCAGGGAACCCAGCAACACGGGACCGCTCCAGCCATCCAGCACGCTGTGATGGGCGCTGAAGATCACCTTGTGGTGATCGGGGGCCAATTTGAAGCAGGCAAGGCGCAGCAGGGGCGCCTGCTCGAGCGGGATCGGGCGGGCCAGATCCTGCTCGCGATAGGCCTGGACCCGTGTCTCTGCATTTTCCACTTCAGACAAGTCCTCATAGTGGAATGGCAACTCGGCGTGCTTGAGGATGCGCTGCAGCGCCACCCCATCCGCCAGCACCAGTTCGCTGCGAAGGGCCGGCCAAAGGGCGATCTGCCCCTGCCAGGCCTGACGGTAGACCGCCACGTCCAGCGGCTGGTGATAGTCGATCTCGGTCTGCAGGTGATAGGCGTGATCCCGGGGCGCCAGCGCCCTGTGATGGAACATGCTCTGCTGAAGCGATGTCATGGGCAGCAGGGTCTCCACCTCGCGCCCGTTCAGCACCCGATCGAGCGCGGCTTGCGAGAGGCCAAGCCCCGGGAAGTCGCTCGGGGTATGGCGCGGAGCCTTCACCGTGCAGCAGTGCTCCACCAGCGCCGTCAGGTTGTCCGCCAGCCGTGCCATCAGGGCGTCGCTCCCTTGCTGGTTGAGGGCGCCCACCTGACGCAGGGTGAGGCGGCCATCAAACACGCCCCCGTGCAGGCTGACCAGCTCCCGCGGCAGGTTGTCAGGGGACGTGGGTGCCCCCGGCGCCAGCGGCAGGGGCTGCCAGGGTTGAACAGCCTCGCCCTGATGGCTGACCCCCAGGTAGTTGAAGACGACAAGGGCCTGGGGCAGTTCTTGCCCGCGGGGATGGTGCAACCTCAGGGCGTTGAAGCCCACCCCCTTGTCCGGCACGGCGCGCAGCTGCTCCTTGGTGGCGCAGACCAGCGCATCCCACTCCTTGGCATCCGCCAGCGCCAGCGGGTATGTGCTGGTGAACCAGCCGAGGGTACGGCTCACGTCGAGTTCCGCATCGATGGCCTCACGGCCGTGCCCTTCCAGCATCACGCAGTGACGGCTGCCGTAACCCTGCTCGCTCAGGGTATGGGTCAGCGCCGCCAGCAGCAGGTCGGGCACCCGGGTGAAGTAGGCCTGGTTGGCGATGTCGATGAGACGGGCCGTGGTCTCCTGACTCAGTTGCAGCAGGCTGGCGGCGGCGCGGCCATCGGCGGCGCGTCGCTCCTCCAGCAAGCCTGGCTTGCTGGCCTCCCCCTGAGCAAGCCAGAAGCCAAGCTGATCCTCTTCCCGTTTGGCGTAGGCCGCGAGCCCCTCGCCCCACTGGCGATAGCTGCTGCCCTTGGCGGGCAGCGGCTCGCCCCTGCTCACCCGTGCCAGATCTTCGGCCAGAATGCGCCAGGAGACCGCATCGATCACCAGGTGATGGAAGGCGAGGAAGAGCCCCTCCACCGTCTCGCCCTCGCCCTCCCGCACACCCTCGAGAGAGAGATTGCGCAGGCGGGCCCAGGCCAGGGTATGGCCGCTGGCAGGATCCAGATCTCCCTGCAGCTCGGTCAGGCGGGCCTGCAGCTCGGCCTCATCGAGGCTGCCGGCATCCAGGGTCGGCAGCGGCGGCAATGGCAGTTCGGCCAGATAGCGCTGGCCGGTCGGGGTCACCGCCAGGCGCAGGGCATCGTGGTGCTGGCGCAGGGTATCCAGCCAGCCGCGCAGGGCCTCATCGTCCACCCCGGCCGGCAGGCGCAGGATCACCCCCTGGTTCCAGTGGCCGGACTTGGCAAAGCCCTGCTCGAAGAACCAGTGCTGAATGGGGTGGAGCGGAAACTCGCCGGTCAGGCTGCCCTGCTCGCTCCTGTGGCTGACGGCCTGCTGCTGGCCGAGCTGGCGGCAGAGGCGGCGCACCGTCTTGGCTTCGAACACGTCCTTCACGCTGCAGTGCAGCCCCGCATCCCGCAGCCGGGTGGTGAGCTGGATGCTGAGGATGGAGTCACCTCCTAAGCGGAAGAAGTCATCCTCCACCCCGAGCGGTTGCTTGAGCACCCCTTGCCAGATGGCAAGCACGGTCTGCTCCAGTTCGTTTTGCGGCTCGCCCTTGCTCTGCTGCCAGACGATGGCGGGCAGGCGGCGCAAGTCCAGCTTGCCGTTGGGGGTGAGCGGCATCTCGGGCAGCCAGCAGAGGCGCGCCGGCACCATGTATTCGGGCAGGCACTCGCCGGCCCGCTGCAGCAGGGCGTCGCCGTCGGGCTCCCTTGCCCCGGCCTGCAAACAGGCGTAAGCGAGCAGACGACCCTCCTGCACTACTACCTTGATCTGGCGGATGACCGGGCACAATTCGGCGAGCCGGGTCTCTATCTCCCCCGGCTCGATACGATAGCCGCGCAGCTTGATCTGCTCGTCTATCCGGCCCAGATACTGGATGCTGCCATCGCGGCGCAGCAGGGCCCGATCACCGGTGCGATAGAGACGATGGGTACGTTCCGCCAGCGCCAGCTCGATAAAGGCCTCCTGGGTGCGCTCCGGCAGATTGAGGTAACCGCGGGCCAGCCCCAGCCCTGCCAGGCAGAGCTCGCCGGGCACCCCCACCGGGCAGAGATTGCCCGCCTCGTCCAGGATCAACGCCTTCAGGTGGTTGACCGGTCGACCTATGGTGATGGGCGCCCCCGGGGTGAGCCGCGCGCAGAGCGCGGTGACGGTGCACTCGGTCGGGCCGTACATGTTGAACAGCGCCACCCGCTCCCCCCAGCGATCCACCAGGCTGCTCGGGCACGCCTCGCCACCAAAGCCGATGGCCTTGAGGGAACCGAGTTCCGCCGGTGGTAGCAGGTTGGCGAGCAAGGCGGTCGGCAAAATCATATGGCTGGCACCGCAAGCGATCGCGGCACTGATCACCCCCTCGCCCGGCTCGCCGAAGTGCAGGGCCGCGCCGCAGTACAGGGGCAGTAAGCTGGTCATGTTGCCCGCATCAAACGAGAGGGACATGCAGTTGAACATGGCGCCATTCTGATCAAGGGCGATGCGATCGCCGTGATCCGCCATCAGGTTGACCAGGCTGCCCTGCTCCACCATGACCCCCTTGGGCAGACCGGTGCTGCCGGAGGTGTAGATGATCTGGGCCAGCATGGCGGCATCCCGGGGTAGTGCGGGCGTGCTGGTTGGCATCTTGTCCAGCGCAAGCTGGTGCAGATCATGATATTCGGCAGTCGTGCCCGCCAGCGCCTCGCCAAGCCGCGGGTCCGGCACGCCGCCCAGCACCAGGCTGATGGATGCATCGCCGAGGATATGGGCCAGCCGCTCGGCGGGATAGGCAGGGTCGAGGGGCACATAAGCCGCCCCCGCCTTCCAGCAGGCGAGCAGGGCAACCACGAAGGCGACATCGCGTCTCGCCTGGATGCCGATGGCGGCGCCCGGGGTGACGCCGCAAGCCAGCAACCAGTGGGCCAGCCGGTTGGCACGCACCTCCAGCTCGCCATAGGTCAACGATTGCGCGCCGTCGCTCACCGCCAGCGCGTCCGGCAACTGAATAGAGCGCCGCTCGATATGACAGAGCAGGGTGTCACGGCTCGGGTAGTCCGGCGGCAGATCGGCAAGCTGTGCGGCCATCGCCGCCTGGTCGGTGCCCGCCTCCAGCGGCAACTGCCAGATGTCGGTCTCGGGGGCAGCCACCACGGCGCGCATCAGGTGCAGCAGGCGATCGGCAAGAGCCTGAATGGTCTCTCGCTCGAACAATGCGGTGGCAAACAGCCAGTCCACCCTGACGGAGTCCATCAGCTCGGTCACCTTGACCGAGATGTCGGTCTTGGCCGGCAACACAGGCGAGGTCTCCTCCACCAGCTGGCAGCCGGGGATTAGATCGTTGAAGTCCACCTTGGCCTGATAGACCAGCATGATCTGGAAGATGGGGTTGATGGCGGTGGTGCGATCGGCGCCGATGGCCTCGGCCAGCGCCTCGAAACGGTAGAGCTGGTGATCGAAGGCCGCCAGATCCTCCTCCCGGCACTGCTGCAGATAGTCGACGAAGCTGGGCTTGCCGCTGAGTTGAGTGCGCAGCACCAGCGTATTGACAAAAAAGCCCACCAGCGACTCGATCTCGTGGCGCTCGCGATAGGCGAGCGGGGTGCCGATCACCACCTCCTTCTCGCCGCTCTGGCGCACCATCAGCAGGGCAAACAGGGCGTGCAGACCGATGAAGTTGGAGGTGCTGTGGCGCTGACACAGGCGCTTGAAGCTCTCCCACAGCGCGTTGTCGATGGTGGAGAAGACCAGCTCGCCGCCGCTGTCCTGATGGGCCGGGCGCGGCTTGTCGAGCGGCAGACCGTGTATCTCGGGGCTGCCACCGAGCCGGTCGACCCAGAACGGCTTGAACTCGGCGTGATAATCGAGAAAACGCGGTGAGTTGAACCAGCGGGCATAGTCGATGTAGGTGAGGGGCAGTTCGCTCACCTGCAGGGGCTCGCGGTTCTGGTGCGCAAGAAAGGCGCGCTTGAGATCCGCGAACATGTTCTTGACCGACCAGCCGTCGGAGATGATGTGGTGCTGGGTGATCAGCAGCACGTGCTCGCGGTTGCCCAGCCGGATCAGATGCACCCGGCTGAGACCCCCCTGGGTCAGGGAGAAGGGGCGGCCAATCTCCTCGCGCACCCGGCGGGCTACATAGGCCTCCCGCTCGGCAGCGGGCTCTGCGCTCACGTCCTCAATCTGCAGCGTGAAGGGCGTGTGGGGCAGGATCTCCTGCGCCCCTCTGCCCGCCTCGTCCTTGATGAAGCGAGTGCGCATGCTGGGGTGGCGGGCAAACAGGTGATCGAAAGCAAACTCCAGCGCCGCCGTGTCCAGCTCTCCCTTGACGCGAAAATAGACCGGCATGTTGTAGAGGTGGGAGGCCTCCTCGTACTGCTCGATAAACCAGAGCCCGCTCTGGGACGACGAGAGCGGCCCCTGCCGGGCGCCCTCGGCGACAATGGGCGCCTCGAAGGCAGCGCGAGCCGCCAGGCAGCGCACCAGCTCATCCTTGTGGGCCTTGATGGTGGCGCCGATGGCCGGCGTCACCGCCTCCTTGCTCGACTGGGAGATAAGCTGGCCCTTGTCGTTCAGCGCCAGCTTGACCCCCTGCCGTTCCAGCTGTTTCAACAGCAAAATCATATTGTTCATCTGTACCTCAGACAGCCGGCGTGGCGCGATAGGAAGAAAAACCGTCCCGCCCCTTCTCATTCAGGGCGAGCTTGACGCTCTGACCATCCAGCTGTTTCAACAGCAAAATCATATTGTTCATCTGTTTCTCAAGCCTCAGGCACTCAGGGTGGCGCCGCCGTCGACGACCAGATCCTGCAGCGTGATGTGGCTGGCCAGATCCGAGGCCAGGAAGAGGACGGTATGGGCGATCTCCGCCGGGGTGGCGACCTTGCGCAGGGGGATGCCGAGCTTGAACTGCTCCGGCAACCCGGCAATGGTGCGGGCCATGGCCTCCTCGTTTGGCAGCATGCCGCGCAGCATGGGGGTATCCGTCGAGCCCGGCGACACCAGGTTGGCGCGCACGCCGAAGGGGGCCAGCTCCAGCCCCACCGTCTGGGTCAGGCTGGTGACCGCCGCCTTGGAGGCGCAGTAGGCCGCCATCTGCATGCGCGGCACATGGGCCGCGTTGGAGCCGATGGTGACGATGGCACCGCGCCGCTGCCCCTTGAAGTGGGGCACCAGGGCCCGCAGCAGATAGAAGACGCCGCTGGCGTTGACCGTCATGCAGTCGTGCCAGTCGTCATCGCTCAGGACGTCGGTGGGGCCAAGGCGCAGCACCCCGGCCCCGCTCACCAGCACATCGAGCCCGCCGTCCGCCAGCAGCGCTGCGCAGCAGGCGTTGACCGCCTTCGAGTCGCCAATATCGAGCAGCCGGGTGGCATAGGGGTAGTCGGCTTCAGGAAAGGTCAGATCCAGCCCCACCACACAGGCGCCGGCCGCCACGAACTGCGTCGCCACCTCGCGGCCAATGCCGCGCCCTGCTCCGGTCACCCAGACCCGCTTGCCAGTGAAATCAAAGGCCATTGCTTGTTGCTCCTTATCCATCACCACACCATCTCCACGCTCTCTTCGTCCTCGGCAAGCAGGCCGTCGAGGAAACGGCAGAAATCATCCAGCCGAGGGTGATCGAACACGTCGGAGACCTTGACCTGCACCCCGAACTCGGCGCCGAGCCGGTTGACGATCTGGATGGTCTGCAGGGACTGGCCCCCCAGTTCGAAGAAGTTGTCCGCGGGCGCCATGGTGGCAAGCCCCAGGATCTGCTGCCAGATGGTACCGACCCGGTTCTCGGTCTCGCTGCCCAGGGTCAATGCTTCGCCGCCCGCCTGGTAGGCGGCCAGCAGGGCCTTGCGATCCAGCTTGTTGGAGCCGGTGCGGGGCAGCTGGTCATAGTGACGATAGTCGGTGGGGATCATGGCGGCAGGCAGCACCTTGGCCAGCTGCGCCTTGATGACCCGGCTGTCGCGCTCCGGCCCCGCCACGAAGGCCACCAGCCGGCGCACGCTGCCGATGCTCACTCCCTGCACGCACGCCTCATCCACCCCCGGCAGGGCCAGCAGCTGGGCCTCCACTTCGCCGGGCTGGATGCGATAGCCGCTTATCTTGAATTCGTTGTCGCGCCGACCGAGGTAGACCAGCCGGCCGGCCACCAGGCGCACTCGATCGCCGGTGCGATAGACGGGCAGATCCTCTTCGCCGACCCGCAGGGTGCCAAAGCTCCCTTGCACGCCGCCCACATAGCCGTTGGCCAGCTGCGGGCCGAGCAGCACCAGCTCCCCCTCGCTGGCGGGTTGCTCCCCCGCCCCCAGGATCAGCGCCTGCATGCCGGGCAGCGGCAGGCCGATGGGCAGCTGGGTCTGGCTGGGGTCTTCCTGCTGCAACTCCTGAGTGGTCACCACCACGGTCGTTTCGGTGGGGCCGTAGGTGTTGAACAGGCACACATCGGAGCGGCCCTGACGCTGCCACTGGGCCAGCTGCTCGGGGTAGACCGCCTCGCCGCCGATGATGACGGTGGCCAGATTGGCAGGAATGTGGGCCTGGCCCGCCGTCAGCGCCACCACCCATTCGTTCCAGAACGCGGTGGGCAGGTCGAGGTGGGTGATCCCCATCTGCGCCACCCCGGCCGCAAAGGCGGGCATGGATTCGAGCAGGGCGTCGGTGCGCAGCACCAGGGTGGCACCGGCGCTCAAGGTGGCGAACACCTCCTCGATGCTGGCGTCGAAGTTGAAGGGGGCGAATTGCAGCATCCGCGCCCCCTCTCCCAGGTGGTAACGGCAGCGGGCGGCGGCGGCGAAGTGATCCAGCGCGCCGTGGCTGACCGCCACCCCTTTGGGCAGACCGGTCGAGCCCGAGGTGAACATCAGGTAGGCGACGGCGCGGCCGGCGGCCGGCTGGTTGAGCCGATCATCGCTCACCAGATCCCCCGCCAAGAGCGTGCGCCCCTCAAACAGGCTGGCCAGCTTGTGACGGTACTCGGCCTGGGTGATCAGGGTCTTGACCTCCCCCAGCCGCAGAATATGGCCCTGGCGCTCCAGCGGCTGCTCAGGGTCGAGCGGCACGTAGACGGCGCCCGCCAGCAGCACCGCCAGCTGGGCGAAGATGGCCTGGGGGGTGCGGGCCAGCATGACCCCCACCTTGTCGCCGGGGGCGACGCCTGCGGCCTGCAGGGCAGCTGCCATCTGTTCAGATCTGGCCAGCAGCGCCTCGTAGCTGAAGCGGGTCTCTCCCTGCTCCAGCGCTATCTTGTCCGGGGTCTGGGCGGCGAAGTGGCAGAGCGCCTCCAGCACCGGCCGCACCTGGAGAGCTTCATGGGCGGGGCCGGCGATCAGGGCCCTGGCTCGCTGCTCGGTCAGCCAGTCGGCCTTGAGCGCCCCTAGGGTCTGGGCGGGCTCGGTCAGCCAGCGGCCCAGCAGGGCAAACAGGGTATCGGCGATGGCAGCCAGATCCGCCTGCTGGTAGCAGCCGGGGTTGGCGTCCAGATCCAGTCTGGGCTGACCATCGACGCCGACCTGCACCTCGATGGTGAGATCCTCCACCGGGCCGGCACTGATGTTGAGAATATGGGCAGATAGCGGCCCGAAGCGGCGAGCGTGATCGAACGGCATGATGTTGACCAGCGGGCCGAACAGGCGCTTGTCGCCCCCCACCAGGCCAAGGTCGCGGCGCAGCAGCTCGTAGCGGTAGTGCTGGTGCTTGCGCACCCCGCGCTTGGCCTTGGCCACGGCGCCGGCAGCTCCCGCCAGATCCAGTTCTTCACCCAGAGTCAGCGCCAGCGGGGTAATGTTCATCTGCATGCAGGGCACGGTCAGCGACGCCGAGCCGATACGGTTCATCATCATCAGACCGAGCAGGGTCTTATCCTGGCCGCTCGACAGCGACAGCTGGGCAGAGAGGCCGGCCAGCAGCAGATCGGGCCAGCCCAGCTTGTGCTCGTCGGCAAAGCCGGTCAGGGATTGCCACAGCGCCGCCGGCAGCGGACGGCTCTCACGGATAAATTCGGCGGCAATCGGTGCGCGGGTCTCGCCAAAGGACTTCACCTCGGGCCAGGCTTGCAGCTGCTCCTGCCAGAAGGCACGGGCGGCGGCGTTCTTACCGATCTGCTCGCGGCTCGCCTCTTCCGCCAGCACCTCCACCAAAGAACCGAAAGGCGATGGGGAGTTCATCTCACCGGCCAGCCCCTCTGCATACAGCTCGGCGATGCGTTGGAACAGCAGGGTGGTGCCAAAGCCATCGAGGGCGATGTGGTGCACGCAGCTGTAGAGATAATCGCGGCCGGGGCCGCGCAGCAGGGCGAAGCGGCAGGGCGCCTCTTGGGTCAGCTCGAACGGGCGGCGCAGATCGGCCCAGGCCCAGGCGCGGGCCAGTGTCTCGTCATCGAGCTCGAGGGAGACCTCTTCATAGGCCAGGGGCAGCTCATGCGAGACGAAGCAGACCGCCTCCTTATTGTCTTCGAAGTGGCCCTTGAGTGCCTCGCACTCCCCCACCGCCTTGGCAAGGGCCGCTACCAGCACGGCCGCCTCGACCTTGCCGTCGAAGGCGATGCACTCGGCGGTGTTGAACATCGCCTTGTCGTCGTTGAGCAGATGTCCGGACCAGAGCCCCTGCTGGGGGATGGTCAAGGGGAAGCGGTTCATGGGGTCACCTCCAGCGCCTGGGCTGCCAGCTTGGCCTCGATGAGGCGCCACCAGCCGTTGAGGGTCGGCAGCTTGGCGAGATCCACGAAGCCGAGCTCCACCCCGGCGGCGCGCCACTCGGTGAGCAGGGCCATGATCCGCACCGAATCCAGACCGTAGTCGATCAGGTTCTCGTCGGGGTCAAACTCCCCTTCGTCCTCGTCGATATGGCTCAGCAGCCGCGCCTTGAGCCCCTCATACGTCAGCAACGGATTGGTCAGCAGCGGACTGGTCTGGGCGGCAGAAGCGGAAGCCGGGGCAAGGGCCAGCACCTCCTCGCAGGGGATCACCTTGCCGCAGCGGGTCGCCACGTAGTCGAGCGCCATCTGGTGATCGGCCAGGGAGAAGTCTGCCACCCCGTCCGCCAGGAAGAAGGGCTGGATGTCGCGCATGAAGGCGTCGCAGGCGGTCATCATGCAGCCGATATGGCCGTAGATGCCGCCGATGATCAGCTGATCCCGCCCCAGCGCTTTGAGCATCTGTTCCAGCTCGGAGCGCTGGAAGGCGCTGTAGCGCCACTTGACCAGCACGGTGTCGTCCCGCTCTGGGCAGAGTGCTGCCACCACCTGCTGCTGCTCGGGCCGCTTGTTGAGCCCCGGGCCCCACATGTCGTTGAGCAGGGCGCGATCTTCAGGGGACTGATCCTTGGGCTGGGCGGTGTAGAAGACCGGAATGCCGAGGGCCTTGCACTGCTTGCGCACGGCGGCCAGGCGCTCGGTGAGCGCCGCGATCAGCGGGCTGTTTTCGCCATAGAAGGCGGTGAAGTACTCCTGCATGTCGTGGATCAGCAGGGCGGCGCGTTTGGGATCCAGAGACCAGTTGACCTTGTTGGCCTTCCACTGGCTGGGCATGGCGTAATTGTTCAGGGTTGGGATAGCCATAACGTCATGATTCCTTACTAGTTTTTATGCTGTAGAGGCTGGTTGGCGGCGATGGCGTGCGCAATGCGTGCCCGCAGCCCCTGCTTGTCAATCTTGCCCACCGCCGTCATGGGCAGGGCGTCCAGGGTTTCGAAACGGTCGGGCAGCTTGAAGTCCGCCACCCCGCGCTCACGCAGAAACTTGCGCAAGGCCAGCGGCTTGAGCCCCGGTTCTGTGGTGACGATAAAGGCGCAGCTCTTTTCCCCCATGGCGCTGTCGGACATGGAGACCAGGGCCGCATGGGTGATGGCCGGGTGGTGCAACAGCTGGTTTTCCACCTCTTCCGCCGCGATCTTCTCGCCGCCCCGGTTGATCTGATCCTTCTGCCGCCCGACCACGGTCAGGTAACCATCCGCATCCTGTACCACCAGGTCGCCGGAGCAGTAGAAGCCCTCGGCATCGAACACCCGGGCGTTGTGGGCCGGGCTCTGGTAGTAACCGCGGAAGGTATAGGGGCCACGGGTGTGCAGGGCGCCAGGCTCGCCGGGGGCAACCGGGTTGCCCGCCTCATCGAGAATGCGCACCTCGTCGTCCGGGCTCATGGGGCGGCCCTGGGTGTGAATGATCTTCTCGTCGGGGTCGTCCAGCCGGGTGTAGTTGACCAGCCCTTCCGCCATGCCGAACACCTGCTGCAGCCGGCAGCCGAGCAGCGGCCCTATCTTGCTGGCCACCGCCTCCCCCAGCTTGGCGCCACCCACTTGCAGCAAGTCGAGGCTCTCGAGCTGGGTGCGCGCAGCGGGATCCGCTTCCGCGGCCTGCAGCCAGAGCGAGACCGCCGGCGGCACCAGCGAGGTGAGATTGACCCGGTGGCGGGCGATCAGCGGGAAACAGCTGATGGGGCTGGGGTCGGGCGCGAGCACCACGGTGCCGCCCGCCTCGAACACCCCGAGCGCCCCGGGGGAGCTCAGGGGGAAGTTGTGGGGTGCCGGCAGGGCGCACAGATAGCGGGTGTGAGTCCCCAATTCACAGATTTCATTGCTGCGGCGCACGCTGTACAGGTAATCGTCATGGGTGCGGGGGATGAGCTTGGGGGTGCCTGTGCTGCCACCGGAGAGCTGGAAGAAGGCCACCTCGTCCGCCGGGGTCGGGCCAGATTTCACCGGCTCACTCTCAGCCACCTTCGCCAACCAATGGGTCAGCCCCAGCTCCCCTGCGTCACCATCCAGCAGCACCAGCTCGGCGCCTATAGTTGTCAGCAGCTCGCTCTCGCGACCCTTGCTCGCAAACTGCGGATGAGCCAGCGAGCCGATAAAGAGGCGCGGAGTGATCTGCTCGGCATAAGAGAGGAGCTCCAGCCGGTTGTGGCTAAAG
Organism: Aeromonas sp. S2(2024); assembly: GCF_041402505.1. Lineage (NCBI taxonomy): Bacteria > Pseudomonadati > Pseudomonadota > Gammaproteobacteria > Aeromonadales > Aeromonadaceae > Aeromonas > Aeromonas sp. S2(2024). Next base: position 345,054 of record NZ_JBGLRL010000002.1, read on the forward strand.
AGCGCATTGACCGGTGCGATGCCAGCCTTGAGCAGGGCGAAGAACACCAGATAGAACTCGGCCACGTTGGGGAGCTGCACCAGAGCGGTGTCCCCTACCCCCAGGCCGTGGCGGGCCAGACGCCCGGCCAGCCGGCTCGAAGCGGCGTCCAGCTCGCCATAGCTGAAGCGGCGATCGCCGCAGAGAATGGCCTCGGCGTCGGGGGCCAGCTCGCACTGGCGCGCCAGCATGGCGGTCAGGGGCTCGCCGCGCCAATAACCTTTGGCGCGGTAGCGCTGGGCCAATGCGTCAGGCCAGCGGGTATAGGGCAGGAAGCGGTTGGACTGGGTCATTGCGCCACCTCCGGACTCAGGCCCAGGGCCTTGAGCATGGTCCCCAGTTTGGTGCCGGTCTCGGCCCACTCCATGGCAGGATCCGAGCCCGCGACGATGCCGGCGCCGGCGAACAGCTCCACCTGATGCCCATCGAGCACGCCGCAGCGGATCACCACGGCCCACTCGCCGTTGCCCTGGCTGTCGCACCAGCCGACGATGCCGCTGAACAGGGCTCGCCGGAAGGGCTCCTGCTCGCGGATGAACTGGCGGGCCAGATCGGTGGGATAGCCGCACAGGGCCGGGGTAGGATGAAGCTGGCAGGCCAAGGAGAGTACCGACGCCTCACCGCCATTGAGCCTGCCGGCGATGGGGGTGCCCAGATGCCAGAGGGTGTCCGTGCTCATCAGCGAGGGGCTGGACGGGATCGCCAGCTCGCGGCAGTGAGGGGTCAGCACCCGACGGATCTCGTCGATCACCAACTTGTGTTCATGCTGATCCTTGCGGGAGGCCAGCAGATCCCGGGCCACCGCCTCGTCTTGCGCCGGTTCACTCGCCCGTCTGGCGGATCCCGCCAGCGGATGGGTGAACACCTCTCCCCCGCTGACCCGCAGCAGCAGCTCGGGGCTGGCGCCAAGCAGGCGGCGGCCCTGGCCGAGCGGCAGGGAGAAGTGGAAGGCGTGGGGATTCTGGGCCATCAAACGGGCCATCACCCGCTTAGGGTCGGCGGGCTGATGTAGGGTGAGCGTCAGCTTGCGTGACAGCACCACCTTGGCGAGCTTGCCTTGTGCAAACGCATCCAGCGCAGCACTCACCGAGGCCTGGAATTCGCTGGCCGGCGGGGTGCTCTGCACCGAGATGACCCGGTTGGCCTCGATGGCCTGCTCAGCCATCGCCGCTGTTGCCGGCGCCTGTGCCAGCGGGACAGGGCGCTCGCCCCGCTTATAGCGGCCGGGCACATAGAGACAGGAGGCTTCCGCCGGGTCGAAGGCAAAGGCGCCGATAAGCAGGGGGTTGGCCTGGCCGGCGGCGCTGGCAGCGGCCAGCGCGTCAGCAATCTGTTGTTCTAGCAAAGGCCATTCACAGGCGGGGGTGGTGATGGGTTGCCCCAGGTCAGTGGCATTGATCGTGCCCTGACCCGAGGTAAACAAGAAATCAGGCGACATCTTCGCCTCGGCAGGTGCGCCATTTTCCATTACTCGAGTATTCACGTTACACCCTCAAAGAAGATTCAAAATGATAATGATTATCAATTTGACTTTGTGCGGCGGTAAAATACTCGCTTTGAAATCACGGGGTCAATGGGATTTTGAATCGATAAAACAGGAGCTTGTCTGTGGGTATTGCGGGGACAGCGCCACGGCGGGCCTGTTGGCGCAGGGGATGACAACGCTACTCGAATGAACACGGATTGCCATCCCCATATGGGGGATGCGACAGAAACGGGGTCAGCCCGCCCCCACTGGCGGCCGACCCGCTTTGCCCCTAAGATGGCGCCATCCGTTGTTGCCACCCATTTGATGGAACCTTCCCATGTTAAAGCACCTGCTTCTGCTCCCCTTCGCCCTGCTGCTGGCGGCCTGCTCTCTCACCCAGTACAGCGTCAGCGAGGGGGAGATAAACCAGTACCTCAAGGAGCGAGTCGCCTTCGAGAAACAGCTGGGGATCCCCGGCATCATGTCGAGCAAGATCCGCCTCGATGACATGCAAAGCCGCATCGGCCGCCGCCAGACCGACCGGGTCGAGCTGGATGCCGCCGGCGATCTGGAAGTGGCCAGCCCCCTTGGCAGCCAGCAGATGAAGGTGCGCCTCTCCCTCAGTGCCCGCCCCGACTACGTGGCCGAGCAGGGCGCCATCTACCTGCGAGACCTCGAGCTCATCTCGGTCAAGACCGAGCCAGCCGACGTGGGCGCCGCCCTCACGCCGCTGCTGCCCACCTTCAACCAGTCGCTCTCCCTCTTCCTCTCCCAGACCCCCGTCTATCGGCTCGACGGCAGTCGCAAGAACGAGGCCAGGATCAAGGAGAAGGTCGAGGCCCTCAAGGTAGAGCCGGGTCGCCTGGTGATCCCCTTCAAGCTGATGTAACGCCTGCCGCCGCGCCCTCCTTAAGGGCGCGGTTTTTTCTTCTCAAGACATCCCCTTTGCCCCATAATGCACACCATTCTCATTTAGATTCATGAGAAGCGTCATAATAAAATCAAACATATGGGTAAAAAGGACATGAGAAAAACCGTACTGGTGCAGGCGATCGCCTGTGCATTGCTCAGCAGCGCAGCGCACGCTGCCGTCAAGGTGGAAGACAAGACCTTCAACACCGCCGCCAACATGCTGGCCTACACCGAATTCGAACTCTCCGGTGAGCCGCTGGCCGAGGCGCTGGGGCTGGATCTGGACGTGCTGGACGCCAACCGCGCCGACGAGCCCACCCCGTTCGACTTCGCCGCCGGCATCGAATCCTATGAATACTCCGAAGAGGCCATGTACGCGCTGAACTACCAGTCCGGCATGGGCCCCCATCTGGCGAACGGACCGCAAAACCAGGCGCGCGGTGGCACCCTGGCCGACTTGGGCAAGCGGGTGCTGGCCATGGCCGAGGCCGTCGGCTTCCCGGCCGATGAAATTCCACAGGGCATGTATCCCCTCTCCCTGCCCTACGCCTCCGCCAACCCGGAGTTCGCGCAGGCCGTGAACGCCACCCCGGTCAATGGCGACCAGATCACCATCAAGACAGCCAAGGGCAACGAGAAGAGCGTCAAGACCCAGGTCCCCGCCTACTTCCGCGACTACGCCACCCTGCGCTGGAGCGGCAGTGACAACCTGCTGGTCCCCGCAGCCGTGGGCGGCATCCTGCTCAAGGAGGTGATGTGGTCCCAGGACTTCCTCGGCGGCATGCACGTGGCCGAGAGCGATGAAGAGGTGGAGGCCGCGTCCGCCACCATGGATCAGGACGGCAAGCACAAGCTGGGCGTCTCTGCCGCCGACGGCTTCAACGGCATGATGCTGACCGAGCAGTCCATCGACAAGCTGGCCATCCTGCAGGGTCAGCTCGGCTTCGATGGCAAGCAGCTCGGCGCCAAGGTAAGCCCCCAGTACGATCCGGCCAAGGGTGTGGTCTACTTCCCCCATCAGGTGAAGGTGACCGAGACCGGCAAGAATGACGTCGGCGCCATCGGCAAGCTCGACGTGGTAGACGGCTCCGCCCAGTTGCGCGACGCCTGGATGCTGCTGTGGCCGCTCTCCGAGTTCTACGCCTTCACCGATCAGCGCGGCGCCAACACCAACCAGAACCCGGCCTTCCACGCCGTGTTTGACGGCGCCCCGTTCGCCGCCGCCCCGGCCGCCAACCAGACCAACGATCTAGGCAAGGCGGTGGCGGGCAGCGATGCCTTCTCCCTGGCGCTGAATCTCTCCAACTTGACCTTCAAGAACCTGGCGGCCCTGCACTTCGAGCCCAAGGCCGGCACCCTGGTCGACAGCTGGCAAGCAGGCAAGCAGGGCAAGCACGTCACCACCTTCGACGCCGCCTACGCCCTGGTCGCCCTGCAGATCTTCCAGCGCGCCCAGGATGCGCTGCCGGTGGGCTACGCCGCCGGTGACAATGGCGAGCTGAACCTCAAGACTCAGCAAGGTCAACAGGCGCTGGAGCTGGTGCGCAAGCAGGCTGACTTCATCCTCGGCAAGCTGGTGGGCACGAACGGCCTGGTCCATGACGGTCTGACCCTGGGTGGCAAGCTTGACGCCGGCCAGTCCATCGACGCGCAGTTTGCCGCCATCCGCGGCCTGACCGCCGCGTTCCTGGCCACCTCGGATGCCAAGTACCGTACTGCGGCGCGCGAGCTCTTCATCGCCGCCGACAAGGCCTACTTCAATGCCAAGGCCGGTACCTGGCTCGCCGGCAAGCAGGGTGAATACACCCCCTGGACCCAGGCAGCCATCTCCGGCGCCCTGCGCTCCGCCATGCTGAACCTGCTCAACGAAGGGGCCGAGAAGGCACCCGAGCTGGAGCTGGCACAGCTGACCCAGCGCTACGTGAGCTGGTTCCGCGGCACCGTCAACGGCGGCATGCAGATGGCCGAATGGGTCGGTGATTCCGGCGAGAACGTCATCGAGGGTGCCGGCAGCGACACCGACGAAGATGGCGTCCCGCAAGTGACCGCCGCCGGTGGCAAGCATGGCACCGCCATGGTGATGGCCGCCAAGGCCCTGATCACCGAAAAATAATCAGCCGCCCGGCTGAACAGACAAAGGGAGCCATATCGGCTCCCTTTTTAGTTGTGACGTCTGACGTTGGCAATGGTGTCACCCCAGCTTGGCCAGCATCGGCTTGGTCACCAGCACTATGCCCTGCTCGGAGCGGTAGAAGCGGCGGCTATCCTCGTCTGCATTCTCCCCCACCACCAGGCCGTCTGGCAGCTTGCACCCCTTGTCCACCACCACCCGGCGCAAGCGGCAACCAGCCCCGATCTCGACCCCGGGGAAGATCACCGCCTGATCCAGGGTACAGAAGGAGTGCACCCGCACGTTGGTGAACAACACCGAGTTGAGCACGAAGGAGCCGCTCACGATGGAGCCCCCCGCAAACATGGAGTTGATGGTCATGCCGTGCTGGCCGTTTCTGTCCTGCACGAACTTGGCCGGTGGCGACATGTTCTGGCTGGTCCAGATGGGCCAGTTCTCGTCATAGATGTCGAGCTCGGGCACCACGGAGGCAAGGTCCATGTTCGCCTCCCAGAACGAATCCAGGGTCCCCACGTCGCGCCAGTAGGGTTTTTGCCCCTCCTTGGCCCCGACACAGGACATGTTGAACGGGTGGGCAAAGGCCTTGCCCTCCCCCACGATGCGCGGGATCACGTCCATGCCGAAGTCGTGCTTGGACTCCAGGTTGTGGATGTCCTCTTCCAGTAACTGGTAGAGGTACTCCGCCTCGAAGATGTAGATGCCCATGGAGGCCAGCGAGCGATCCTCGCAGCCCGGCATGGCGGGCGGGTTGGCCGGTTTCTCGACGAAGGCGCGGATCTTGCGCTGCTCGTCGATGTCCATCACCCCGAAGGCGGACGCCTCCGCACGCGGCACCTCGATGCAGGCCACCGTCACCTTGGCGCCGAGGCGCACGTGATCGAGCAGCATGGCGGCATAGTCCATCTTGTAGATGTGATCCCCCGCCAGCACCACTATGTATTTGGGGCCGTAGTCGCGAATGATGTCGACGTTCTGGTAGATGGCATCGGCGGTGCCGCGATACCAGTGCACCTCGTCCACCCGTTGCTGGGCAGGCAGCAGATCGATGAACTCGTTCATCTGATAGCGCAGGAAGGACCAGCCCGATTGCAGGTGGCGCAGCAGGCTGTGGGACTTGTACTGGGTGACCACACCCACCCGGCGAATGCCGGAGTTGATGCAGTTGGAGAGCACGAAATCGATGATGCGGAACTTGCCGCCGAAATGGACGGCGGGCTTGGCGCGGTTGTCGGTCAACTGCTTCAGGCGACTACCACGTCCCCCTGCGAGCACCAAGGCCATACTCTGATTCAATAGTTGCCGTGCTTTGGCTGTGTCTACGGGTTCTTGCAACATATTTACCTCTGCTCTGTTGGGGCTGTTTTCAACCCATCTTCGCTTTTTTCACAAACTATGAAAGTGTTTTCACTCACATTTAGTTGCTTTCCGCCGGTCCTTTTCACGGAGTTGCGTGAGTACTCATGCTTTGTGCCGGCGGCTTGGTTAGAATTTCTACATCATGAACATCATCAAGGATGAAACGATGTTGAATAAACACGAGGGAAATCTGCTGCTGGTCAGCGCCCTGGTCTGCATTCCCATGCTGTTGCTGCAGGGGCTCTGGCTTGCGCCCCCGGTCTCCCCCCTCACCCTGCTGCTGGTTCTGATGACCACCATCATTGGCTTTGCCATGCTTCTCTTTCTCACCCACAGCGTGCGCAAGGGGGAACGGGCGAGGCAAGAGCAGCGCTGGCTGCTGGCGCTGCAGCAGCGGGATCCCGCCATACTGGACAGCCCGCAGGCACAAACGGCGCTACGCCAGTTACTCACCTCCTTCAGTGAAGCCGAACTCGATGCACACCGCCAGATAAGCGAACTGCACAATCAGGCGACCCGGGACGAGATGACGGGCCTGCGCAACCGCCATGCGTTCAGGCGCGATCTCACCGAACTGCTGCAACAGGAGAATACCCAGACCGCCATCTTGGTGCTGATCCGTGCCACCGAGCTTGGCAAGCTAAACGCCCAGCGCGGCTTCCAGTCGGGGGATGCCTACATCAAGGACATCGCCAACCTCATCACCCACACGGTGATCCGCTTCCCTGGCCATCAGGTCTATCGTATCTCGGGGGCCGACTTTGCGGTTCTGATGCCACCGCTGGCCCAGATCCCCCCCCACCTGCTGGGGCGGGATCTGAAACTCGCCTTCGATCGCTATCAGCACGAACACGAGCTGGACAGTGCCGCCTACTCGGGCATGACCCGGCTCAGCAGCGAACAGAAGATAGAGGCCATCCTGGCCCGAGCCGATCTGGCGCTGGCCCGTGCCCAGACGGAAGCGGTCAACGGCTGGGCCATCCAGCAGAGTGACGAGGTGGTCGAGTTGCAGGGGCAGCGTCACTGGACCCAGGTACTGACCGATCTGCTGGAGCAGGAGAGCGTCAGCTTTACCTGCCAGCCCATCCAGCCCCTGCATCGCGGCATGCAGGCCTATCACGAGATCTACCCCCGCTTTTGCAGCAGCGACGGCACCACGCTGCCGAGCGACACCCTGCACGCCATGGCCCAACGTCTGGACATGGTGCTGCGCCTGGCGCAAATGGTGATCCGCCACGTCATCCGTCAATACCGCGCCTTCGGTGGTCACAACAGCCGCTGGGGCCTCAACCTGCCGGGCACCTTGCTGCAAAACAGCGCCTTCCTCATCTGGCTCGATCACCAGTTGCAAAAAGACCCCGACATCAGTGCCAACCTGGTGTTCGAGTTAGATGAGGAACATCTGGAGCGCAACCTGACGGGGGCGAGGCGGCTGTTCGAGTTGCTCAGGCGCCACGGCAGCCGCTCGGCCATCTGCAACTTTGGCAAGGGGATAGGCTCCTTCAGCCTGTTTCGTGAGCTCAAACCCGACTACATCAAACTGGACCCCGGCCTCATCACCGAGCTGGAGCAGGATCTGACCAACCAGCAATTCGTGCGGATGATAGTCGACGTCTCCCATCGCATGGGCAGTCTGGTGATAGCGGAAGGGGTCGAGCAGATAGGGCAGAAGCAGATGCTGCAAGGCATGTACGTAGACGGGTTGCAGGGGTACCTGATCGCACGGCCCCAGGAGCTGGGACCGGAGATGAGCCAGATGGCGTTTTTTACGGAGAGCGTTTCAACTTCAGCAGGGTCAGAATGATGTCATTGAGCTGGCGATAGCGCTCCAGCTCCTTCTGATCGTAACGGGTCGCCAGCATGGTCGGGTTGTGGCGGTTCTTGAGGTAACGGTTGATCTGCAGACGATTGAAACCGGCCACCTTGTAGACCTGACCGAGCAAGGCATTGAGCTCCTCGTCCGCCAGTCCCGCCCGGGCCAGATAGTCCTCCTGGGACGGGCTCTCCAGCTGGCAGCTCTGCTTGTCGAGGTGGCCGCTCTCCTGCAGATAGGCGAGCCACTGCTCCACATAGAGCGGCTTGCAACCGGCCAGCAGATCGAAATAGCCCACCGCATCGCAGCGGCAGCCGGTGAGCAGCACCAGGGCCAGGGCATCGCTGTCGCATTGGAAGGTCACGGGACCGCTCTGGCCCCAATCCAGCGCCTGCACCCGGATCCGGGCCCGCGCGCCCGCCGCTGTAGTCACGTCAAAGACAAACATGGCACCTCCCGATCGGCAAAGGGTTGATGATGACCCATCTCGGTGACGGGTGCAAAGCCAAATCGCCCGCTCATCTTGGCGCCCTTGCCGGGCATAAAAAAACCGACGGCCTCGCAGCCGTCGGTTCTGGTCTCGGCGATGGCCCGCGTCGGAGCCATCAGTGCAGCACAGTTCAGGCGTCCAGCTCAACCAGCGCCTTGGCCAGCTCGATGGGCTCGAGCTCCTGGCCTTCCAGATCGGCGTTCCAGTTCGGGCCGACCAGCACATCGTCTTCGTCCAGATCGTTGATCCAGATGTCGAGAAACTCTTCGAGCTCGATCACTTCCGGCTCGTAGTCCGCCCACTCGTCCACGCAGTGCAGACGGGCATCGCCCTCGGCAGACCACAGCGGCATGACGTCGGCATCTTCGAACTCGGCGGAGCGGCACACCACCCAGTCTTCACCGTAACGCAGACCCCACACCTGACCCGACTCGCGGACTTCTTCGATGAACAGCTGGAAATTGGCGTCAAGATTGTCAGTTAGTTTGCTCATGGGGGTCTCTCTCTTGCAGGCGGTCGGCCAACGCTGGCCAATAATGGGGCTGATGGTGTCCCAAAAGCCCCCCAGACTCAAGCCTTATCCCCAAAAAGACGGGGATAAGCGCCATCAGGTTCGATATTGGGCGACCAGGACCCCCAACTCATCGCAAGAGAGCGCCAGCTGGCTTGCCGCCTGCTCGGTCAAGCGGTTCTGGGCCAGGGCATCCGCCGCCAACTCTGTGATGGCCACCAGCCGCTGGTTGATCTCCTCGGCCGCCCGGCTCTGCTCGGCGGCGGCCGTGGCGATCTGGCTATTCATGGCATTGATGGTGTGCACAGAGCCATCGATGGCATGAATGGCGCCGTCGGCATCACCGGCCCTGTCCGCGGTCGAGCGGGAGAGTTGCTGCAACTGGGTGATGCCGCTGACCACCCGGCCCGCCCCCTCCTGCAGCCGCTGGATCATCTGCCGGATCTCGTCGGTGGAGCTGTGGGTGCGGGTCGCCAGGGTGCGCACCTCGTCGGCCACCACAGCGAAGCCACGCCCCTGCTCGCCGGCCCGGGCCGCCTCGATGGCGGCATTGAGGGCCAGCAGGTTGGTCTGCTCCGCCACCCCCCGGATCACGTCGAGCACGGAGCCAATCTGCTGGGTCTCCTGCTCGAGCTGGCTCACCGCCTGCACCGTCTCCACCATCTCGTCCGCCAGCTGGCTGATGGTCTCCCTGGTCTGGGCCACCACCTGACGCCCGTGCTGGGCGAGATTGAGCGCGGAGTCCGCCGCCTCGGCGGCCTGGGCCGCGTGCTGGCCCACCTCCCGGCTGCTCACCGTCATCTGCTCCATGGCGCTGGCCACCCGCAGGGTGTCCTGCTCCTGGCCGGTGACGATGGCGCCGGTCCGGTCGACGATCTGGGCCAGCTGGTGCGCCTGCTCCCGGTTCTGGGCCGTGATCTGCTGGCTGCGCCCCACCAGCTGCGCCATCTGGCCGGCGAAGAGGTTGAAGTTGACCGAGAGCTGGCTCAGCTCGTCCCGGCCCGACTCCGGCAGCCGAAAACGCAGATCCCCCTCCCCCCTGGCGATGTTGCCGAGGGCCGATACCGACTGGGAGAGGGGCACCACTATGCTGCGCACTATGAGCCCGACCACGGCAAACAGCAGTATGGCCAGCACCAGGCCTATCCCGAGCAGGGTGCGCAGCACCTCCTGATACTGGGCCTCGACGTCGTCCACATAGACGCCGGTACCGATGATCCAGTCCCAGGGGGCGAAGCGCTTGATGTAGGAGATCTTGCGCACCGGCTCCTCCACCCCGGGCTTGGGCCAGTAGTAGGCCACCTCTCCCGCGCCCTGCGCCCTCGCCAGATCGGCGAAGGCCACAAACAGCCTGAGCCCCTGCTTGTCCTCCACCCCGGAGAGATCCTTGCCGTCCAGCTCGGGTTTCATGGGGTGCATCACCATGGTGGGGTGGCTGTCATTGATCCAGAAGTAATCCTCCTCGCCATAGCGCAGCCCCTTGATCGCCGCGAGGGCCTCGGCCTTGGCGCGCCCCTCGTCGAGCTCCCCCTTGCGTACCCTGGCCTCGAATCCGGCCACCAGGCTGTAGGCGGTCTCGACCTGAGCCCGGGTCTGACGGCTCTTCTCCCCCATCAGCCCCTGCTGATAGATCTGCAGGCAGAAGAACAGCAGCAGTCCCAGCAGCGCCAGCACCATCAGGGTCACCAGCGACAGGCGCCGGCCGATACTCCATTGTCTCAACATACCCTAGTCCCGAACCAGCTACATGTTGTTAACAAGGTATGTCGCCATGGCGCGGCCTGTCCACGATGACAGCAAAAGCAGTGCCAAAAACATGATCCAGCCCCAAAAACAAGAAAGGGTGCCCAGTGGCACCCTTTCTTGTTGTCGACCGGATGACGGTATCACCGCTCCCAGTACACCTCTTCCAGGCTGTCTTCCTTCTCCGGCAGGCCGCGGGAGAGACGCGGGCTGCTCTGGGCCAACACCTCGTAGCTCACCCGGTTGGCGTACTTGCACACCTGGGCCAGGGAGGAGTAGGTGAGGAACTCGGAGAGGTGCTTGGCGGAGTTCGGCACATTCATGCGGTGATAGGCGTTGGCCACCATGTCGTGCAGCACCGCGGACAGGGCGCCATCCCCTGCACCATTGGTGTTCTTGATCTTCTCCGGGCCGCCCATGTAGGGGGAGATATGGGAGTAGATCCGCGCCGGATTGCGGCACTTGTCGCGGGCCATGGGGCGGCTGAACTCATACATGTTGAATTCGGGGATGACGCCGGGCAGCAGGGTATGGGTTGTTTCGCGCTTGTAGTCTTCCTCGGTGTAGCTCGCCATGTAGAGGCCGACGGGACCGGCGGTGCAGAGCACCATGTCGGCCCAGTCCAGCGCCTTGTCGGCGGCACCGAGCGGATCTTTAATCCCGGTCAGGGCCTCGGCTTCGTCCTCGTTCATGGCGAGCACGGTCACGTTCTCGCTGATGAAGTCACGCCACCACTGGGGGTTCTCGTCGATGACGAAACGGGTGCCCAGGGTCAGCACCACGGGCACACCGGCCTCGCGGGCATAACGCACGGCAGCCATGGCCGCCTCCTTCATGGGGGTGCCGTCGGCGCCGCGCACCAGGTAGGCGGTGATCACCAGGGCGGAGGACTCCTTGATGATGGCTTCCGGGATGTGCGCCACGTCCAGGTGATCCATCTTGCCGGCGTTGATGCCAAAGCTGCGCTCGCCCCCTTCGGTGATGAAGGTGAAGCAGCGACCGACCGGGCCATCCACCGGCTGCAGGTAGTCGAGGTTGACGCGGGACGAGGTGTTGCACAGATAGCGGTAGGCGTAGCTGCCGATGCGGATGTCTTGGCTCATCACCCCGAGCAGGATGGAGTGGGAATCCGCCAGCACAGAGTAGTTGTGCATGGTGTTGCCTATGGTGCCGCCGGCAAACTCGCTCACTACCATGTTGTTGGCCTTGAGCTCTTCATAGACCCGCTCGGCCACATCGTCGGAGATGAGCATGGAGTGACCCTTGCTCAGGCCGTACCGGTTCAGGAAGTCCTCGTCCACATGGGCTTCTATATCCACCAGAGTCTGATCTATGCCCACCACATAGGCCTTGCCCAGTTCGGTGAGCAACGGATTTTGCGGGATCAGGGGATCACGCCTGTCGACCGGGAAGTAGTGTTTGGACTTGCGCTGACCGGGAAATTTCATGGCAATCTTCTGTGCTCTGGGGGAAAGAGGGGCGGGATTTTAACACAATCCACCCCGCCGAAAAGTCGCACGATTAAATTTTGAGGTCAGTATAGACAAGGGTTTGCGAGGAAAACGTTTGATCTCCCCCCCCTCAAAAAACCACCTCGCGGTGAGGTGGTTTTTCGCACTCAAGTGACGTCGGGTCTCAGCCGAATGACAGCCCCTGCACCAGCGCCAGCACCGAGAAGAGCCCCAGGGACAGCCAGAAAAACAGGGTGCCGAACAGCCGTGGCTTGTTCGGCGCCCTGGGGATCTGGATACCGATGGCGTGCAGGATGCGCCCCACCAGCAGCAGCCACCCACCCAGGTGCAGCCAGAGCGCCCCCACCCCGGCCAGTTCGCACAGGGCCATCAGCAAGAGAGTGAGCGGCACGTACTCGGCGAAGTTGCCGTGGGCACGGATGGCGGAGAGCATTTCGGGCGCCTCCCCTTCCCCTATCATCACCTTGAACTGTGCGCGGCGCTTGACCACCCAGAACGAGAGCAGCAGGAACAAGAGCCCCAGCAAGCCGCCGTAGATCAGCGTGATATGCATCATCGAGACACTCCTTTATCGTTGAACCCGAATATCCGGCTCGCACAGTCGCGGCCGTAAAGACCCCTCACGCCAGCTCGCGACAGATCAGCGACACCATCATGCGGATATGGGCCTGATCGCTGTTGAGGGCCGGTATGTATTCGAACTGCTCACCCCCGGCGTCCATGAAGATCTCGCGGTTCTGTACCTGGATCTCCTCCAGGGTCTCGAGGCAATCCGCCGAGAAGGCCGGACAGATCACATCGAGTCGCTTGACACCACGGGTCGGCAATCCTTCCACGGTCACGTCCGTGTAGGGTTTGAGCCACTCCTCCTTGCCAAAGCGGGACTGGAAGCTGGCGGTCCACTGGTTGGCATCGAGCCCGAGCGCCTCGGCCAGCAGGGCCGCGGTGCGCCGACACTGATGACCATAAGGGTCGCCTTCGTTCTCGTAACGCTCCGGAATACCGTGGAACGACATCAGCAAGTGCTCGCCCTGGCCGTGCTGCTCCCAATGGCGACGCACGCTCATGGCCAGCGCCTGGATGTATTCGGGGTGGGCATGGTAATCACGAATGAGCCGCACCACCGGCAGATTGCGCTCTTTCTTCATCGCCTTGGCCCAGGCATCGAACACCGAGGCCGTGGTGCTGACCGAATATTGCGGATAGAGCGGCAGCAGGATCACCCGGTTGACACCCTTGGCCTTGAGCGCCTGCCAGCCATCCTCCATGGAGGGTGAGCCATAAGTCATGGCCAGCTCCACCGGCACCTCGACCCCTTCACGCTTGAGTTCCTGCTCCAGCGCCGCGCGCTGCTGCAGGCTTATCACCATCAGGGGTGAGCCCTGTTCGGTCCACACCTGCTGGTAGAGCTTGGCTACCCTGGGGGAGCGCGTCGGCAGGATGATGAAGTGGAGCAGTGGACACCAGAGATAACGCGGCAGGTCAACGACCCGCTGATCGTGCAGAAACTGGCTGAGAAACGCCTTGACGGCGGCCGTGGTTGGCGCGGCTGGGGTCCCCAGATTGACCAGCAAGATCCCGGTTTTCGTGGTCACATTTGCTTCCTGTCTTTCTGTTGTCATGTCTGAATGCAAGAAAGGGCCCATGCCGGGCCCTTGTCTCAATGGCACATTGCCGCTGGCCCCTCAGGAGCGTTGGCAATGGCGGGCTCAGCCCAGGATGGTCGCCAGCTGCTGGCTGACCTGATCCACCGGCTGGGTGCCGTCGATCTTGACGTAACGGGTGTTGCCCGCTTCCGCTTCCTTGCCGTAGAAACCGATGAGCGGCGCGGTCTGCTGATGGTAGACATCCAGACGCTTGCGCACCGTGGTCTCTTCGTCATCGGCACGGATCACCAGATCCTCACCGGTCACGTCATCCTTGCCTTCCACTTTCGGCGGGTTGAACACCACGTGGTAGGTACGGCCGGAGCCGGAGTGCACGCGGCGGCCGCTCATGCGCTTGACGATCTCTTCGTCCGGCACGTCGAACTCCAGCACGAAGTCCACTACCACACCGGCATCCTTCATGGCTTGCGCCTGGGGAATGGTGCGGGGGAAGCCGTCCAGCAGGAAGCCGTTGGCGCAATCCGGTTGCGCGATACGTTCTTTGACCAGGCCGATGATGATGTCGTCGGAGACGAGCTGACCTGCGTCCATCACGGCCTTGGCCTTGAGGCCCAGCTCGGTGCCCGCCTTGATCGCCGCACGCAGCATGTCGCCGGTGGAGATCTGCGGAATACCGTGTTTTTCCATGATGAACTGAGCCTGGGTACCCTTGCCGGCACCCGGTGCTCCCAACAGAACAATGCGCATACACGCTCCTAATTGATTGTTTATTCAATTCTTGAGAAGGCAAAAAACTACACGTTTTCGCCCATATTAACAAGCTCACCCCGTGTGAGTGGCCAGATTATCACCACCCCCTGGCGCCGTCTCTGCGACCAAAGACGCAGGCCCCTGCCACCAAAAATGATTGAAAATGCAGCAACCAGCAGGGCGGACAACGCCGCCCCGAGGGCGGCGTCGACCAAAAAAAAGCCCACTACCTTGCAGTGGGCCAATCACATCACGCCTGGAGTAGCAGACGGTTGATACGGGAGACGAAGCTCGCCGGATCATTGAGGCCGCCCTGCTCCGCCAGCTGGGCCTGCTCGTGCAAGAGGGCGACCCACTCACCGAACAGCGCCTCATCCTCTATGGTGTCGAGCTTCTTCACCAGGGCGTGGTCCGGGTTGAGCTCCAGGATGTACTTCTGCTCCGGCACCGGCTGACCGGCGGCGCGCATCAGCTTGATCATCTGGGTGCTCATGCCGTGGTCATCGGTGACGATGCAAGAGGGCGAGTCGGTCAGACGGTGGGTGACACGCACCTCTTTCACTGCATCGGCCAGGCTCTGCTTGACCCGCGCCACCAGACCGGCGTTGGCCTTTTCAGCCTCCTCCTGGGCCTGCTTGGCCGCCTCGTCCTCCAGCTCGCCGAGATCCAGCTCGCCACGGGTGACGGAGACCAGCTGCTTGCCGTCGAACTCGGTGAGATGGCTCATCAGCCACTCGTCCACCCGCTCCCACATCAGCAGCACTTCGACGCCCTTCTTGCGGAAGATCTCCAGATGCGGGCTGTTCTTGGCGGCAGCGTAGGAATCGGCGGTAATGTAGTAAATCTTCTGCTGGCCTTCCTTCATGCGGCCAACGTAGTCTTCCAGCGACACAGTCTGGGCTTCGCCCTCGCCGGCGGTGCTGGCAAAGCGCAGCAGCTTGGCGATCTCTTCGCGGTTCGCGTAATCCTCGGCCGGGCCCTCTTTGAGCACATTGCCGAACTCGCTCCAGAACTTGGCGTACTTCTCGCTGTCGTCCTTGGCCAGCTTGTTCAGCATGGTCAGCACCCGCTTGGAGCAGGCCTTGCGCAGGGAGGCGGTCACCTTGTTGTCCTGCAGGATCTCACGGCTGACGTTCAGCGGCAGATCGTTGGAGTCCAGCACCCCTTTGACGAAGCGCAGGTAGGTCGGCATGAATTGCTCGGCGTCGTCCATGATGAAGACGCGCTGCACGTAGAGCTTGAGGCCGTGCTTCTGCTCGCGGTTGTAGAGATCGAACGGTGCGCGGGCCGGGATGTAGAGCAGGCTGGTGTACTCCTGCGCCCCTTCCACCCGGTTGTGGCCCCACAGCAGGGGGTCTTCGAAGTCGTGAGCGACGTGCTTGTAGAACTCCTGATACTCCTCGTCCTTGATGTCCTTCGGGTTGCGGGTCCAGAGCGCGGTGGCGCGGTTGACCTGCTCCCACTCGCCGGGGGTACCGACGATGGTCTCACCGTCTTCTTCGCGATCCGGGGTGCCCTCCTTGTACATCTCCACCGGCACGCTGATGTGGTCGGAATACTTGGCGACCACGGCGCGCAGGCGCCAGTCGTCCAGAAACTCCTCTTCCTCGGCTCGCAGGTGCAGGATGACGTCGGTACCGCGACCCTCTTTGGTTACGTCAGCCACCGTGAAGGAGCCTTCCCCTTGTGATTCCCACTGCACGCCCTGGCCCGGCTCGGTGCCGGCGGCGCGGGAGACCACGGTCACCTTGTCGGCGACGATGAAGGCGGAGTAGAAGCCCACCCCGAATTGACCGATCAGCTGGGAGTCCTTGCCCTGATCACCGGAGAGGTGCTTGAAGAACTCGGCGGTACCGGATTTCGCTATGGTGCCCAGGTGCTCGATCACCTGGTCCCGGGTCATGCCGATGCCGTTGTCCGAGATGGTCAGAGTCTTGTTCTCTTTGTCCACCACCAGGCGCACGCGCAGCTGGCCGTCGTTTTCGAACAAAGAGGCATCGGAAAGCGCCTTGAAGCGCAGCTTGTCCGCCGCATCGGAGGCGTTGGAGATAAGCTCGCGCAGGAATACTTCTTTGTTGGAGTAGAGGCTGTGAGCCATCAGGCTCAGCAGTTGTTTGACTTCAGTCTGAAAGCCGTGGGTTTCGGCGTGAACACTTTGGGTCATCGACCAGTCCTCAAAACGTCGGGTTGAACAGATTCCCAACCTAGATGGGGCTGGCCTTTCAAATATCAAGGGGCCAGTGTGCAAACTTGCACACTGGCCCCTTGTTGCGGGCTCGGATGCCCGTTTCTTGTACCATCCAGCCAAACCTGTTTATGAGCCGTCGCGAGAAGCCGTCAACAAGGTGAAGAGCAGCGCAGGAACCGGAGTTTATAGGCATAAATGAGGATTCCGAGTAGCATATGAGCCTTGATCACGGTTTCGCAGCAGGCACATAAGCAGGTTTAGATGCGCTGACGCCCCATCAGGGAGTGGGACAGGGTAGTGCCATCCACCAGCTCCAGCTCGCCACCCACCGGCACCCCGTGGGCGATGCGGCTCACCTCCACCCCGGCGGCGCGGGCCATGTCGGCGATATACCAGGCGGTGGCATCCCCCTCTATGGTGGGATTGGTGGCGAGGATCAGCTCCTTGATGTGCTCATCCTTGAGGCGCCGCTCCAGGATCTCCAGCCCCAGCTCCTCCGGGCCTATGCCGTCCAGCGGCGACAGATGGCCCATCAGCACGAAGTAGCGGCCGGAGAACTGGCCGGTCTGCTCGATGGCCGCCACATCTGCCGGGCTCTCCACCACGCAGAGCAGACCGTTCTCCTCGCGCTTGGGATTGGCGCAGATCTCGCAGCGATCGTTCTCGGTAAAGGTGCGGCAGTGGCTGCAATGACCGATCTCGGTCAGCGCCCGATTGAGCAGGGAGGCCAGACGCAGGCCGCCGCTGCGCTCGCGCTCCAGCAGGGTGAACGCCATGCGCTGGGCCGACTTGGGGCCCACGCCCGGCAAGACCTGCAGCGCCTTCATCATCTCATCGAGCAGGGGACTGAATTTCATGGGGATATCCTTTAAAGCCGCGCCGAAGGGAGGAGTCGGTTCGCTTGCCTGACGCGACGCCGACTCCTCCATCCGAACCTATCTTGTTGGCGCAGGACTATACCCGAGCCGACCCCGAGCGCCAATGGCAGATCCCGCCAAATGGCTCCTCCCCCTTGCCACACAGATTTCCGGCACACCGGGGAAACCGGGCTGCGCCCCACTTTACGCTCAGGTGCAGACCCCAAAAGGGCCACCCAGGGCTCACAAGGCGATAAAAAGCACCCGGGATGTTTAGTTTTTCTATTCGGTTAATGAGCATCGTCAAATAAAACCAAACAAAAATCTTTCCCGAGGCCAGCGCCCCTGGCCGCAGCACTCTGCAAGGGCGTTATCAGGGCACCCGATAAGCTGTGCCGTCACTATGCCGTCACTATGCCGTCACTGCACCGTCGATTCCCCCAGCCCATGCTCCTCTCCATAACGAACGGGCCCGTCTCGCAGGATCGCAAAGAAGCGCCGCGTCTGGCACTCAAACCGGTGCGAGATCAAGGTAATGGGGGCCACTGACCCGATAAACTTGGCCCCCGCGGCAGGGGCCACTCTCCTCCTTTCCCTGCCAAACCAAGGCCCCTTCCACTCGCGGCGCCCATTGCAACCTGGTTCGTTGCACCCTGAGCCCGTGCCATGGCAGCAGGCCAGCAGACGGGAGTTCGATATCGCATGACATTCCCCAGGATAATTGCCGGATGGCCGGCCCTCCTCTGCCCTCTTGTCGTCTGGGAGGGCTATCTGTCCCCTTGTTATCAGGGAAGAGCACCCGCCCCCCTCAGGGTGGCGCCATGACGGCCCGGACCCAGGCGCTTTCCAGACTGCGCCGCGAATTTCATATCGACGGCATAGTGCAGGGAGTCGGTTTTCGCCCCTTCGTCTATGGGCTGGCACTGCGCCACGGCATTGCCGGTTATGTGTTGAACGATGCCAACGGCGTCACCATTGGCGCCGAAGGATCGCCTGAGCAGCTCGCCAGCTTTGCCCGCGAACTACGGGAACTGGCGCCGCCCTTAAGCCGCATCGATCATTTCAGCGAGCGGGAACTGCCCCGAGATGCTGACTCCGAACATAATCCCGACTACGACGGAGTCTTTCATATCAAGACAAGCCAGCAGCAGAGCGCGGCCACGGTTGCCATCTCGCCGGATCAGGGAATGTGCGAAGCGTGCGCCACGGATGTGGCCAACTCTGAGGATCGCCACCACCACTACCCCTTTACCAACTGCACCCACTGCGGCCCGCGCTACACCATCATCCGCCGCCTCCCCTACGACAGACCCCACACCGCCATGGCGGGCTTTGTCATGTGCCCGCGCTGTGCGGCGGCCTATGAAAACCCGCTGGACAGACGCTACCACGCCCAGCCGGTGAGCTGCCCCGAGTGCGGGCCCCATCTCAGCTGGCGCAGCGGCCGCGGCGATGTGCTGACCGAGCACGAGGATGCGCTGCAGGCTGCCGCCCGCGCTCTGCAAGCGGGCGCGCTGATTGCGCTCAAGGGGATGGGGGGGTATCACCTGATGTGTGATGCCCGCAGCGAGTCCGCCGTGGTACGGCTTCGCCAGCTCAAGCGGCGCGAGCGCAAGCCGCTGGCGGTGATGATGGGCTCCCTAGCCGAGGCCAAACTGCATGTCACCGGCAGCGATGACGAGTGGCAACTGCTCGCCTCTCAGGCCAGACCCATCACCTTGCTGCGCAAGCGCAAAAACGATGATCGGCACTCAGAATCCGGACAGCCAGCCGCGCCGCTGGCCGAGGGGATCGCCCCCGGCATCCCCTACCTTGGCGTCATGCTCCCCTATACCCCGCTCCATCAGTTGCTGCTGGACGCCTGCGCCATGCCGCTGGTGGCCACCAGCGCCAATGGTCGCGGCAGCCCGATCCTTGTCGATTGCGAGGCGGTGGTCAGGGAACTCGGCAGCGAGATTGACGGCATCCTGGATCACAACCGCCCCATCCTGCACCCGTGCGACGATAGTCTGGTGCA
Organism: Aeromonas sp. S2(2024); assembly: GCF_041402505.1. Lineage (NCBI taxonomy): Bacteria > Pseudomonadati > Pseudomonadota > Gammaproteobacteria > Aeromonadales > Aeromonadaceae > Aeromonas > Aeromonas sp. S2(2024). The sequence goes on from NZ_JBGLRL010000002.1 coordinate 364,408, forward strand.
GTGGGCGGGCGGGCGGCGCCAGACGTTGCGCCTCGCCCGGGGCTATGCCCCCTGCACCCCCAGCCTGAAAGAGGCGGTCAAGGTGCCGCTGCTGGCGGTCGGGGCGCAACAGAAGAACCAGCTGGCGCTCGCCTTCGGTCGCCAGCGCATCTACAGCCCCTATATCGGCGATCTGCACAGCCTGCCGATGCAGAGCCACTTCGAGCAGACTCTCGCCACCTTTCGCGGTCTCTACGATCTCAAGCCCGAAGTTCTGGTCTCGGATCGCCACCCGGGCTATCTCAGCCACCAGTGGGCCAAGGACTATTGCCAGGATCAGGGTGCAACCCATCTCGAGGTGCAGCACCATCACGCCCACCTGCTGGGGGTGATGGCGGAGCACGACATCACAGGCCCAGTGCTGGGTTTTGCCTTCGATGGTACCGGCCTTGGGGATGACGGCACCCTATGGGGTGGCGAGCTGATGATCGCAGACGTACTGGGCTTTACGCGGGTTGCCCACCTCAAACCCTTCAAGCTGATCGGTGGCGAGGCGGCCATTCGCGAGCCAGTACGTCAGCTGCTGGGGCTGCTGTTTGAGTCGTATAGCGTGGAGGAGATCAGCACCCTCAATATTCCGTTGATCAAGCAACTGCCAGCTGAGCGAATCCGCAACCTGCACCAGCTCTGGCAGCTGGGTCGCAACGCCCCCTACACCAGCTCCATCGGCCGGCTGTTCGATGCGGTGGCGGCGCTCTTGGGGGTGATCGATACCCCGGATTACGAGGGCGAAGCGGGGCTCCTGCTGGAGGCATCCGCCTTGCAGCTGCTTCCCGATGAAACGCCCTTCCCCCTCGTCTTTGGCCTCAGCCAATCAACAGAGGGGCCACTGCACATCGAGTGGGCCGAGCTGCTCAATGTCCTCATCAACGAGCGGCGCAAAAGCACCTCCACCGCCAGCCTGGCCGCCGGTTTTATCCGCGCTGTCAGCGCTCTGGTGATCGCCCTGGCCGAACGCTTCCCCGGCTATCCGGTGGCGCTCGGGGGCGGCGTCTTTCAAAACCGGGTGCTGATGGACGAGCTGGTGCCCGCACTCGAAGCTGCCGGCCGGCAGGTATTGACCAGCGAAACCCTGCCGCTCAATGACGGTGGCATCGCCGCCGGTCAGCTCTGGTTTGCCATCCACCATCTTGCCACGCACCAGCCTGTCACCACCGGTTGTGCCACCTTGTCGGAGTCCTGAAATCCATGTGTCTATCCATCCCCTCTCAGGTGGTGCAGCTACACCCCGAAGATAACTGCGTCACCGTCGACACCCTGGGGGTGCAGCGGCGCGTCAGCTGCATGCTACTCGAAGAGCCTCTCCAGGAGGGCGACTATGTGCTGCTCCATATCGGCTTTGTGATGAGCAAGATTGACGAAGCGGAGGCGCAGGCCAGCCTCGAGAGCTTCCGCCAGATGGTGGCCCTGATGCCCAAACAGGATATTTTGCCATGCTGACCTTGAATGACCTGTTTCAGGGCTTTCGTCAGCCCGACGTCATCCGCGCCCTCGCCGTCCAGATCACCGAGCTGGCCAAAAATCTGCCCGAGCCGCTGCGGGTAATGGAGGTGTGCGGCGGCCATACCCACACCATCATGAAGTACGGCCTGCACCAGCTGCTGCCGGCCAGCATCGAGTTTGTCCACGGCCCCGGCTGCCCGGTCTGCATCATGCCCAAAGAGCGCATCGATCAGGCCATCGAGCTCGCCCGCCAGCCCAACGTCATTCTGGTCACCTTGGGGGACATGATCCGGGTGCCGGGCTCCAAGGGCACGCTAGCCCAGCAGCGGGCCAAGGGGAGCGATATCCGTCCGGTCTATGACCCCCTCGATGCCCTGCGCATCGCCCGTGAGAACCCGGAGAAAACCGTGGTCTTCTTCGCCATCGGTTTCGAGACCTCCACCCCGATGACCGCAGCCTTGCTGGCTGCCGCTGAAGCTGAGGGGATTGAGAATCTCTTGTTTCATATCAACCATGTGCTGGTGCCCCCCGCCATTCATGCGGTGATGGCGGACGGGGTGGCCAAGGTGAACGCCTTTATCGGCCCCTCCCACGTCAGCGTCATCACCGGCGCCGATATCTACCTGCCCATCGTCGATCGTTATCAGGTGCCGGTGGTGGTGAGCGGCTTCGAACCGGTGGATGTGATGGAGGCGCTCTTGATGATGGTGCGCCAGAAGGTTGAGGGTCGCTACGCGCTGGAGGTGCAGTACAGCCGCGCCGTCACCGCCAGTGGCAATAAAGCCGCCCAGCGGCTGGTCGAGCGCTTTTTCGAGACCCGCGAGCATTTTCGCTGGCGAGGACTCGGGGATATCAACGCCTCGGCCCTGCGCCTGCGCGATGCGTTTGCCAAACGCGATGCGGAGCGTCATTTTGCGCTCAATCAGACCCCCATCGATGACCACAAGGCGTGCCAGTGCGCCGATATCCTGCGCGGCTTGGCCAAACCGAACCAGTGCAAAGTCTTTGGCCGGGGCTGCACCCCGACCCAGCCCATGGGCAGCTGCATGGTCAGCTCCGAAGGGGCCTGCAATGCCTACTACCGATATATGGGGATCCAGGAACAATGAGAGAAATCCAACTTAGCCACGGTGGTCGGGTGATGGGTGGAGATGAACCAGCCTGTTTCGGCAATCTTGTGGAGAACCAGACCCGATGAGAGAAATTCAGTTAAGCCACGGTGGTGGCGGTGTGGAAATGAATCAGCTGATAAACCAGCTCTTCTTTCGCCACTTTGGCAACGAGATCCTGCTGCGCGGTGAAGATGCAGCCCTGCTGCCGGTCAGCGGCCCCGTCGCCTTCACCACCGACAGTTTTACCGTCTCGCCTCTGTTCTTCGAGGGGGGCGATATCGGCAAGCTGGCCATCGCCGGCACGGTCAATGATCTCGCCATGATGGGGGCCAAGCCCGAGTATCTGAGCTGCAGCTTTATCATCGAGGAGGGTTTCCCCTACGCCGATCTCGCCCGTATCGTCGAGTCGATGGCGGCTGAACTTGCCAAGAGCGGTGCCCGTATCGTCTGCGGCGACACCAAGGTGGTGCCCAAGGGGGCGGCCGACAAGATCTTTATCAACACCAGCGGGGTCGGTACTTTCCCGCAGCCTGAACAGAGCCGGGGCATCTCGGTACGCAACCTCAAGGCCGGTGACGCCATCCTGGTGTCGCGGGATATCGGCAGCCACGGCGCCTGCATCCTGATGGCCCGCGACGCCCTGCAACTGGGATCTGATCTCAAGAGCGACTGCACTACCCTCTGGCCACAGGTAGAAGCGCTGCTGCAGGCGGGCATTACCCCTCACGCCCTGCGCGACGCCACCCGTGGCGGCCTTGCGGCCGTGCTCAACGAGTGGAGCAACGCCTCCGGCGTTGCCATCGAGCTGGAGGAGTCCGCCATTCCGGTCTGCGACCCAGTGCGCGGCCTGTGCGAGCTCTACGGTTTCGAGCCCCATGATCTCGCCAACGAGGGGACCATGGTGCTGGCCCTGCCTGCCGAACAGGCGCAGGACGCACTGGGCATCTTGCGGCAATTCAACCCCGCCGCCAGTCAGATCGGCGTGGTGCAGGCAAGCGATCGTCACAAGGTGATCCTCAACAACCCCTGGGGCAGCCGCCGCTATCTGGAGCTGCCGCAAGGGGAGCTGCTGCCGCGGATCTGTTGAGCGGCCATGCCGTTCCGTCAATTACAGGGAGGAGTCACTGCTCCTCCCCATATCGGTTAAGGAGCCACCATGCACGAAATGTCTCTGGCCATGGCCGCCATCGATCTGGCAGCCGAGCAGGCCACCCAGCGGGGCTTTAACAAGGTGACCGCCCTCTGGCTCGAGGTCGGCAGCTTCTCCTGCGTCGACCCGGACACCATTGCCTTCTGTTTCGAAGCTGCCGCCAAGGGTACCGCCGTCGAAGGGGCCCAACTGCACTTTCAGCATCAGGCGGCAGAGGCCTGGTGTTACGACTGCAACCAGACGGTCACCCTCACCGAGCGCGGGCAGGCCTGTCCCGAGTGTGGTGGATACAAATTACGCGTCGCGCAGGGCGATAGCCTGCGCATCACCGACATCGAGGTAAGTTGATATGTGTAGCGTATGCGGATGCGGCCAGGCGCGGATCGCCGGCCATGAGCACGATCATGAGCATCATCACGAACATGGCCATGAGCACGACCATCATGACCACGAGCAGAGCGCGCCGCGCACCCTGATCATTCACCACCACTATCACCATCAGGGGGATGTCCATCACCACTACCACGGGGTACGGGCTCCCATGAGCCATGAGGGTCATGATCAGCCTCATGAGCACCACCATGATCACCCCCACGACCATCATCATGAATATGCCCACTCTCATGACAACGGCCATTCCCACGCGCATTCCCATGATCACAGCCATGACCATGACCATGACCATGACCATCAGCAGGGTGATCTGCACTACGGCAAAGGAGAAGCGGGATTGTCAGTGCCCGGCATGGGGCAGCGCCAGCTGATCGCCATCGAGATGGATGTGCTGGCCAAGAACAACGCGCTGGCGGCCCACAACCGCGAACACTTCGACGAAGCGGCCCAGCTGGTGCTCAATCTGGTATCGAGCCCGGGTTCAGGCAAAACCACCCTGCTGTGCGAAACCCTGCGCCAGCTGGCCGACAAACGCCCCTGCGCGGTGATCGAAGGGGATCAGCAGACCAGCGCCGATGCGGATCGCATTCGCGCCACCGGCGTGCCTGCCGTGCAGATCAACACCGGCAAGGGCTGCCATCTGGACGCCAAAATGGTCCACGACGCCTGCCACCAGCTGCCCGCCAATGAAGGGGGCATCCTCTTTATCGAGAACGTGGGCAATCTGGTCTGCCCCGCCAGCTTCGATCTCGGCGAGAAGTACAAGGTGGCGATTCTCTCCGTCACCGAGGGGGAAGAGAAGCCGCTGAAATACCCGGACATGTTTGCCGCCGCCCAGCTGATGGTGATCAACAAGATTGATCTGCTGCCCTACGTCAGCTTTGACGTGGCCCGCTGCATCGAGAACGCCAAACGGGTCAACCCATATATCCAGGTGATCCAGGTCAGCGCCACCACGGGTGAAGGGATGGATGCCTGGCTGAACTGGCTGGCCACGGCCTGAACCGGTTAAACGCCGTTACCAGTGGCGGATAACAAGATAGGGAGGCTGATGCCTCCCTATCTTCTATCTGCAATCCGCGAACCTTGTCAGCAGTTCTATCTGTACGAATGGCCAGCGTCTCACAAGCACATCCCCTCACCCTAGCCCTCTCCCCAGGGAGAGGGAACCGGTTTGTTGATGCCACCTTCCGCTCCCTTCTCCCCTTGCGGGAGAAGGGCTGGGGATAAGGGGGAACACCAATCCTCAGGCCACGCTGCGGGCCATCAATTCTTGCTCAACTGCCTCCTCACCAAAACGCAGCACCCGATGGCAAACCTGACGCAGCAGCGCCTGTTGGTGGCTAAAAATCACCATGGCGAGCCCGCGCTGCTCGCACTCAACCATCAACTCCCGCCAGAGTTGACGCTGAATTTGCGGATCCAGCTGGGCAGTCACCTCATCGGCAATAAGCAATCGGGTGCGGGGATCGAGGGCGCGCAGCAGCGCGATGCGGGCCAGCTCGCCACCGGAGAGCTGACCGGGCTTGCGACCGAGCCACGCAGGTTTGACCATAAAGCGGGCCAGCATGGCCTCATCGGGGCGCCATACATCCCATAGCGCCTGCCCGGTAGTGCGATAGGGATTGAAGGTGAGTTCCGGGTGCTGGGGCACCAGCTGGATAGGGTTATAGCCTTTTACCTGTTCAGGCACAGGCTGCCCATCCAGCAGGAACTGACCGCCAGCCCAAATCGGTTGCCAACCGGCCAATACCCGCCCCAACGTGGTCTTGCCATAACCGCTCGGGGCAGAGATGCCCAGCCGCTCGCCCGCTTTCACCGTCAGCGATAACCCCTGCCAGAGGGGGCGTTCCCCCTGGGCGATGGTGAGACTTCGTAGTTCCAACATTATGAAACCTCCGGCGCAGAGAAGAGCGCGTTGAACTCCGGCAGCGCCTGCCAGTGGGCACGGAGCATATCGCTCCCCTGCCCCTGGCGCAGATGGTGACAGCTTAGGGTGTCGCTCACCTGGCCCTGATGCAGCGCCACAATGCGATCGGCAAAGCGGGCCGCCAGCGCCAGATCGTGGGTCACCCAGAGGATGCCGCTGCCCTGATTGGCCAATTCACGCAACTGGCCGAGCAGCAGACAGGCCAGCCCCTCGTCGAGCCAGGCGGTGATCTCGTCTGCCAGAATGTAGCGGGCACCGCCGAGGGCCGCGGTGCAGGCCAGAATGCGCTTGGCCATGCCGCCGGAGAGCTGGCGCGGGTATCTGTCCAGGGTGGTCGCGGGCAGCTGGTAGCGCAGCAGTTGCTCGCCGAGCCGCTCGCGAGAACCGCTCTGGCCGCAGAGGCGTGCCGCCCGGCCCAGCTGACGCTCCACCGTCAGCAGCGGATTGAGGGCGCTTACCCCCTGTGGCACATAGCAGAGGGTGTGACCGCGCAGACGGGCCCGGCTGGCATCACAAAGGGGCGTGCCATCAAGGGAGATGGAACCGCGCATCCGCAGATTGTCCGGCAGCAATGTCAGGGCGCTTTGCAGCAGCAGGCTCTTGCCCTCGCCGCTCCCCCCCACTAGCGCCACTATCTCCCCCGGTGCCAGTTGCAGGCTGATATCGGTCAGCAAAGGCTGCCAGCTGCGCCGTCCCAGCCAGGAGTAGTGGGCTGCCTCTATAGTCACCTGGTCAAAACTCAGCATGGTTCACTCCTGTGCCACAGCAGCTGTTGCAAGGCGCGGGTCGCCTGATCAAAGAGCAACACCAGCAGCAGCAACATCAGCCCCGGGAAGAGGGCCAGCCACCAGCCGCCACCGGCCAGATAACGCAAGGCATCGGCCAGCAGCAGGCCCAGCGAGGCCTCGTGGGCCGCCAACCCAAAGCCGAGAAAGCTCAAGGCCGCGCTGTGCAGCACCGCATGGGGAAACATCAGCAGGGTGCCGATAAACCACTGGGGCAACAGCCCTGGCAGCAGGTGGGTGCGCCAGCGACGCAGCGCCCCCATCCCCTGACAGCGGGCCAGCACCACATAGTCACTGCAGGCGATCCGCCGCGCCTCGACGCAGAGAATGAGCGCCAGCTTGGGCCAGTGGGTCAGGGCCACAGCCAGGATCACCCCGCGCATGCCCCCACCCACGGTAAAACAGATAAGGATCAGCAGCAGCATATGGGGCAGCGCCAGCATGGCATCGATCACCAGCCGCACCGCCGCATCACATCTGGGATGAACCAGCGAGAGGCTTGCCGCCACCATGGCCAGCAGCCCACTGCAGAGTGCCGTGCTGATACCCAACTCCAGACTGGTGAGGGTGCCTTGAAAGGCCCGCAGCCAGAGATCCCGCCCCATCTGATCGGTGCCGAACCAGTGGGCCAGCGAGGGAGGCTGCTGGCGGGCCAGTAGATCCATGGGCACATCCTGAGCCGACAAGCTCCAGCCGTAGGCGGCCAGCAGCGCCAATCCGATCAGAGCCACGGCCAGGCGCACTATGGAGGGAAGCGGATTAAACAGCATGCTCACCCTCCCAGCCCCGATTGATGCGGGCCAGCAGCAAACTGGCCACAGTGTTGCCAATAAAGACCAGCAGGGTGCAGAAGAGCACTATGCCCATCAGCAGGGGAATATCCCCCCTCAGCCCCGCATCCACGGTGGCCTGCCCAAGCCCTGGGTAGGAGAAAACCTTCTCCGCCAGCAGAGATCCGCCAATCAGCTCACCAAGGGAAGCAAACTGCAGGCAGAGCGCCGGAGTCAGGGCGTGGCGCAACACGTGAAAACGCAACATGGGCCAGCCGCCATCCCCCTGAGCGCGGGCGTAACGGATAAAGTCGCTCTCCAGCACCTCGGCCACCCGCCCCCGGGTATGCAGCGCGATATTGCCCACCCCGAGCAGCGCCAGCGTGGTCACCGGCAGCAGCAGATGGCGCGCCCGCAATGCCCAGTCAGCCTCATCGGCAGCGAGCCCCGGCGTCCAGGCACAGCAGACCGGCAACAGCGGCCAGTGCACCGCAAACAGCGCCAGCAGCAAGAGGCCGACCCAGAAGGTGGGCAGGGAGGCGAGCAGGTAGGCAAAGCGGCAAATAAGACGATCGGGCCAGCGGTTGAGATAGCGACCGGCGCAGAGCCCAAGCAGGATGCCGAAAAAGCCGGAGAGCAGCCAGGCGCCGGCCAGCAGCAGGAAGGAGGCGGCAAAGCGCTGGCCAATTACCTCGCTCACCGGCGTGTTGTAGAGCATGGAGTAACCGAGATCCCCCTGCAGCACCTGGCTAAACCAGCGCCAGTAGCGCAGCCAGAGCGGCTGATCCAGCCCCCAGCTGGCGGCGATGCGGGCGTACTGCTCTGGCGGCACATGGAGCAGATCGTTGCCGATATAGGCCTTGATGGGATCGATGGGGGAGTAGCTGAGCAACACAAAGGTAGCGACCGACACCAAGCATAAAAGCCCTGCCAGACGCAGCAGGGCTTTCACAGTGACGCTCATCATAGTGGACGAACTTAGCGGCACGTCCACCGCCAGTCAGAGAGGTTGTTGAGCAAAGACCAGCTACCGTGAATTTCCGGCGCCCCCTTGCCAAGGTCGATGCAGCGGTTGGCGAGATAGGTGTGCTGCACATTGAGTAACCAGGCCCAGGCGGCATCCCCCTGCACCCCGGCGCCTGTCTTGCCATCCCACTCCACCTGCTGCCAGAAGGGCACGGCCGCCTGCCAGTTCGGGGCATCCAGCGCCAGCTTGAGGTGGCCATCCACCACAGGGTTGCTGTAGTAGCCCGGGTTGTAGAACTCAACGCCGCCGGCTCCGCTCTGATAGTGGTGATAGAGCTCCATGGGATCCAGACTCCCCCACCCCATCAGCACCGGATTGGCGTGCATCTCGCGCTCCACCTGCTCCCAGCTGCCGGACTTGAGGCTCACCTCCAGACCTATGGGTTTGAGCATGGCCCGCACCGCTTCCGCCAGATCCCGGCGGGTGCTGTCGCCACTGGTGTACCAGAGAGTAAAGGCGGCGCGCTGGTCGCCCTTGTGGCGAATGCCGTCACTGCCCATCTTCCAGCCTGCCTTGTCGAGCAGGGCGTTGGCATGGGCGGCATCGCCGTCCTTGAAGGCGGTAGATTTGCTTTGCCAGGGCAAGCCTTCCACCGCGCTGTAGGCAGGGATGGCGTGCCCCTCCAGCAGCTGATCGGCCAGCAGCTTGCGGTCGATGGCGTAGTTGATGGCGCGGCGCACCGCCACATCGGCGGTCACGTCGTTGCCGATGGCATAACCTTTGGCGTCTTTTTTACCTGCTGCAGGAATGGGGAAGACGATACCGCGGTTCTCCACGCTCGGCCGAACCCAGAGCTTGAGCGAGGCAGGCACTGTGGGCGCCAGCGACGGGGGGATGCGCACCAGATCGAGCTGGCTGCTCTGGGCGGCGGCATAGGCGCTCTCCTCATCGATAAAGACAAACACCAGCCGTTTGAAGTCATTGTTGCCACCGGCGTAATGGGGGTTCGCCTCCACCACCAGCTGCTGGCCTGGCAGGAAGCTTACCAGCCGGTAGGGGCCGGCGCCGACAGGCTCGCGGGCATAACGCTTGGGATCGTAATCCCGCTTTGACACTATGCCCAAGGATCCCAGCACGTTGACGAAGGTGCTCTGGGGGGCGCTTAAGACTATGGCGACCTCGGTGGGCGAGACCACCTTGGCAGAGACAAAGTTGCCCATGTCGATCTTGCCGCCGCCCCTGGCCGCGCTCTTGTAGGTAAAGGCCACATCTTCGGCGGTGAGCGGCGCGCCGTTGGAGAATTTCAGGTCGGGCTTGAGGGTGATAAGCCACCCCTTGCCATCCTGGTTCGGGGTCACAGATTGGGTGAGCACATTCTGCCAACTGAGGTCTGCATTCTGCTTGAGCAGCGGGCTGTGCAGCAGCAGGTAGCTGCCGTGACTCCAACCAAGCAGAGGGTCAAACCCTTCGGTAGGCTCGGCGCCGATGGCGAGCTTGAGTTCGGCAGGAACCGGCTGGGTAACTGGGGTGGTCTCAGTGGCGAGGGCGGCCTGCGCCAAGGGGCTGGCGCCCAATAGCAGGGCCAGCAAAGCCCCGGCGGCGCGTGCATCATACGTTCGGAAGGTCATAGCATTCCTTTTTCATCTGTTGCCACCGGGTGCGAGAGCGCGAGAAAAGGTGGCACCGATAGAAGCGAATGAGGGGCCGATAAGGGCCCCATCTTTTTTACCAACGCAGGCAGGCTAACACCCGCGCGCACCAAACAGCCGTCGCCGGCCGAGATCGACACGTCCCTCCCCCTGCTGCACAGGCAAGGAGTGCAGCATCTTGAGGGTGCTGCTTACCAGTGAGCGCCCCTGCTCGGCACCGAGATGGGGATCGATGGGGGACATCAGGGAGCAGGCCAGCAGCTGACCACTTTCGGGCAGTTCACCCACCATAAAGGTCAGGTTGCCGCAGGGGAGCTGCAGGGCGAGGCGTTCGCTGCTGCGCACCGGCCAAAGCTGATCCGGCCCCGGCAACACCACCACGCTCAGCATCCAGGGGGTGAGCACGCAACCGAGCCACTGCCCTTCAAACAGCACGCACTCGGCCACGATGGGCATGGTGGCGTGATAGAAGGGCAACGCCTGCATCTCTTCGCGAGCGATCCGCTCGTACTGGGCTACCAGCAGAGGTGCGGGATCGCTTGTAAAACCGGCAAACTCCTGCACGCGTTCTTGCACGGCATCAAGCTCGCTTAAATGGGACTGCGCCATAGGCCCTCCCGCGCTTGTTCAGCTTTCTCCTGCTCAGAGAGCGCAATGGCGGGCGCACCAACGGCAGCCAGCAGGGTCAAAATCCGATCCGTCGCCTCCCCCATGGCAGCCGCCACCACGGGGGTGAGGCCGATGCGGGGCTCCAGGGATTCGGGCTCGACCCCGATCAGGGTGAGCCGCTTGGGCGACTCCCCCGTCATATGCAGCGCCGAGAGCACGTCCGCCAGCCCCAGCTGGTGCGGGGAGATCTTGCGGCCAAACAGGGTCGGGATCTCCTCATCCTTCAGGGTCACCACGGTACCCGGCGGATTACCGCTGCGCACCGCATCCGCCAGAATGATGTGGTCGCGACTGGCCATCGCTTCGAGCAGCTCCATACCGGCGGTACCGCCGTCCAGCAGCTCGATGCCGGGAGCGAAACGGTATTCGCGCCCCAGCCCCTCGACGATGCGCACGCCCACCGCCTCATCGCTGAGCAGCAGGTTGCCCACGCCCAGGATCAGGGTGTTCATCACAGCACCTTCACCTGAGTCGTTTCGCCATTCTGGGTATCCACCACGTGGACCGCGCAGGACATGCAGGGGTCGAACGAATGGATGGTGCGCACCACCTCCAGCGGTTTGGCGGGATCCGCCACCGGGGTGCCCACCAGCGCCTGCTCGTAGGGACCGGGCTCGTCATTGAAGTTGCGCGGGCCCGAGTTCCAGGTCGATGGCACCACCGCCTGATAGTTCTCGATCTTGCCGCCCTTGATGACGATCCAGTGGGAGAGCATGCCGCGCGGCGCCTCTTCAAAGCCCACCCCGCGAAACTCCTTGTCCGCCGGGATCTCGGTCTTGATGTAGGCGCTGAAATCTCCCTTGCCGATGTTGTCCACCAGCGCCTTCCACTGATGAGACAAGGTGTCTTTCAGCACGCAGCAGCGCACCGCCCGGCCGATGATGCGGCCCAGGGTGGAGTGCAGCTGTTCAGTCTTGATGGCTGAACCGGTGAGCGTTTTATAGAGGCCGTTCAGCTGATCGAAGTGCGCCACCGTCTCCGGGTGCTTGGCGGCCAGCTTCACCAGCAAGTCGGCAAGCGGCCCCACCTCCACCACCTTGCCGTAGAAGGTGGGAGATTTGACCCAGGAGTACTTGCCGTCATCCTGCCAGCCGGTGTAGTTGGGCTCGGTCTTGCCCTCCCAGGGTTTGAGGGGGGAGTCATCCTTGTACCAGGCGTGCTTGTTGCTCTCGGCGATGCCATCCATCAGCCAGGCATCCTGATGGCTCTCGATGGGACGATAGCCGGCCAGATCGCCATTCTCGATGTAGCCACCGGGCATCAGGAAGCTGCCGCCGTTGGCGTCGGTGGGGAGCTCCGGCACGCTCAGGTAGTGCTTGGCCCCCTGCCCCAGGTTCAGCCACTCGGGATAGTGCGCGGCTATGATGGCGGCATCCACCTTGTAGACCTGCTCGATAAACTCGCCGAGCCGGTCGATAAAGCTCTTCACATAGAGCAACCGCTCGAGGTTGAGCACGCTCGGTGCATCCAGATTGATGGGGTTGGCCACCCCGCCCACCGCCAGGTTTTGAATGTGGGGGGTCTTGCCACCGAGGATGGCGACAATGCGGTTGGCATCGCGCTGACACTCCAGTGCCTGCAGGTAGTGGGCCACGGCGATCAGATTCACCTCCGGGCTCAGCTTCATCGCCTTGTGACCCCAATAGCCGTTGGCAAAGATGCCGAGCTGGCCGCTAGCCACCAGGGCGCGGATCTTGTCCTGCACCTTGGTCAGCTCATCGGCACTGTTGAGGGACCAGGTCGATACCCCCTTGAGCAGGTCGGCCGCTTTTTGCGGATTGGCCTGCAGTGCGGCCGTGATGTCCACCCAGTCCAGCGCGGAGAGCTGATAGAAGTGGACTATGTGATCGTGGATGTTGTGGGCCGCGATAATGAGGTTGCGGATGTACTGGGCGTTGACCGGTACCTTGGCGCCGATGGCGTTCTCCACCGCCCGCACCGAGGCGATGGCGTGAATGGAGGTGCATACCCCGCAGATGCGCTGCACGATCATCCAGGCATCGCGTGGATCGCAGCCCTTGACGATCTCCTCCATCCCGCGCCACATGGTGCCGGACGACCAGGCTTTGGTCACTTTGCCGCCTTCGATTTCGCAGTCGATACGCAGGTGCCCCTCAATGCGGGTAATGGGGTCTATGGTGATACGTTGGCTCATACGTTGGCTTTCCCTCGGGCCTGATAATCTTGGTGAACACGTTCAAGTGATGGCAGTACCGGCAGCAGCCGGATCAACAGCAAATAGGCACACACCTCGATGGCGACGAAACCCAGGGAGATCAGTACCTCCTCCGCGGAGGGGAAGTAGTGGTAGCCATTGCCGGGGTTGAAGGCGAGCAGGGAGTAATCCAGTCGCCAGAGGGCTGCGCCCAGCAACATGCTGAGGGCCCCCAGGAACAACATGCGCGAATCGCGACGGCTCTTGTCCCAGTGGAACACCAGCAGCGGGAAGATCATCAGCGCAATCTCGCTCCAGAACATGATGGAGAAGCGGTTCCACTCGGAGAGGTACTCCGACTTGTCGTTGATGACGATCTCGGCAAAGCGCAGCGCCACAAACAGGATCAGGAAGATGTCGATCACCTGAGTCAGCTTGTAGAACAGCGACTTCTCGTTGGGGCCGCGCCCCGCCAGTCCCGCCTGCACCAGGGATCCCTCAAACACCACGATGGAAAAACCCATGATGAAGGCGGTCAGTAAGGAGAAGACCGGCAGCAGCTCGTAGCTTTGCCAGAGCGGATGGATCTTCTCCCCCGCGACGATCATCAACGAGCCCATGGAGGATTGGTGCATGGTGGGCAGCAGTGCCCCCAGCGCTAGCACGAAGAACATGATCTTGTTGAGGCGAATGAGTGACGCCTTCCAGCCGAACTTCTCCAGCAGCACGGGCGCAAACTCCAGCGCCATCACCCCGATATAGATGGTCATGCAGACCGCCGTCTCGAACAGCACCGAGGAGGTGTTGAAGTGACCGGGCAGGTAGAAGTAGGGCAGGTTCCAGTAACGGCCCACGTCGATGGTGATGGAGAGACCACCGAGCGAGTAGCCGAACAGGCTCGCCAAGAGCGCCGGTCGCACCAGCGGGTGATACTCGCCCCGGTTGAACACATAGACCGCCCAGGCCAGCGCCCAGCCGCCACAGGCGAAACCGGTGCCGATCAGCAGGTCAAAGGAGATCCACAACCCCCAGGGGTAACCCCCGTTCAAGTCGGTGACCGAACCCAGCCCGAAGAAGAGGCGTTTCAAGATCAACATGCCGCACAGCACGGCAAAGGGGGCCAGCACCAGCACCGGCCAGCTGACCAGCTTGCCGCCGAGAGGATGCGCCTTGTGATTACTCATGATCCTTGCCCCCCTTTGCTGAACTCTGATCTTTAATCTGAGCGCTGCTCTGATCATGACCATCATCGTGATGGTGATCGTGACCGTTCTTCTTGCTATTGCGACGAATGAGCACCGAGAGTCCGGTCAGCACCACCATGGGCAGCACCATTCCCTTGTAGAGGGTGTGCTGGATATGCTCGGAGCGGGCACCGGAGGAGAGCTCCGGCAAGTCGGGCATGTCGAGCTTGGTGTAGGGCACTCCGGCCAGCACCAGCACCTGGGTGCCGCCCCCCTCCTTCTCGCCATAGACGTAAGGCTGGTAGTTGGGCACTTCATGCAGGTAAGGGTCGTTGGCGCTGAAGGTCTGGCGCGGGTAGGCATATTCGCTGCCAGGGGCCGCCAGCAGGCGACGCTTGGCCTCGGCCATCAGCTCCTCACGGGTGCCGAAAATCACGGCGCCGGTCGGGCACACCTCGACACAACCGGGCAGCTTGCCCTGATCAATTCGTTCAAGCCCCTTCTGGTTGCAGAGCTCGCACTTGTGGATCGCCCCCAGCGGATTGTCGTAGTCATATTTGGGCACATCGAACGGGCAGCCCACCATGCAGTAGCGACAGCCGGTACAGACGTCCGGATTGTAGTGAACGATGCCGGTCTTGGGATCTTTGGTAAGGGCCTGCACCGGACAGACCGAGACGCAGTTGGGATCGACACAGTGCATGCACTGCTTCTTGATGTAGGCGTAGCCATCCACCAGCTGATCCTTGTGCTCACCCGTGCCGCTCTTCCACACCTGAATGATGTTGTTGGTGTAGGGGGTCAGCTTGTCGTTGGTGGACCAGATCTGTGCGCCCTCCGGATTGGCCGGGTTGCCGTTGAGACGCTGACACTCCGCCACACAGGCCTGACAGCCGACGCAGAGGGTGGAGTCATACAACATACCGAGCGCCCCGGGAATGGGCGGCTTGTTCTTGGCCGCCGCCAGTGCGGTGCCGGGTACGGCTGTGCCCGCCGCCAGTGCACCGACGGAAGCGAATTTGAGGAAATTGCGTCTGTTCACGGTCATTCCTCCCGTGATGGGTGCTGCCCGGCTTCGTGGCGCTTCTGCTGGCGACCGAGTTCACGCACCGTCATCAGACTCACCCCCACCAGCACCCCGAGGGCGCCACCGATAAGGCCGGTCGCGGTGGGCGAGGTATAGCCCCCCTCCTGGATCTTCACGTCGGGTTTATCCACCCGCGGGGTCGGGTTCTCCACCTTGGCGAGCTGGAAGATCCCCTTGCTGAAACCGACCCCCTGCTCGTTGCAGCCATAGCAAGGGTGGCCGATGCCGACCGGCCAGATGCCGCCGCCCACATCGCAGAACTCCAGGGTCGAGCAGTTGCCATAGGTCTCCGGCCCCTTGCAGCCCAGATGGTAGAGACACCAGCCCTGACGGTGCCCCTCATCGCCAAACTCCTTGGCAAAGCGGCCTGCATCGAAGTGCGGACGACGCTCGCAGTTCTCGTGGATCAGGCGCTCGTAGGCAAACAGCGGACGCTTCTTGCTATCCAGCGCCGGCAGCTTGCCGTAGGTGATGTAGTAGGCGACCGTGGTGAGGAAGTTGTGGGGATTGGGTGGGCAGCCCGGGATATTGATGATGGGGGTGCCGATATTGCCGAGGGCCTCTTCCAGGCTGACGGCGCCGGTCGGGTTGCCGCCGCTGGCAGGCACACCGCCCCAGGCGGAGCAGGAGCCGATGGCGATGACCGCAGCCGCATCGGCGGCGGCGCGGCGAATATGGTCGACGATGGGCTCACCGGCCACCATGCAGAATACGCCGCCATCTTTGAGCGGAATGGAGCCATCCACCACCAGCACATACTTGCCTTTATAACGCTTGATGGCGTTGTGCTTGTTCTCTTCCGCCTGATGACCAAAGGCCGCCGAGAGCACCTCGTGGTACTCCAGCGAAATGGTATTGAGGATCAGGTTCTCGATGGTGGGGTGAGTGGCCCGCAGCAGCGACTCGGTACAGCCAGTACACTCCTGCGCCCCAATCCAGATCACCGGCGGCCGCTCGGGGCTGGTAAGCGCGGTGGCCATCTTGGCGACGGCATTCTGACTTAATCCCAGGGTTGCGGCCATCCCGGCACACAATTTCATAAAGTCACGGCGATTAATTCCATGAGCCGATAAAAAAGTATCCTCGACCATTCTTTTTATTCCCGTCAGTGAGCATTGTTTGACAAATGCTTAATGGCGGGAATGCTATGCCTCCCCCTCCCCCTTTATGTTGATCTTTATCAAGTCACCACACTTTAATGCGCTCGAGACCCCATGAAATGAAAATAAAAAGCTATATATAACATGCACTTATTGCTTCATAAGCATGACACAGAATACCCATAAAGAGGCATTTCAAGATCCAATACAATTAAAATCATATAAATTATCGATCCATTCCGGCCATCCATTAAAGAAAATGAAAGCGTTGTCACAGTATCATTCTCCTACGAGTGATATTGGCTGTTATCGATACTGGGACCGCAATTTTTCCAAGTGGGGCACGCAAAGAAAGCTTGGAAAAAACAGTACAAGACCGATTAATTAATCAAACCTGGATTGCTAATCATCAGGACCTGCCACTGCTGCCTACATCCGACTTGTTAATGCCACACAAAAAAGCTTCAATGGGAGCCTTTCAGGCAACATCCCCGACAAAAACGAACACAGCTGATCTCGATGCTCAGATAAAAGAGAACGAACCTGAGAGCCGTAACTACGCGATCCTGGATATAAAAACACCGGCCTTAAGCCGGTGTCGGAATATAATAGAATCTATACAAAAATAAATATTTCATGTGCATGAAATAACAGATAATATCTTGCCATTCTGGATCACTGATATCTCACCCTTATCAGGTGACACATTGTACATCGTATTTTTATTCTTAAAGCTAAATATCTCACCCATCAATGAAAAATCATTAAGTGATAGCTCCTTTCCCTGCCTGCCATAATTATATGTTATGTCTCCTGAGAAAGGAGAGTAACATAAGTTCAAATTTTTCCCCGATTTTGTCTTACAGTAATAGAACACGCTCTCGTCACTGTCACAAATTTTGTTCCCAGTACTCTCTGACAATGCATCGATCTCAATATAACGCATCTCACTGTATAGGTCTGACACTTTATTATCTGTAAGAACATAAGGAATATTTATGATTTTACTTATGATAGAAGCATCTTCACTTGCTACCCCTGCCAAATTAACCGCAGTGATTCCATCGCCCTTATTTATTTTGCCAATACCACTTACTCGCTCCTCGCCTGAGCTTGTTGAGATAGATGCACCACCTATATAATTAAGCTTCCCAGCAACATCAAAATAATATACGGCACTCTGTCTGGGCCCATCAGAAGGAACAGTTAGTTTTATAAGACCATCATTATTTATTCTTTTACATGAACTATTTCCCGCAGTAAACGGAACTGTGAACGATCTCACCTCCTCATTATACTTTATTGATACAACACTCACTGGCTCACCACTTTCAATATTGGTATCCACTTGATATATGATTTCATCTGAACAATCCTCAACAGCATATGCCCATGTGTGCACAAAACAACAAAACGCCATTAACAAACATTTCGATAAACTATTCATTAAGGAAGGTGCGAACAAGTCCCTGATATGAGATCATGTTTGTCATCTGGAGCCATGAAAAAGGGTTCATCATGAGTCATCAGCTCACCTTCGCCGACAGTGAATTCAGCAGTAAGCGCCGTCAGACCAGAAAAGAGATTTTCTTGTCCCGCATGGAGCAGATTCTGCCATGGCAAAACATGGTGGAAGTCATCGAG